>NZ_JBEXZT010000040.1:0-57548 GCF_040631275.1 Streptosporangium sp. NPDC020145 | reverse complement strand
CGGCTTGTAGCGAATGGCCCACCATCGGGGCAGGCCGGGCAGGTGGAGGTGTTCGTAGCGCCAGGCGGGGTGGGTGCTGGTGAGCAGGTCGATCAACCGGCGTTCGTACTCGGTCATGGTCGTCCCTGATTCCGGGAGTTGTTCCGAGAGCCTCCCGGGGTTGTTCCAGAGGTGTTCCGGGAGCCGAGGAAGAGTCGAAGAAGTGAGGGCGGGTGCCCGACCCCGAGCCGGGGAGCACGACGGCCGGGCACCCTGGAGGAGGACCGGCCCCGATGCGGGGCCGGTGCGCCAGACGACTCCCCTTCCCCAACACGCTCAGAACGTGCATGGGAGCCGCCTTGCGAAGATGTGCGGTCCAGGTCCCTCCTACCTGGACCGCACGTTCATGGGGTACGGCGAGCAGCGGGTGGGATGAATTTCCACCGCCCGCCGTACCGGCTTCACGAGCGCAGCAACCTGCGCAGTCCGGTGGGACGATCCAGCGCGGCGCCCTGACCGGTCCGTACGGTTCGAGCGGCCTGGACCAGACCGGATGCCCTCGCCAACTGCCTGACCCGAGCGGACTGGAGGGCGCGGGCGACGGCGACGGCCTGGATGCTCGGCGGCACCACCGGAGACACCTGGGCGCTCAACTTACGGTCCAGCTCCTCGGCGGACTCGGCCCGCACCAACAGCACCTTTCCGGGGTACGGCCTGCCGGGCAGGACGCTTCGGTAGGCGCTCCACAGGCCGGACCGCGAGCTGTGGAAGACGAGCCAGTCCGGGTGAGCCGTCTGCACGGAGTTACAGGCTCGATCTGAAAACTCAGAAACTTGACGAGGAACCCAGGCCGGGAGCATCATGCCGCCCTCCCACCCGGCGAACGCCGTCCCCCAGCGAACGCCGACTCCTCACCGAGCGCCCCACCCCTCCTACGGGAAGCCCCACCACGAACCGGCGCCGGGGAAGACTTCGACGTGGAAGCCGCGAGCCGCATCGCCCGGATCATCTCCGCCTCCCGCATCCGCTCCTCCAACCCGTCGCCTGTGACGTCCTCGACGATCACCGGACGCGGGCCGTCCCAGGCGGCCATGGCGTAGAAGGACCGTCGCCCCAGGCTGTAGAGCACCGTCCACTCGGCCCACACCTGATCGATCCGCTCGGCCTCAGCCCGCGCAGGCCCGTCCCACACCCGCCGATACACCGGCGCGTACGGCAGGCCATCCCGATGCCGCCCGGTCACGAAACCACCCCCGCAACAGCGTCGCGAGCCTTCTCCTCCTGCGCGGCCACGGCCTCCTGGACCTGCTCGAAGGTGTCGGCGTCCACGGTCGGCTCGGCCCCAGCGCGCAATGCCGTACGCGGGAACGCCCGATTGCGGATCGCCCAGAACCGTCCGGCGTCGCTGATGATCAACCGCCACCCCGGGATCGCCGGTGCGGCCGTTTCGGACTTGCCTTCGTGCACGGCTCGGGCCTCCCTTGTTCTGATCAAGAACTCGTTCCGGCGGTCCGGCCACCGGGCGGGTCCGCCTGCGGGCAGTAGGGACCTGGAGTCCCTTTGTTCGGTAGAGCTTGTGGCTGTTGCAGGGGTCAGGTATCCACGTTGCTGCCCTGGCAGGCCTTTCACGTCGGCGGTATGGACCGCGCGCAAGACCGCTACCGGCAGGCCAACCCATAAATGGATGCCTGAGCTCGTCGTCTGTAATGGTGAGGCAGCCACACGACCCAGAGAAGGCCATCTAGAGGACTTTCAGAGGACTCTTAAAGGACGTAGCCAGCGAATATGCGCAGCTAGCTACCCCTCAGGTAGCCTTTTTTGTACTCTGAAGTCCTGTAGTAGCTCAAGGTTGGAGGCCGTCATGCCGCGAGAGTCCGGCAACGTTCACCTCAAAGCAGCCCGCCAGCACGCCGGATACGCCTCACAACAAGCCCTGGTGGACGCGCTCGCCCGCGCCGGAAGCGAACTCGGCGTGGACCACACCGAGGTGAGCCTTCGACAGGTACGCCGCTGGGAGAGCGCCAACCCGCCATGGCCACACGCCGTTCACCAGCGCCTACTTGAGCACATCCTCGGGCTGCCGATCTCGCAGCTGGGATTCACCCCGCCCTGGGGCGCCCAACCCGAACGGCAGAACGCAACGCCCCGAACCTCGACCACCATGTCGGTCACCCCACCGCTGCCTCTGCCATCTCCGACGACCACGACCCAACCGGCGTCGATCGCAGTGGACTACGCCTCTGTGACCAAGGCGCACAGACGGCTGTACTGGCGCGTCCAACCACCCCTGATCCGCGCCGCAGCGACAGAACACACACGATTCGGCACCCAGCTGCTCAGCGAGATGAGCGGCGCGCCCCGACGCGTCCTCGCCACAGCCCTGGCCGAGTCCCTCCTGCTGGTGGGCCGCATCGAGTTCTTCGACCTGCGCCAGCCGAACGAGGCCGACGCCAGGTTCGTCGAAGCTCTGCAGGCGGCCGGAGCCGCCGACGACCAACTGCTCGGCGCCGCCATCCTGGGCCACGCCGCCTTCGTGCCCGGCTGGGCAGGAGACCGGGACGGAGCCGCCGAACGACTCCGCGCCGCCCGTGCCTACATGCGACGTGCGGGTTCCACACCCGCGCTCTTCACGGCCTGGCTGTACGCGGTCGAAGCGGAATGTGAGACACGATGCGGCAAGCACCGGGAAGCACTACGCGTCATCACCAAGGCAGAAGACGCCCTGGCCGACGCTGACGAAACCCCGCTGCCGGAGTGGTTCGACTGGTTCTCACCGATCCGTCTGGCCTCCTTCAAAGGCAACACCCAGCTCAAAGCAGGCCACCTTCCCCAGGCCCGCCAGACCCTTCTTCACGTTCTGGACGAACTGCCCGACGAGGCCAGGAAACAGCGCACCGTCGTCCTGGGCGACCTGGCCGCCGTCGAGGCCGCCGAAGGCAACCCCGAAGCCGCATGCGCCCACGCCGGCGAAGCCCTCGACCAACTGTCGATCACCTGGTATGCCACAGGAATGGAACGCGTCCGCGAGGTACGGCGAGCCCTCGAACGATGGGCCGACCTCGACTGCGTTCTCCAACTGGACGATCACCTGTACGAGTGGCGCACCACCCTCATCGCGCTTCAGCGTTGAGCGTCTCTATCCCGCCCAGCAGGTCGGCCAGGGAGTCAAGGCGCAGGCTGGGCAGCCGGGCGGCCTCCGGATCGGCCTGCTGGATGGTCCCCCACGGGCCGCGCCTGACCAGCGCGGTCCTCATCCCCGCCGCCACCGCCGGGCGGATGTCGTTGTCCAGGCGATCCCCCACATACAAGATCTCCCCGGCCGCGAACGGCACCATCTCAGCCAGCCGCGTGAAGAACAACGGGTCAGGTTTGGCCGCCCCCCAGTCGTCGGAGGTGCCGATCAGGTCCACGTCCTTGGCGAACAGCTCACGCAGGATGCGACCGGCCCGCACGGTCTGGTTACCGGCGATCCCCAGCCACAGACCGGCCTCGCGCAACGCCGCCAGCGCGGGCCGTACATCCGGGTAGAGATCCTCCTCACCGAAGGTCTCCGCCCGGCCCGCCGCCGCACGAACCTCCCGCTCCTTGTCCAGGTCGAACCCTGGACGAAACACCTGGAAGGTCTCCCGGTAATCACGCCCCTGAGCGATCACCGCACCGAACACGGCACTGAAGGTATGCCGGGGAACACCGAGCCAGTCCGCCCAGGTGCCGTACTCACGGCTCTCGTCCACCAGGCACTCACCGACATCGAACACCACCGCGCGAATCATGCCCGCAGCCTACGACGCCCCTTCCCGCGCAAGCGGACATGAAGACGACAGAAACACACCCTCAGCGAAAGCCCGAAGCCCTCACAGTTCCTTGAGGATTCGCTCCAGGATCACCGGGGTCGCGTTCGGTTGTTCGGCTTCTATGTCGAGGCTGTTCATGACGTGCCAGTACTTCTCGGTCTCCGAAGGTTTGTCCAGGTAGAGGGCACCGGCGAGTTGTTCGAGGTAGACCACGTCGGGCAGTTCCCCCTCGGGGAAGCGCAGGATCGTGATGGGGCCCGCCGCGCAGGCGTGTCCTCCCATGTGGAACGGCATGATCTGCAGGGTGACGTGGGGCAGTGCGGACAGGCGGATGAGGTGCTCGATCTGGGCGCGCATCGTCACGGAGCCGCCGATGAGACGGCGTAGCGCGGCCTCGTCGATCACCATCCACAGCTTCGGCGGGTTCCTCCGGAGCAGCAGTTCTTGGCGCCGCAGCCGCAGGGCCACCCGCCTTTCGGCCTCCAGGGGGCTGACGTCGCGACGGCCGAGCTGGACGACGGCCCGCGCGTAGCCCTCGGTCTGCAACAGGCCGGGGACGAACTGGACCTCGTAGCTGCGGATGACGCTCGCGGCCTGTTCGAGGCCGAGGAAGGCCTCGAACCAGTCGGGTACCACGTCGTGGTAGTCCTGCCACCACCCCGGCAGTTCGCCTGCTCGGCCAGCGAGAGCAGCGTCGCGCGCTCGGCCTCGCCCGCCACGCCGTACAGGGTGAGGAGGTCGGCCACGTCACGCCGTTTGAAGCTGGTACGGCCGAGCTCCAGCCTGCTGATCTTGGAGTGCGAGGCCCGGATGTACTCCCCGGCCTCCTCGCGGGTGACGCCCCTGGCCTCGCGCAGCCGGCGCAGCTGCGCGCCGACCAGCATCCGCGCCACCGTTGGTCCCGTCCGCCGGTAGTCAGGCGTGAGGTTCTCCTCCGACGAGGTCATGCTCGTCCGAACAGTACGCACGCTCGCTCCCTATTCAGGATGTACGGCCGGGTCCAAGCTTTACATGCCGGACAGGTCCGGCACAGGGGGATGAATCCATGGAACCAAGTGTTCATTATCATCCTAATGATCATGACGGAGGCGTCATGACGCGGGAGCAGGGAGAGCTTGTGGACGACAGGACGGGTTTCTCCGAGGCCAGCAGGCTGAACCCCGGGGTCGCGCACAACGCCAGGGTCTGGAACTACTGGCTTGGCGGTAAGGACCACTACCCGGCGGACCGTGAGGTCGGCGAACGGGTCTTCGGCATGTTCCCGAACATCGTGCACGTCGCCCGCGCCGACCGCGCCTTCCTCGGCCGCGTGGTCAGCCACCTCGCCGGGCAGGCGGGCGTCAGGCAGTTCCTCGACGTCGGGACCGGCCTGCCGACCGTGGACAACACCCACGAGGTCGCCCAGCGCCTCGCCCCCGAGTCGCGGATCGTCTACGTCGACAACGACCCCCTCGTGCTGGTGCACGCCCGCGCCCTGCTGACGAGCACGCCCGAGGGCGCGACCGACTACATCGACGCCGACGCCCGCGACACCGCGAAGATCCTGCGCGAGGCCGCCAGGACGCTGGAGCTCGACCGGCCCGTCGCGGTCATGCTGCTGGGCATCCTGAACTTCATCCTCGACACCGACGAGGCGCTGGCCATCGTGCGCGGGCTGATGGCGGCGGTGCCCTCGGGCAGCTACCTGGTGCTCACCCACCCGACCCTGGAACTGGGCGGGGAGGCGAACGTCGAGGCGATGCGGTTCTGGAACGAGCACGCCACGCCCCCGATCACCGCCCGCAGCGGCGAGGAGATCGCCCGCTTCTTCGACGGTCTCGACATCCTCGACCCCGGCCTGGTCTCGTGCTCCCTGTGGCGCCCCGATCTCCCCGAGATCGGTGCGGTCCCCACCCGGATCTCCCAGTACGGTGCCCTCGCCAGAAAGCCCTGACCGTCAGAGGGCGAGGAGGTCGGTGACGGTCACCGGGTTGAGGCGGCGGCGGGCAAGGCCCCTGAGGATGTGGGGCATCGCCTCCGCCGTACCTGGGTGGCCCAGGTGCAGGCTGACGATCGAGCCCGGCCGTACGGTGTCCAGGACGTTGGCCGTGACGGTCGCGACTCCGGGGTCGTTGTGGTCGTCGGAGTCCACGTCGTAGGACAGGCAGGTCCGGTAGCCGACGCGGGCCGCGAGTTCGCGGACCATGGGTGTGGCGTGGTGGGCTCTCGACGGCCTGAAGTAGGAGCCGATCGTCCCGGTGAGGCGGCGCAGCCTGGCGGCGCACCGGGCGATCTCGTCGTAGGCCTCGCGCTCCCCCATCGAGGAGATGTCCAGGTGGTGCTCGGTGTGGTTGCCCAGGTCGTGGCCACCGGCCAGGACGCGCCGGGCCATCCGGGGATGCCGGGCGAGCCAGTCGCCGACCGCGAGGACCGTCAGGTGGGC
This sequence comes from Streptosporangium sp. NPDC020145, assembly GCF_040631275.1. Taxonomy (NCBI): domain Bacteria; kingdom Bacillati; phylum Actinomycetota; class Actinomycetes; order Streptosporangiales; family Streptosporangiaceae; genus Streptosporangium; species Streptosporangium sp. NPDC020145. The sequence continues at coordinate 51,353 of NZ_JBEXZT010000040.1, read as the reverse complement.
GCCGTGCCGTTCGGCCTCGGACAGGACGCGTTCGGCCAGGTCGGCCGGTCCGGCGCCGTGGAAGGTCAGCGCGACCTTCGGCCGGTCCCGGGGACCGTTGCTCACCTCGCGGGCCATGCGCCCGGCACCGGACCGCCTCCTGGCGGACATGCGCTTCCGGGTGGCCGGGGTGGCGGCGGGACCGGGAGCGGGGGCGGGGTGGATGCCCAGGGCCTGCCACGGGTCCGGTACGGCCTGCCCGGGACCGGGGGCGGTCTGCCAGGGGCCTGGGGCGGGGCTCTGAAAATCTGGAGGATCGGAGGCGGGCCGCCACGATCTCCGGACGGGGTGCTGGAGATCCGAGGCGGCCTGCCCGGGAGCGGTGGGCCGCCAGGGGCCCGGGGCGGGGTGCCGGTCGTCGGGGAAAGGTTGCCAGGGTTCTTGAACGGCCTGGCGAGGGCCCACAGCGGGGCTCGCAGAGGGCCCCACGGCGAGGCCCGGAGCGGCCGGGACGGAGAGGGGCCGGGGGGTCGGCACCAGGGAGGTCTCCCCTGGGAACGCCCGCGGAACCGCCTCGGGGACCATCTCAGGAGCCCCGCCCGGCCCCTTCCTGCCCGTGGAGCAGGAGACCACGCCGCCGAGGGCGGCGACGAGCCCGAGGCCCAGGACCAGGCGCCGTCCGACCACGGCCTCCCCGTTCACCGGAAGATCCCGGTGTGGCCGAGCGAGTAGCGTCCCGGCTGGGGGTAGACGGCCAGGCCGTGCGGTCCGGCGCCGACGGGGATCTTGCGGATGAGACGGCCGTCGGCGGTGTCGAGGACGTAGACGACCCCGTCGTACCTGCCGGACAGCCACAGGCGGCGCCCGTCGGCGGACAGGCCGCCCATGTCCGGTGAGCCGCCGCCGGGGATGCGCCAGGTGGCGACCGGTTCGTGGCGGGCGAAGGAGATGACCGAGACCGACCCCTCACCCCGGTTGGACACGTACAGCAGCTTCGAGTCACGACTGACGTAGAGGCCGTGGGCTCCCTCTCCGGTCCTGACGAAGCGTCTCACCCGGAAGTCCTTCGCGCCGACGAGCCACACCCCGTTCCTGGACATGTCGGCGACGTAGAAGGTGGTGCCGTCGGGGGACAACTTGACGTCCTGCGGCATGCTCCCCGGAACCCCGGCCATCCCATGTCCCCTGGACGCCACGTGGCCCACGGGCGCCCGCCCATCCGGCATCACGTGGCCACCTGGCATCACGTGCCCAGCCCGCACATGCCCCCCGGACATCGCATGTCCTCCGGACACCGCATGCTCACCCGGCGCGTGCTCCCCGGTCCTCACCTGCCCCCCGGGCACCCGCCCATCCGGCATCACGTGGCCACCCGGCCTCGCATGCCCAACCCGCGCATGTCCACCGACCGTCGCGTGCCCTCGGGACGTCGTGTGGCCGTCGGCCGTGGCGTGCCGTACGCCGTCGGTGTCCGGGTGGCCGTGGGGCACCTTCGTCTGGGTCAGGTCGACGACGGCGCGGACCTTCCTGGCGGCCACGTCCACGGCCACCAACTGGCCGGAGAACTCGCAGCTGGCCAGGAAGACCGTCTCGTCGGCGGTGAAGTCGCCGTGGTTGACGCCCCGGCAGGGCATCGGCAGCGAGTACCGCAGCCGCATGGTGCGCGGGTTGCGGAAGTCGAGGCGGTTGTTGCGTTCGGCCATCACCAGGGCGGTGCGGCCGTCCGGGGTGAAGTACAGGTTGTAGGGGTCGTCGACGGGGATGGACCTGCCCGGTCTGCCGGTCTTCGGGTCAATCGGGGTGAGCGTGTTGCCGTCGTTGTTGTTGACCCACAGCGTCTTGAGGTCCCACGAGGGGACGACGTGCTGTGGCCGTCCGTGCACGGGGAACTCGCGGATCACCCGGTAGGTCCTCGGGTCGATCACGCTGACGGTGTCGCTCTCGCTGTTGGGCACGTAGACCCGCGGCGGGAAGTCCCTCACGGCCGGGCTGAGCATCCCCGGCCGGTCGTGGGCGTAGACGTCCGGCGTCTTCGGCTCCGCCCTCGCCGGGATCCGCCCGTGCGGAGACCCGGCGGGCTCGGCGGGGCCGGCCGGTACGGCGGGGCCGCTCCCGCATCCCGGCACGCACGCGAGCGCGATGACCAGGGCCGTGCCGGCGCGAAGCCACCCTCGTCCGTCTTCCAGCCGTCTCATGACCGCCCCCGTCGCCCTGGTTCCAACGAGGGCCCGTCCCGCGGAACACCTGGGCGACTCCCCGCGGAACAGGCCCAGGGAAGACGCTAGGAACCCCTCGGTCAGGAAAGGGTCATGCCGTGGTCATCGGCGGCCCGCCTTTTCCCGCTCCCTGGCGCGCGACGGCCACCCAGGTCAGGAAATGTCAGCTCTCGAAGGGAGGTACGGCGCGCAGCCCGGCGAGGGCGAGGCCGACGGCCCTTCTGCACCCCTGGAGCACCTCCTCGGCGGGGCCGCCCTGCTTCAGGCCCATGGAGATCGCGAGTTTGGCGGTCCCGACCACGGAGCCGACGGCGGCGCACGCCTCGACGCCGTCGAGTTCGCCGGGGAAGGCGTCCTGGAGGGCCTCGACCATCTGGTGCTGGACGTCGAACATCAGCAGCAGCGCCTGCGCCCTGAGCGAGGGGACGCTCATGACCAGGCGGTTGATCTCGGTGATCTCCCAGCCCATCTCGGCGTCCTCGGCCAGGGTTTCGAAGATCGTCTCCACGGCGCGGGCCAGCAGGTCGGCGGGGCCCTCGTCAGGGCGGCGTTCGGCGAACGTCCGCAGCAGGCGGTCGAGGCTCTCCCTGGCGTCGCACAGGACCACCTCCTCCTTGCTCGCGAAGTAGCTGAAGAACGTCCGTGTCGAGACGTCGGCGGCCATGGCGATCTCGGAGATGGTCGTCTGTTCGTAGCCCTTCTCCAGGAAGAGGCGTAGGGCCCCGGAGATCAGAGCATGTCTGGTACGGAGTTTCTTGCGTTCGCGCAGCCCGGGGACCTCACCCATGGGCGAATCTTAGTGCATGGAATTATGTTATGCACTTATTGCAAACTTACACCACATGTACTTTTATGGGAGATGACAAACGATCTCCTCCCACGCCACCGCACGGGCCACACATACTGGAGGATCCGATGAAAATCCACACCGACACGCAACGGTGCGTGGGCGCGGGCATGTGCGCGCTCACGGTGCCCGAGGTGTTCGACCAGAGCGAGGACGACGGCACCGTCGTCCTTCTCGACGCCGAGCCCCCGGCCGCCCAGCGGGCCGCGGTCCAGCGGGCCGAGCGGCTGTGCCCTTCGGGAGCCATCTCGGTGCTTCTCGACGACTGACCGCCTGGCTCCCCGTCCCGGCCGCGTGACCCGCGAAAGTCCGGCCGGGACGGGAAGATCATCAGAGGTGGTAGGCGTACTCGCGGAACTCCCAGTCGGTGACGGTCCTGGAGAAGCGCTGCACCTCGTCACGCTTGTAGGCCAGGTACGCCGCGGCGAACTCCTTGCCCAGCACCTCGGTCAGCTCCGCGTCGGCCTCGAAGGCGTCCAGCGCGGCGGGCAGCGTCATCGGCAGCACCGGCGCCTTGGTCGCGTCGTAGCCGTAGCCCTCAAGCGGGGCCGGGGGCGTGATCCGGTCGCGGATGCCGAGGTAGACGGCGGCCAGCAACCCCGCGATGCCCAGGTAGGGGTTGGCCGAGGCGTCGCCGAGCCGTACCTCGATGCGGCTGCCCGCGCCGCGCTCCGGCGGGATGCGCAGCATGGCGCTGCGGTTGTCCAGCCCCCAGTCGTTGAGCCAGGGCGCCAGGGTGTCGGGGCCGAAGCGCTTGTAGGAGTTGATCGTGGGGTTGAGCAGCGCGGCCAGGGCCGGGGCGTGGGCGAGCACGCCGCCGATGGCGTGCAGCGCGGTGACGGACAGGCCGTGCTCGGCGTCCTGGTCGCCGTGCTGGGCGGCGAAGACGTTGCGGCCCTCGGCGTCCACACATGACAGGTGGACGTGGAAGCCCGAGCCGCCCTCGTCGTCGAAGGGCTTGGCCATGAAGGTGGCCATCAGGCCGTCGTGCCGGGCCAGTTCCTTGATCGCGCCCTTGAAGCGGAAGGCGCGGTCGGCGGCGTCGAGGGCCTCCGAGTGGTGCAGGTTGATCTCGAACTGGCCGCCGGAGAACTCGTGGTTGCCCATGGTGACGCCGATGTCGAGCTTGCGCAGGGTGCGCAGCGTGCGCAGGACGTGGGACAGGCGGTCCCCCTTGCGCCCGGTGACGTAGACGTTGCCCAGGGCGTCGTCGTAGCGCCGCCACCCGCTGGACGAGCCGGGCGTGGGGTCGGGTTCGAGCAGGTAGTACTCAAGCTCGGGACCGGCCAGGGCGGTCAGGCCGAGGTCGGCCAGGCGGGCGACGGCAGCGCGCAGCACCTGGCGGGGGGATTCGAGGAAGGGGTCGCCGGTCGCCGGGTCGTAGGCGTCGCCGAGGACGTGGGCGACGCCGGGCTCCCAGGGCAGCTCGACCAGGGTGCCCAAGTCGGGGCGGATGGAGACGTCGGGCAGGCCCCGGTCCAGACCCCCGGGGACGGGGACGGTGTCCCCCTGGGGTGAGGTGTAGTAGACGGCCTGGCAGAAGGCGACACCGCTGTGGACGACGTCGGGCAGGCGTTCCAGCAGGACGTCCTTGCCGCGCTCGGTGCCGATCAGATCGGGGTAGCCGACCCGGACGACGTCGATGCCCTGTTCGCTCAGGCGCTCGACCGTCCGTTCTGCGGACTCCGCGCTCACTGCGTCCCCCTTGGTTCGTCCCAGGATTTCGTTTGGATGCAAAACATACGCCTCGAACAGCCGGGGAACAAGGCTCCAGCCAGGAAGGCGGCCGTTCCCATCGTGACATCTCGCAGTTCAAGGCATATCGTATGGCCCCAAACAGTCCAAGACGTTCCCTAGGCAAGGAGACATCGTGGCCACGGTGCGCGGCTTCTTCACTCCCAAGACGGCGACCGGCCGCTCCTCGCTGGTCCCGGCTCCGCCGTGGTACTACTCCGGTGATCTGCTCACCGTCGAGTATCGCACCGACCCCGCCAGGGTGGCCGAGCTGCTGCCCGAGCCCCTGACCCTCGCCGACGAGGACCCCGGCGCGGTCGCGATCATCTGGGCCGACTGGCAGTCCTGCTCGGGAAGCAAGGAGGAACTCCTCGACCCGGTGCGCTCGCAGTACAAGGAGTGCTTCGTCGTGGTGCGCTGCGCCTTCGAGGGGCGCACCTTCTCCCGCTGCGTCTACATCTGGGTGGACAAGGACTTCGCGATCGCCCGCGGCATGCACCAGGGCTACCCCAAGAAGCTCGGCTCGATCCACCAGACCCGCCCCTACCCGTACGGCCAGGCCGCGCCCCGCATCGGCGAGGGCGGCACGTTCGGCGCCACCCTGGCCGCCGCCGACCGCCGTCTGGCCCAGGCCGTCGTACGGCTGAACGAGCCCAGCGAGACCAACGGCTTCGTCAACGGCCACCCGATGGCCCACAACCGCTGGCTGCCCTCCATCGAGCCGGGTGGCGGCCTGGCCCTCGACGAGCTGATCTCCAGCGCCGGGCAGTCCTTCGAGGGCGGCCAGGCCTGGAAGGGCGACGCCGAGATCGAGCTGTTCGACGCCCCGACCGAGGAGCTGTCCGCGCTGCGCGTCGAGGAGGTCATCGGCGGCTACTACCGGCAGGTCGGCGTCGTCTGGAACGGCGGCACCCTGCTGCAGGCGGGTGGCTCCGGAGCCGAGTGACCTTCCGGATATGACAGGACCCGTACGGTGCAACCCCGTACGGGTCCTGTCATATCCGGCGCCAGTCCGTTGACGTGCGCGGCGGACATCCGCTGGGATGGAAAGGAGAGCGCTCCCCTGACCGGCGGAGGGAGTGACGCCGTCGAAAATGGCGTGAGGATCTGTTCCTCCCGGCCGGCCACCACCCGCCGTACGACATCGAGGAGTTCGCGTGCCCGCGTACTATTCATTGACGGAGACCGAGGAAGCGGTCAGCCGCCGCCTCGGGAGCATCCCGATCAGACGCGAGGCACTGGCCGCCGTCTCCAATCTGCACCGTGCGGCGACCGCCGTACGACAGCACCTGGAGAACTCCGCCCTGCGCGTGGCCGACCTGACCTGGAGCGCGTTCGTCGTGCTGTGGGTGGTGTGGATATGGGAGGAGATCGAGACCCGGCACGTCGCCGCCGAGGCCGGTATCTCCAAGGGCACGCTGACCGGCATCATCAAGACCCTTGAGTCCCGTGGCCTGGCCGTACGCAGCCAGCATCCCGACGACGGCAGGCTGGCCCTGCTGCGGCTGACCCCCGAGGGGGTCTCCCTGATGGAGCGGCTCTTCCCCGCCTTCAACGACGAGGAGGCGTTCGTGGTCACCGACCTCGACGCCGAGGAGGCCGTGACCCTGGCGGAGTCCCTGCGCCGGATCGTCACCCATCTTGAGGAGCACGGCGAGGAGCGTCGCGCGAAGCTCCGCAAGGAGAACCCGGCTCCGCCGCGTCGCGGTGGCCGCCGCCGCGCCGAGTAGCCCCTTCGCTCCGCCTCGGGCGGGGTCCCACTCGTTCTCCGGGTGGGACCCCGCCCTTTTGCGCTTTCCGGCCTGAAGGACAAAACCCGGCTGATATGGCCCTATTTGCCACTCCGGGACGATTGCCCCTGGCCTTTCTCTCGGGGAGTTAACGGAAGACCATCGCGGCTTTCCGTTAACCACCCCATCGGAAACCCCTACTACAAACCATTGACAAAACACCACACCTGGTGCGCGACCTCGCGTTTCTCAAGGAAATAGCATGCATTGCTTTATTACCTAAAAGGAGAACCGTGATAAAAGAGACATTGTTCGCCAAAGCTATCCTGCGTTCTCGTCGCTCGGTGTGGCTGTCCGTGGGAGCGGTGACCTGCGCGCTCATGATGGCCCTCCCGACCTCGGCGAGCGCGGCCGGCACGACCGGCGCCCCCAGGGCCGGCAAGATCGCCAAGATCACCAAGACGGCCCACGTCGACAGGATGGGCAAGGTGGCCAGGAGGGCCAAGACGGCCAGGGGGCCCGTGCTCCGGCACCGCGCACGGGCGGCCGCCGACCAGAAGAGGGCCCGGCTGGTCGTCCACCACCGCACGGTGTTGCGCGAGACACCCCGGGTCCTGCGGATCAGGCAGGCCGACCCCGAGGCCACCGTCAACGCGGGCCAGACCGGTATCTACACGCTGAGCGTGACCAACAACGGCCCCTCGGTCGCCACCAACGTCGTGGTCACCGACACCCTGGACCCCAGGCTTGAGATCGTCCCCCCGCTGCCCGAGGGATGCACGGCCGAGGGTCAGGTCGTCACGTGTACGGTCGCCTCGCTCGCCGTCGGCGCGACGCAGACCTGGGACATCACGGTCAGGGTCCGGCCCGACACGCCGGTCGGGACCGTCATTCCCAACGTCGCCGACGTCGACTCCGACAACTCGACGCCGGAGACCAGTAACAACGCCAACATCAACGTCGCCGCCGAGTCCGACCTGTCGATCACCAAGACGGCCGGCACGCTGAACTCCGGTGGTACCGGCACCTACACCATCAAGGTCACGAACAACGGGCCGTCGGACGACACCGGAGTCGTCGTCACCGACACCCTGCCCGCCGGTCTGACGTTCGTCTCCAGCACACCGTCCGGTTGCACCGCCGCGGGACAGGTGGTGACCTGCCCGGTCGGCACCCTGCCCGCCGGAGAAAGCACGGACATCGTGCTGAACGTCAACGTCGACGCCACCGTGACCGGAACGGTCAGCAACACCGCCAGTGTCACCGGTGACAACCCCGACCCCGACACCGACAACAACACCGTCACGATCGACACGCCGACCAACGCCGTGGCCGATCTGACGATCACCAAGTCCGTGCGGGCCGGATAACCCCGCTTCCCGTAGCGCTCGCCGTCCGCCCAGGCGGACGGCGAGCCCGACGGACCGAACGGACGCAGAAGCGGCCACGACATGGCTCAGGCGGCTCCCTTGTCGGGAGCCGCCTGCTGTGTGTCTCAGGACGGTTCTAGGACGGTTTCACGGCGGTTTCAGGGCAGGGCTCAACCGGTCCGGCGGGCCGTCCACCGTACGGCGGAGCCCGAGACGACCAGCAGCCCGGCCAGGCCGAGCAGCCAGGCGGGGAAGCCGGTGAACGGCAGTTCCTCCCGGGGCACCGGCGCCGGTCCGGCGACGAGCGGCGGCTTCTCGAAGAGGGGCGGCCTCTCGACGTGCGGAGGCCTCTTGATGTGCGGAGGCCTCCTGACGTGCGGAGGCCGGTTCGTCACCGTGATCTCCGCGCGCCCGAGGTTGTTGTCGAGACGCGACTCGGGGGTCACGCCCGACACCTTCGCGACGTTGCGCAGCCGGTAACCGTCCGGTGTGTCCGGAGAGACCAGCCCCCGCCACTCGACGGTGACCGCCTCCTCCGGACCCAGCCTCCCCAACCGGCAGGTCAGCACCCGGTCCCGGTAACCGCAGGAGTCGGGGCTGACCGACAGGAACGTCAGCCGGTCGTCGAGCGGGTCGCGTACGACGACCTCGCGCGCGACCGCGGGTCCCACGTTCCTGATGGTCATGGCGAAGACCACCTCATGACCGGCGCGCACGGTTTCTTCCGCTTCGGCCGGTCCCTGGATGCAGGCCAGAGACAACAAAGCCATTGGCCATACGGCGTTCGATCTCTTCACTCATAAGCCGATCAAGTCGCTGAACAGGGAAAACTCCACGAGTTATACACCCGGTCACAGTCTGTCGGCATCGTGCCACACCCAGGGCAGACCAGTTCGTCAGACAGCGCGGACGATCAGCTCACCGGGCTGACCGACTTGGTGATGGTCAGGTCGACCCCCGCCGCGGCGCATCCGGCGGGCAGGACGGCGGGGTCGGGCGGGGGCACCACGGCCCTGACCACGTTGGTCACCGTGCCCGTCACCACGTCGAAGATCTGGCTTCCCGTCTGCGAGGTGTCGTAGAAGACGATCTGCGGACTGCCGACGGCGCTGCCCGCCACCACGGTGAGGCCGGTGAAGCGGTAGCTCCCCGCGCCCGTCATCTGCCCGGTCACGGCGATGGTGAAGTCACTGCCGCTGGTCACGCCGGTCGCGGTGCTGGTGTAGGTCCCGGAGATGTACAGACCCATCCTGTTCCGCGTGCCGCCGGTGGCCAGGACTATGCCCTCATTGAGGGTCGAGCCCTCGGACTCGTAGCCGAACCGGAAGTCGGCCAGGCACCTGTTGTAGAGGGTCCCCGAGGTGGTGGCCGAGCCGATGACTGTGATGGTCCCGGTGTTCGTCGTGGTCGAGCCGTTCTGGAAGGCGCCGACCGTGGTGTCGCCGACGTTGGTGAACGAGCTCTGCTCGGCCAGCGTCAGCGAGCCCACCAGGTCGATCGTGCCCTCGTTGGTCAGGCTCGCCGTACCGAACAGCGTCTGTGATCCGGTGCCCTGCCAGGTGGCCCCCTTGTGGTTGATCAGCATCGAGTTCGCGCCGGCCTGGATGATGCCGCTCACCGAGACCGTGCCCTCGTTCTCCAGCCGGAAGCCGTTGCTCAGCGCCTGGAGCGTCTGCACGTCGAGTTCGCCCCGCACGTAGATCGACCCGACCGGGGCGACGCCGAAGGAGGTCACCGTCCACTTCGCCCCGGGGGCCAGGCAGGCGACGCCACCGCCGGTCACCATCGCCGAGAGGCTGTTGTAGGTCCCCGCCTGGAAGAGCACGACCATGCCCGCGGAGATCGGTGGCACGGGGCTCCCGCTGGTGAGGGTAACGGTGGGATTCGCACACGCCGTGGCGTAGTCCGCCGCGTAGGCCCTGGGAACAAATCCCGCAATAGTGGCCATAGCCACGCAAGCCCCTGCAATCACAATACTCACGCACTTCACCATGCATGCTTTATCGGCATCGTTATGCGGTTGTAACCACCTTCATCCGATCAATGCAGCAAACGCCTGGGACAAGGGTGAATGAAATAGGAACAATCACCCTTAATTTCGGGAGGCGGCCACCAGGGCGTCGAAGAGGCACTGGTTGGCCGGGTCCTTCGCGGCGGTGTCCTCCGGGTGCCACTGCACCCCGAGGAACCACCCGGCCGCGTCGGGCAGCTCGGCCGCCTCGACCGTGCCGTCCACGGCGTGCGCCACCGCCACCAGGCCCTCACCCAGCCCGGAGGCGCACTGGTGGTGGTAGCACGAGGCGCTGATCCGGCTCTCCCCGGTGATCCCGGCCAGCAGCGAGCCCGGCCGTACGGTCACCGGGTGCACCATGTGACGGTGGTCGGCCTCCATGTGCTGCCGGAGCCTGCCTCCCCGCAGCACGTTGACCACCTGCAGCCCCCGGCAGATCGCCAGCGTCGGCAGGCCGGTCGTCAGCGCGTACTCGGCGGCGGCCAGGTCGAAGGCGTCCTGCTCGGCGTCCACGTCGTAGACCGTCTCGTGTGCCACGGCCTCGCCGTACGACTGCGGGGCCAGGTCGCCGCCGCCGGGCAGCAGCAGTCCGTCGGCCACCGCGAGCCGCTCGGCCGCCCGCTCGGCGTCGACCGGGTGCATGAGGAACGGCTCCCCGCCCGCCCGGTACACCGCGTCGGCCAGCGCCCGGGCGGTGACCACGGCCTCGTACCGCAGGGCGGAGGTGGTGGCGGCGAAACGCGACGGGATCGCGATGAGCGGACGTCGAGACATCCCGGACTCCTTCAAAGGTTCATTTGAAGCCAAACGGTACCCTAGAGCTCCTCCTAGGTCTTGACCTGCCATCGCGGCTCACCCTAGGTTGTTTGGAGCCAAACGATTAGGAGAAGCGGATGGCCACTGTCGCCGGTATCCCCGTCCACGGCGATCACTGGATCGGCGGCGAGCGGGTCGGCTCGCCCACCACGTTCGACGACCACTCCCCCATCGACCAGACCCTGCTCGCCCAGGTCGCCCGGGGTGGGGCGGCCGAGGTCGACGCCGCGGTCGGCGCCGCCCACGCCGCCTTCCCCGCCTGGGCCGCGACCTCCCGGGCTGAGCGGGCGCGGTTGCTGCACGCGATCGCCGACGGGGTCGAGGCCAGGCTTGAGGACCTGGCGATCGTGGAGACCACCGACAACGGCGCCCTGCTGCGCTCCCATCTGCGGGGGGTCATGCCGCGGGTGGCGCACAACTTCCGCTTCTTCGCCGACTGGCTGCTGGAGCTGGGTCACGAGGACTTCGAGACCCGCGGTCACACCAACCACGTCAGCTGGGACCCGGCCGGGGTGTGCGCGCTGATCACGCCGTGGAACGCGCCGCTGATGCTGGCCACCTGGAAGATCGCGCCCGCGCTGGCGGCGGGCAACACGGTGGTGCTCAAGCCGGCCGAGTGGACGCCGCTGACCGCCTCCCTGCTGGCCGACATCACCGCCGAGGCCGGGCTGCCCGCCGGGGTGTTCAACGTCGTGCAGGGCTACGGTGCCGAGGCAGGCGCCGCCCTGGTCGCCGACCCCCGGGTGCGGCGCATCAGCTTCACCGGCTCCGTGCCCACGGCCCGGACCATCGCCTCGGCCGCCGCCGCGAACCTCACCCCGCTGTCGCTGGAGCTCGGCGGCAAGTCGCCGCTGATCGTGTTCGCCGACGCCGACCTGGACCTGGCCGTGAACCTGGCGGTCGAGCAGTACGACAACGCCGGGCAGGTCTGCCTGGCCGGTACCCGCCTGCTCGTCGAGGAGTCCGTCGCCGAGGAGTTCACCGCCCGGTTCGTCGAACGCGCCACCGCGTTGAAGCAGGGTGACCCCCGGGACCTGTCCACCGACCTGGGCCCCAACATCCACCCCAGGCACCTGGAGCGCATCGACGGCTTCGTCCAGCGCGCCCTGGAGGCCGGGGCGAAGGCCGTCATCGGCGGCGGCCCCAACACCGACCTGGGCGGCCAGTACTACCGGCCGACCCTGATCACCGGTGCCGCCGAGGGGAGCGAGATCCTCACCGAGGAGGTCTTCGGGCCGGTGCTGACCCTGCAGACCTTCACCGGCGAGCAGCAGGCGGTGGAGATGGCCAACGGGACCCGGTTCGGGCTGGCCGCCACCCTGATCACCGGCGACCAGGAGCGGGCCGAGCGGGTCAGCGCCCAGCTCGTCGCCGGGACGGTGTGGGTGAACTGCTTCTTCGTGCGTGACCTCAAGGCGCCGTTCGGCGGGTCCCGGGAGTCCGGGGTCGGCCGTGAGGGCGGCACCTGGAGCTTCGACTTCTACTGCGACGTGAAGAACACGGTGAGCGCGCCATGGGTCAGGTAGTCGGGGCGGGCCTGCTGGCCCACGTGCCCACCATCGTCCTTCCCGAGGCCACCCGGCGGGAGCTGAACAACGGCCAGGAGATCACCCTGGTCACGGGCCTGCAGCAACTCCGCAAGGACGTCTTCGAGACGGTGGACTACGACACGGTGGTGGTGCTGGACTCGCACTGGGCCACCACGGTCGAGTTCGTCGTCACCGCCCAGCAGCACCGCGCGGGCCTGTTCACCTCCGAGGAACTGCCCCGCGGCATGTGCCGGATGCCCTACGACTTCCCCGGCGACCAGGAACTCGCGCACGCCATCGCCGCCAGGGCGGCCGACCACGCCACCTGGATCACCGCGATCGAGGACCCCTACCTGCCGATCTACTACGCCACCACCAACCTGTGGACGCATCTGGGCGTGGCCGGTAAGCGGTGGGTGAGCATCGGGGTGTGTCAGACCGGTGACGCCGAGGACCACCTGCGGCTCGGACGCGCCCTGGGGGACGCGATCGCCGCGACGGACCGCAAGGTGCTGCTGATCGCCTCCGGCGCCCTGTCGCACACCTTCTGGCCGCTGCGGCATCTGCGGGCGCACGAGGCCTCCGGTCCTGAGCACATCATCACCCCCGAGGCCCGCGCCGCCGACTACGAGCGGATCGGCTGGTTCAAGGAGGGCGATCACGCCCGGGTGCTGGACACCATGCCGGAGTTCGCCCGGTTCAAGCCGGAGGCCCGGTTCGGCCACTACCTCATGATGATCGGCGCGCTGGGTGAGGGGGACTGCACCGCGCCGGGCCGGCAGTACGGGGAGTACGAGAACTCCGTGGGCACCGGCCAGGTCCTGTTGTGGTTCGACCCGCCCGCGGGCGGTTTCCCGGCTCCGCACCGCACCGACCCCTCCAACGACCCCTATCCCTACCCTTACCCCGGCTGACCTGCGCGTTCCGGTACCGTCGTGGGACGGCGCCCCAGTTCTCGCTTTTTCCGACTCTCAACGTGGAAAGGGCCGTTGATGCCCGAATATCGCAGAATCCTGCTCGACGGCGCCGCCACCCAGGTGCGGCGTGAAGGCGACGAACTGGTCAGCGCCGACGGGCGGGTGGTCGGTGTCGAGGAGGCCGTGCACCTGCCGCCGGTCGTCCCCTCCAAGGTCGTCGCGGTGCACCTCAACCACCGCAGCCGGGTCGAGGAGTTCATGACCACCCTGCCCGACGCCCCGACCTACTTCCACAAGCCCACCTCCGCCCTCAACGCGCACAAGGGCGCCGTGGTCCGTCCCGAGCGCTGCAAGTACCTCAACTACGAGGGCGAGGTGGCCATCGTCATCGGCCGCACCGCCCGTAACGTCTCCCCCGAGGAGGCGGGCGACTACATCGCCGGGTACACCATCGGCAACGACTACGGGCTGCACGACTTCCGCGACACCGACGCCGGGTCCATGCTGCGCGTCAAGGGCTCCGACACGCTGTGCCCGCTCGGCCCCGGCCTGGTCACCGACTGGGACTTCCACCACAAGCGGCTGCGCACCCTCGTCAACGGGAAGGTGGTGCAGGACGGCTCCACCGACGAGATGGAGTGGGACATGCACTACCTGGTGGCCGACATCGCCCGCACCATCACCCTCTACCCCGGCGACGTGCTGCTGTCGGGCACCCCGGCCAACTCCCGCCCGGTCCAGCCCGGTGACGTGGTCGAGGTCGAGGTCGAGGGACTGGGCAAGCTGACCAACCACATCGTGACCGGCCCCGCGCCGATCCGCGACGACTGCGGCGCCCAGCCGACCGAGTCGGAGGAGGTCATCTCCACCACCTTCGGCGGCGACTGGGAGTTCCGCGGCATCCGCGCGCCCCAGCGCTAGGGCCTGTTTTGCGGATCCCTAGGGTCCGCCCCGGCGGAGCACGTCGGGAGGTCGGGGGCCTGCGGCCCTGTCCGGCAGGCCCCTGACCGTGCCTGCGCCGGGGCCGAGGGAGTACAGGGGCAGGTGAACCCCGGCCGGAGTGATCCGGCCGGGGTTCACCCGTTCAGGCGCGCGTCACAGCGGGTGTCACAGTGGATGTCACGGCTGGGGCTGCGCGAGGGTCGGGCCGGCGCTCATGGCCGCCCGCCAGATGGCGTAGAGGGTGGCGTCGGCGGCCCGGTCCAGGATCGTGTCGTTGATGTTGCTCGTGGTGTCGCAGGCGGAGTGGTAGCAGGAGTCGTAGGGCTGGTTGGCCGTACCTCCCCACTTGGAGGCCTGGGCGTAGGTCTTACGGGCGCTGGCTCCGGCCGCGACCCCGGAGGTGGGGATGCCCCCGTTGCGGAAGGAGGCGTCGTCGGAGCGGTTGGCGCCCTCGACGTTCTCCTCGGTCTGGACACCGATCTGGTTGTAGAAGGCCTTGAGATCGGCCGCCGCCGCGGTGGAGATGTTGTTGATGAAGTAGCCGCCGTTGCGCGAGCCGACCATGTCGAAGTTCAGATACCGCTTGATCTTGGAGCGCCCGGCCGAGCCGAGCGAGTTGACGTAGAACTTCGAACCGAGCAGACCCTGCTCCTCGTCGGTCCACCAGCCGAACCGCACGTGCTTGGCCAGGGTCGGCCTGTACTGGGCCAGGGTCAGTGCGACCTCAAGCAGGCTGGCGGAGCCCGAGCCGTTGTCGTTGATGCCGGGACCGGCGGAGACGCTGTCGAGATGGGCACCGGCCATGATGACCTGGTTGACGTCACCGCCCGGCCAGTCGGCGATCAGGTTGGGACCCGCGCCCCGGCTGCAGCCGCTGGTGCAGCTCTGCCGGGTCACGGTGTAGCCCGCGGCGCGCAGCTTGTTCTCGATGTAGGTGACCGAGGCGGTGTAACCCGCGCCGGTCGAACGGCGGGTGCCGCCGTTGCTCGACGCGATGGACTGGAACTGCTGCAGGTGGGCCTTGACGTTGGCCAGGCTGACCCCAGGGGGGTCACCGGGTCCCGTGGGGGCCACCACCGGCGTCACCGTGGGGACCGGGACCGGGGGCGGGGTCGGCGTGGCGGAGGGGACGTTGACCGCTCTCCAGGCCGCCCAGACGGCGGCGTACTCGACGCTGCGGGAGCCGTACAGCTCGGCCGCGGCGGCGAGGGTCGCACGGTGGACGTCGGTGTGACGCCAGGTCGAGGTCCTGCGCAGCAGGGCGTTCAGGAAGATCTTGCCCGCCTTCTTGATGCCGATGCCGGCCAGGTAGGGCGGACCGGAGCAGACCGGGCTGTTCGGCTTGCCGCCTCCGGGGTGGGTGCCCTCGGCCAGCAGGTAGAACCAGTGGTTCTGCGGCCCGGCCGCGGCGTGCACCTCGGTGATGGGGATCGTGGAGGAGTAGCAGTTGGGCGCGCTGTCGATCAGCGACGGGTTGGCCATGTTCCTGATCGGGCCGGTGCCGAGCAGGTCGACCTCCTCGCCGATGGTGTAGTCCGGCGGGTCGCCGGGGACGTTCGCGTAGTGTTCGAGCAGCGTGCCGAAGATGTCACCCGCCGACTCGTTCAGCCCGCCGAACTCGTTCCCGGTGCCCATGCTGCCGCTGCCCGCGAACTGGAAGATGGCGTGGCCGTACTCGTGGCCGATGACGTCCAACGCGGTGGCCTGCTGGGTGTTCGCCCGGTTGCGGCCGAAGACGGCGTAGGAGCCGCTCCAGTACGCGTTGGCGTCGTTCATGCCGACCCGCGTCGGGAAGCCGCCGCCACGGCCGTTGAAGCCGTTGTAGCCGAACCAGTCGCGGAGCATGTCCCACATCTTCTGGGCGGCCCAGAAGGCGTCGACACAGCCGGTCTCCAGGCTGGTGCCGGTTCCGTCACCCCAGGAGTCGACGTCCTTGGTGTACGGCGCGCCGTTCTGCCCGCCGCAGGCCAGGCCGTTGCGGGTGGGGTCCTTCATCGTGTAGGAGCCGGCGGAGCCGGAGGTGGAGATCGTCACCTGGCCGTTGTAGAAGCCGTTGCCGGTGCCGTACTTGACCAGGTCGTAGGCGTCGATGACCGAGCCGTCGAGGGCGTCGACGAAGACGTGCTGGACGCTCGGTTTCCGGTCGGCGACGCCGGAGACCGCGACCTCCCAGGCGAGCCTTTCGCCCTTCTCCCCGGCCCGCACCACGAGCCTCGGCTGCTCGGCCTTGTCCACCTGGGACAGCCTGGCCTTGGCGACCTTCAGGGCGCTCCTCGTGCTGACCTTCGGCGTCAGCGCGACGTCCCCGGTGGGGCCGGTGGCCGCGACGGTGTCCATGATCTTTCCGGCGGCGTCGGTGACGACCACCGCGTCGCCGCCGACCACCGGCAGCCCCTTGTAGGCGCGCTCGTAGCCGACGTACTGCGTGCCGTCGGCGCCGGAGGTCACGCCGGTGCGCTCGAAGCTCTCCTCCGGGCCCCTGCGTAACACGCCCAGCCCCTCGGCGACCGCCTTGTCCGCGGCCTGCGCGGCCAGCGCCCTGGGGTCGCTTCCGGGGTCGGCCGTCGTCGCGTTCGACGTTCCCGGGGTGGTCTGTCCGGCCGCGTTCACGGGTGCCGTGTAGAGCGTGGTCGCCGCGACCGTGGCGACACCCACCGTCACCGCGATCAGTCCCTTACGTTTCATGCGTGTCGTTCCTTCCTGGCTTCCCCGCCTGCCTGGCGTTCGCTGGGAACACCGGGCGCCGACGCCACCGGAAAAATCCGGAAGGTACGGAACATCACGGGGATTGGGGGGCAGAAAAGGGATACGGTTCTAACTTTGCCGGCCAAACGGTAAGCACTAAGTGGCCACCGAAAAACCGCCGCCACATGCGTGGCTCAGTAGAAGAAGCTACGTATCCTCCCCCGAAAAAACCACCCCTTTGGCCAGGGATGTCTCGCCCCCCAATTACCGAAATTTCATGAAAAGGAAGGCACTATATCGGGGGTACGACGCCTCGGACAATGAACAGCCAGGGGGTATTACCCGAGACTATGGACGCCCGTTGGGTGCAAATGATCTCAATTCCATGCGACCTTAAACAAACCGGCTCCTGCCGTTCTCCGAGGAACCGGACACCCCCCGCACGCCGAGGAGACCACCGTGGGCGCCGATCGCGTAACCGACGAGACCGAGAACGGCATCAGCAGGAAGACGCTGCTGAAGGCGGCCCTGATGGGTGTGCCGATCCCGCTGCTGCTCGGCCAGGCCGCACCCGCGCTGGCCGGGGAGGCCGGGCGGCTCCTCGACCCCACGCCGTTCTGCGACGACGACCCGACCGTCCAGCAGCCCGTGGGCGTCCACTTCAGGCCGAGCTCTCCCGCGCGCAACGTCTTTCCCGGCTCCGGCACCCCGCTGAAGGTCAGCGGTTTCGTCGTGAACCGCTCCTGCGACCCGCTGCCCAACGTCCTGATGGACTTCTGGCACGCGGACAGCCAGGGAAAATACGACAGCGTCGGGTTCGCGTTCCGCGGCCACCAGCTCACCGACCCCCGGGGCGCCTTCAAGCTGACCACGGTCGTGCCCGGCCCCTATCCCAGCCGCACCCGGCACATCCACGTCAAGATCCAGGCCCCCGGCCTGCGGCTGCTGACCACCCAGCTCTACTTCCCCGGGGAACCGCGCAACAGCGTCGACGTCCTCTTCGACCCCCGGCTGCTCCTGAACATGTACGCCGGCAACGGAACCTACGTCTTCGTCCTCGACTCCACCGGGTGAGCCACCGGGTCACACCGTTCTCTCGCCCTCCAGCACCCGAAGCACCCACGCGTCCAGATGCGGGCAGTCACGCCGCAGGGCGGCGAGGCCGTGATCCGCGATGGCGAGAGGCCCGTCATGGGTCTTCCGTTATCCCGGGTACGTCGCCAGGATGCGCTTCGAAGGGGCGGTCTCCCCTCCGTCGTTGACCAGTTCGGGCCCTCCGGCGCGTTCGGCCTGCTTGCGCAGGGCGTCGGCGACATCCGGCCTGCCGAGAAGCTCCCCCAGCTCTTTCGCCGCGGCGAACACCCACGTCTCCGTCTCGTGCAGAACAAGGTTCGGAACGAGACGCGGGCCATCGTCCAGCGCACGATGGACGGCCCTCTCCACATGCTCGACGCGCGCGTGAGGCGTCCCACTCGGAAGGTCGTCCATCCCAGGGGTGTCCCGGGGAAGGCCGTAGTAGGAGTAGTCGTCGAGCCATTCCCGGAGGGCCTCGGGCTCCGGCCTGCGCAGGACCGTTTCCCCCTCGTCCCTCTCGGCCACCACGAGGTCGTCGAGGGAGAACTGGTTGAGCAGGGTCACCGACTGGGTGGCGATGACGATCTGGCTGCGGGTGGCGGCGGATCTCAGCATGTCCGCCAGCTGGACGATCGCGAACGGGTGCAGTCCCAGCTCGGGTTCGTCCAGGGTCAGCAGGGCGGGAGGCCTCGGCTGCAGAAGAAGTGTGGTCAGGCAGATGTAACGCAGGGTGCCGTCCGAGAGGGCCTCCGCGGGGAAGACCGCGTCGACGCCCTGCTGGTTCCAGCGGAGGCTGGTCCGCCCCTTGGCGTCCTCCACCAGGACGAAGTCGCGGAAGAACGGCGCCATCACCCGCACCGTGCTTCGGATCCGTTCGTAACTCTCCGGGTGTTCCCTGCGCAGGTACAGGAGGAAGGCTGCGAGGTTTCCCGCATCCGGCCGCAGGAAGTCCTGGCCGTCCACGTAGCCGAGCTGTTTGACCGGGGCGTTCCTGCTGGTGTCCCGGAAGTGGAAGACCCGGCACCCCCGCAGGATGTCCACCACGTCCTCCGTATCCTCCGGCGCGGTGTGCAGGAGCGTCTCCCGATGACCGCTTCCGAAGGAGACACCCCACCGTTTGGCGAGGCCCGAGCGCCGACGGGTGATCCTCTCCTGTTCGAAGATCAGTGTGTCGTTCGCCGCGGCAACCAGCACCGCCTCGTAGCCGCTCGTCATCTCACCGTCTCCGGCCTGGATTCCCAGGACGATGGATCCGCCCGCCTTGGCCCCCGCGTGCAGAAGGGCCTGTGCGCCTCCCCTGAGGCCGACCTCAAGGCCGAGCTCGCCGTCGGCGATCCTGCCGAGGAGTTCCACGGCGGCGATGAAGTTGCTCTTGCCCGCGCCGTTCGCCCCCACCAGGAGCGTGATGTCCCCCAGCCGGACATCGGCCTGGCGGATCGAGGTGTATCCCTCGACGTGGATGTTCTGGATCTTGCGCGGCATATCCCAAGCGTACGGTCCAACTTCCTGGACAGTACGACTTCCTGGACGGTTCCGTGGTGGTCAGCCCTCCCGGCCGGTGATCAGGGTGGCCACGCCGTCGAGGATGCGGTCGAGGCCGAAGGTCAGGGCGACCTCCGGGTCGGCGGGGGCGTCGTACTCCTGGCCCGCTGCCTGGCCGACCCGGGAGGCGACGGGGAACCTGCTCTCGTCGGCGACCTTGTCCAGCAGGGGCGCGTTGGCCACCCACCACTCGTCGTCGGTCAGGCCGCTGTCGCGCCGGGCCTCCTCCAGGCTCGCCCTGGTCCGCGCGGTGCCCTCGACGTGGGTCAGGACCAGGGTGAGGACGGCGTCCATCTCCAGGTCGGTCAGGCCGATGCCGTCGAGGGGCCGCAGCTCGGCCTCGTACTTGAGCACGGCGTTGGGTCCCAGGGCGGGGCGGCCCCCCGTGACCTGCAGCATCCAGGGGTGGCGTAGGTAGAGGTCCCAGTTGCGCGCGGCGACGAACCGCAGCGCCCCCCGCCAGCCGCCGGGTTGTGCGGAGGGCGCGTCCACGTCGTCGTAGAGCCTGCCGTACGCGGTGTCGACCATCAGGTCCACCAGCTCTGTCTTGCCGGGCACGTGGGTGTAGAGCGACATGGTGCCGACCCGCAGCCGCTCGGCGACCTGGCGCATGGAGACGGCCTCGATGCCCTCGGTGTCGGCCAGCTCGACGGCGGCCTCGACGATCGCGCGGATGGTCAGCCCGGACCTTCCCGGCCTGCCGTGCGCCCCCCACAGCAGGGCCAGGCTGCGGGCGGGGTCGGCGCCCTTTCTTCCGCTCACGGGAACAGTCTCCAAACCTTCGGCGTTGACCCCACTATAGTCATTCAGTACGGTGTACGGTACGCCGTACGAAAGAAAGGGGTGCACGTGGGGCGACCCGAGTTCACGATCGACGCCGAGGGTGTGCGCAAGCGCTACCCGAAGGCGCCGGAGGGGACGGGTTTGAATGGGTTCGACCTGCGGGTGCGGGCGGGCTCGGTGCGCGGGCTGCTCGGCCCGAACGGGGCGGGCAAGACGACCGCGGTCCGGATCCTGGCCACGCTGCTCGAAGCCGACGCCGGGCGGGTGAGCGTCGCCGGGTTCGACGTCGCGACGCAGGCCCGGCACGTCCGCCGGAACATCGGGCTCGTCGGGCAGTACGCCGCGGTCGACGAGGTGCTGACCGGACGGCAGAACCTCGTGATGTTCGGCAGGCTGAACCACCTGCCCGCCCCGGTGGCCAGAAGCAGGGCCGAGGAGCTGCTCGAACGCTTCTCCCTGACCGAGAGCGCCGGCAGATCGGTCGCGACCTACTCGGGGGGCATGCGGCGCAGGCTCGACCTGGCCGCGAGCCTGATCGTGGCGCCGCCGGTGCTGCTGGTCGACGAGCCGACGACCGGTCTCGACCCGGCGGCCCGCGCCGAGGTGTGGGAGGCGGTCCGCGAGCTGGCCGAGTCGGGCACGACCGTGCTGCTGACCACCCAGTATTTGGAGGAGGCCGACCGGCTGGCCGACCGGATCTCGATGCTCAGGGCCGGTCGGGTCGTCGCCGAGGGCACGCCGGACGAGCTCAAGGCCACCGTCGGCGGTGACCGGATCGACGTCGTGCTGTCCGGTGGCGACGACGTGACGACGGTGCTCGGTCTGGCGGGCCGGGTCGCCTCCGGCGAGCCGTACGCCGAGGGTGACCGGGTCAGCGTGCCGGTGGCCGGGCGCACCCGCGCGCTGGCCGAGCTGGTTTCGGCGCTGAACGAGGCGGGCGTCGAGCCCCAGGACATCACCCTGCGCCGTCCGACGCTCGACGAGGTCTTCCTCAAACTCACCAAGGAGGTCGTTCGATGACGGCACTGTCCACGGTCGGCTGGGCCTTCGCGGACACCTGGACGATCACCAGGCGCGACCTGAACCACTGGGCCCTGCGGCCCGGCACGGTCGCCATCGGCTGGGTCTTCCCCGTCATGATCGCGCTGATGTTCGGCGGCCTGTTCGGCGGCGCGATCGAGGTGCCCGGCGGGGGAGGTTACTTCGACTTCCTGATGCCCGGGATGTTCGCCATGACCGTGTTCTTCGGACTGGAGAACACCATGATGGCCGTGACGACCGACGCCGCGAAGGGCGTGACCGACAGGTTCCGCTCGATGCCGATGAGCTCACCGGCCGTCGTGGCGGGCCGCTGCGTCGCCGACATGCTCAACTCGGTGGTCGGCCTGGCCGTCATGGTCGGCGCGGGGCTCGCGCTCGGCTGGCGCTGGCACGAGGGACCCGGCCCGGCCCTGGCCGCGTTCGGGCTGCTGCTCCTGCTGCGCTTCGCCCTGCTGTGGGTGGGAATCCTGGCGGGCCTGGCCGCCGGCGGCCCGGAGTCGGTGACGGCCGTGCAGATCCTGGTCTGGCCGGTGGGCTTCCTGTCCAACGTCTTCGTCGACCCGGCGACCATGCCCTCCTGGCTCGGCGCCATCGCCGAGTGGAACCCGCTCTCGGTCACGGCGGCGGCCGTACGGGACCTGTTCGGGACCCCGGGCTTCGAGGCCGGGTCCTGGATCACCCTGAACGCGATCCCCATGGCCGTGGCGTGGCCGCTGCTGCTCGTCGCGGTCTTCCTGCCGCTGTCGGTACGGAAATACCGCCATCTGAGCAGGACATGAAAAAGGGACCGTCCCGGGCGCACCCCCGGGACGGTCCCTCGCCTGGTGGCTCAGTTCCCGGCGCGCTCGTAGACGACCTTCCCGCCGAGGACGGTCAGGTCGACCGGGATGTCGGCGTAGTCGTGCGGGTCGCCGGCGCGCAGGTCACCGCCGAGGACGCACAGGTCGGCGATCTTGCCGACCTCGACGCTGCCCTTCCAGGACTCGGCGAAGTCCTGGCGGGCGGGGTTGATCGTGTAGGCGCGCAGCGCGGTGGCCAGGTCCACGCACTGGTCGGGGCCGCTGACCTTGCCGGTCGCCTTGGACTCGCGCAGCATCATCGAGGCGACGGCCTGGCGCCAGTTGGGCTCGGTGATCGGCGCGTCCGAGCTTGAGCAGACCGCGACGCCCGCCTCGACCGCGGAGCGGACCGGCCACTGGTACTCGGAGCGCGCCTTGCCGAGGATGTCGTCCATCATGTCGGCGGTCATCCACTTGATGCCGGGGTTCATGTTGACCGAGTAGCCGTGCGCGGCGAGTTTGGCCAGGCTCTCGGCGGAGACGAAGTCGCCGTGGATGAGGTAGTGCCTGGCGTCCGGCCTGGGGTGGACCTCGTTGGCCGCGACGAAGGCGTCCACCACGGCGTCGATGCCCCGGTCACCGGTGACGTGCACCCCGAGCTGGTAGCCCGCGGCGTGCGCGTGCCTGATCATCTCCCGCAGCTCGGCCTCCTGCAGGGCGGCGGTCGCGCCGTGCACGCACAGCGAACCGTAGCCTCCCGCGCTGCCGTACGGCTCGTGCATCCAGGCGGTCTCGTTGGGCGGGACACCGTCGGCGAAGATCTTCACGCCGATGACCGACAGCAGGTCGGGGTCGATGTCGTCGGGCACGCCGAGGCCTTCGAGCCCGGCGACCAGGTCGGCCGCGGAGCCGCCGATGGCGGCGGGCAGCAGCAGGACCCTGACCCTGGCGGCCAGTTCCCCGGCGCGGGCCAGCTCGATGTAGGCGTCCAGGGACTCGGTGCTGAGGCCGCCGCCGAGGATCTGGGTGCCGCCGGGGCCGAGGCCGGGCTCGGTGTAGCTGGTGATGCCCTCGGCGTGCAGGGCGGCGACGGCCTGGCGGATGGCCTCCTTGCGCTGCTCGACGCTCGCGACCGGGATGAGGCCCTGCACGAGGGCCTGGGCGGCCTCCTTCAGGATGCCGGTCGGCTCACCGTCGGCGTCCACCTCGATCACCCCGCCCACAGGGGCGACGGTGTCGCGGGTGATCCCGGCGATCTCCAGGGCCCTGGAGTTGACCCACAGCATGTGCGCGGAGAAGTCGGTCAGCGCGACCGGGTGGTCGGGGGAGACGGCGTCCAGGTCACGGTGGTGCGGGCGGCGGGACGGGTCGGCGAGGACTTCGGCGAGGTAGCCGAGGTCCCAGCCGAGACCGGTGATCCACTCTCCCTCGGGGGTGGTCTCGGTGGCCCGCCGTACGGTCTCGGCGATGTCGGCGATGGACCTGACGGCGGGGTAGCCGACGCTGAGCGCGAAGGGCGGCCTGGTCAGACCCCAGGCGGCGCCGTGCAGGTGCGAGTCGTTGATGCCGGGCAGGAGCGTACGGCCCGCCAGGTCGATCACCCGGGTCTCCGGTCCGGCCAGCGCCTCGATCTCCGCGGTCTCACCGACGGCGAGGATGCGTCCGTCCCGCACCGCGACCGCCTGGGCCACGGAGAAGTCGGCGTCGACGGTCAGGACGTCGCCGTTGACCAGGATCAGGTCCGCTGGTTGGGACATCGGAGGCCTCCAAGGGGTTGTTTGAATGAATGTATGGACCCAAATGACTCTCCGTCAATGGGGGGCCGCGCAGCTCACGGCGTACAAACCTTGCCAACACCCACCCCCGGGACATACCGTTTGGACCCAAATCTTTAGACGACAGGCGGAGGCGTGCCCGTGGCGACCCCGAAGATGCTGCTCATCCTCAGCGAGAACTGGACGATGACGCCGGGCGACGACCTGGCCTCCGTCGTCCGGTGGGCCCGTGAGGCGGAGGACGCCGGATTCGACTCGGTGATGCTCAGCGAACACGTGGTGCTCGGCCCCGACTCCGGCGCCCTGGGGGTCATGCCCAACCCCAGGGAGTACGCCCTGCCCGGCAACCAGGACCCGAAGACCTCCTGGCCCAACTCGATCGTCCTGCTCAGCGCCATCGCCGCGGTGACCAGCCAGATCCGGCTCGTCGCCGGGGCGATCCTGGCCCCGCTGCGCCACCCGCTGCTGCTGGCCAAAGAGATGGCCACCCTGGACCGGCTCAGCGAGGGCCGTCTCGTCGTGCTCCCCACGGTGAGCTGGAGCCGTGACGAGTACGCCGCCCTCGGCGTGCCGTACGACAAGCGCGGCAAGCTCCTCGACGAGCACCTGGCCGCCTGGGACCTGCTCTGGAAGGAGTCCCCGGCGAGCTTCGACGGCGAGTACTACCCGTTCGAGGACGTCTACCTGGAGCCCAAGCCCTTCCGCCCCGGCGGCCCCACCCTCTGGTTCGGCGGCCAGACCCTGCACGGCCCGCTGCTGCGGCGCCTGGTCCGCTACGGCCACGGCTTCAACCCGCTCGGCAGGCCCAAGCCCGAGGAGCTCGACCTGCTCGCGAACGCGATGCGCGAGGCCGGACGGGACATCTCCGAGCTTGAGATGATCGGCGGCACCCGGGCGATCTTCCCCGACAACGACTCGGTCGCCGACCTCGACCAGGCGCTGTCCACCATCCCCGACCAGATGGCCCAGGGCTTCGACACCTTCTGCATCAAGCCCTCCCAGTTCACCGACGACCCGCACGACGTCGCGGCCTTCTGCCGCCGGGTGATGGCCCGCGTCGAGACCCTCACCAGCTAACTTCACCAGCTAAGGAGACGCATGGACACCCTGCGCAACGTGATCGGCGGGCAGAGCGGGGAGCCCGCGGGCGGTGAGTGGATGGACCTCGTCGACCCGGCCACGGAGAAGGTGTACGGCCGCGCGCCCCGCTCGAACGCCGACGACGTCGCCGCCGCGGTCGCCGCCGCCACCGAGGCCGCCCGTTCCTGGCGACGCAGCACCCCGGCCAGGCGGCAGGAGCTCCTGCTCGACCTCGCCCGGTTGATGGAGGAGAACCGCGACGCGCTGACCGAGGCCGAGGTACGGTCGACCGGCAAGCCCCGCGGCATCACCCGCCGCGTGGACGTCGGCGGGTCCATCGACGCCATCCGCTACTTCGCCGGCGCCGCCCGGGTCCTGGAGGGCCTGGGCGCCACCGAGTACGCCGAGGGCCACACCTCGTTCGTACGGCGTGAGCCGATCGGCGTCGTCGCCCAGGTGACGCCGTGGAACTACCCGCTCATGATGGCCGCCTGGAAGATCGGCCCCGCCCTGGCCGCGGGCAACACCCTGGTCATCAAGCCCGCCGACAGCACACCCGGCTCGACCGTGCTGCTCGGCGAGCTGTGCGCGCAGGTCTTCCCGCCCGGCGTCGTCAACGTCGTCTGCGGCGACCGTGACACGGGCCGGGCGCTCGTCGAGCACCCCGGCGTCGAGATGGTCGCCATCACCGGTTCGACCCGCGCCGGGATCGAGGTCATGCGCTCGGCCGCCGACGACCTCAAGGACGTCCACCTCGAACTGGGCGGCAAGGCCCCGGCCGTGGTCTTCGGCGACGTGGACGTGGTCGAGACGGCCCGCTCGGTCGCCGAGGCCGCCTTCTTCAACACCGGCCAGGACTGCACCGCCGTCACCCGCGTGCTGGTCGAGGAGAGCGTCGCCGAGGCCTTCACCCAGGCTCTCGCCGAGGCCGCGGACGCCCTGACCGTCGGCGCCCCCGACGAGGAGGGCGTCTTCCTCGGTCCGTCCAACAACGCCGCGCAGGCCGAACGGGTCGCCTCCTTCGTCGAGGGGCTGCCCGGCCACGCCCGCGTCGTCACCGGCGGCCACCGCCTGGACAGGCCCGGCTACTTCTTCGCCCCCACCGTGGTCGCCGGGGTCCGCCAGGACGACGACATCGTGCAGCAGGAGGTCTTCGGCCCGGTCGTGACCGTGCAGTCCTTCGCCGACGAGCGGGAGGCGATCGAGCTGGCCAACGGCGTCCCCTACGCCCTGGCCGCCAGCGTCTGGACCCGCGACACGGGCCGGGCGATGCGGCTGACCGCGGAACTGGACTTCGGCGCGGTCTGGGTCAACTGCCACCAGGTGATCATCCCCGAACTGCCCCACGGCGGCTTCAAGCACTCGGGAACCGGCAAGGACCTGTCGCGGTACGGCTTCGACGCCTACACCCGCGTGAAGCACGTGATGATCAGTCACTCCTGACTTCCGGTCGCGAGCCTTCTGGTCCGGAGAAGGCTCGCCGACCGGGGTTTCCGACGAGGAAGGGGCGCGCCCAACGGGCACGCCCCTTCCGCTGTTTCCTTCCCATCCGGCCTTTCCACCTGGGCTCTTCCAGCCGGGATTTCCGCTCGGCGCCTTCCGTCCGGACCTTCCACCTGAGGCCTGCCCGCTGAAGCTTTCCGCCCAGGGCTCTTCCAGCTGAAGCGTCTGTTTGGGGTGTCAGCCGTCCTGTGTCCAGAGGCGTAGTCTCTCCGGGTTGCGGACCACCCAGATCCGGGTGACGTGACCGTCGGCGACGTCGAACGCGGCCACGGTCGTGACGACACCGGCACGCCGTCGACCGGCCGCTCCAGGAGTTCGAGCTCCGGGGCCATGTCGCGACCATGTACCGGGCGATGCGTGGGCCGCGGTGGACCCGGTTCTCACCGGACGAGCCGACCGAAGCAACCGGTACCGACGCCTCCGTCACCCTTGCGAAGGGCGGCGAGGTGGTCGCGCACAGGGCGGGTGCTCATGTTCCCGCCCTGTGTCGTGCCGTGTGGCGTTTCGGCCTGGGACGACGGCGCCGCTCCAGCCGGGCCGAAGGAGCGGATCCGCCCCCTGTAACCCTTTGGGAGATTCTGACCAAAGGGGGTGTTAGCCAACGAAGGGGGGCATTGCCAGTGCTTCGCAAACAGGCGGAGATCGCCACAGATCACGCGGCGTTCGAAGCCTTCTACCGGCGGCACGTCGATGCGGTCACCCGCTTCCTCGCACGACGCGTCGACGACCCGCACACCGTGGCCGACATGGTGGCCGAGGTGTTCATGGCGGTGCTCAACTCCGCCCACACCTACCGGGCCGAGCAGGGGACCGAGCTCGCGTGGCTGTACGGCGTGGCACGCAACAGGGTCTCGACCGAGCGGCGGCGTTCGTTCAAGGAGTGGCGGCTGGCGAGCCGGATGAGCGGGAGGCGACCACTGGACAGTGACGACATCGCCAAGCTTGAGGAGCGCATCGACGCGGAGCAGCCCGCCAGGCGGCTCTTCACGGCCATGGCCGGCCTGCCGAAGGGGGAACGCGCCGTACTCGAACTGGTCGTCATCGACCAGCTCACGGTCACCGAGGCGGCGGTGGCCCTCGGCATCCAGCCGGGGGCCGCCAAGGTGCGGTTGCACCGCGCTCGCCGCAGGCTGCGGGGATTGCCCTTCGTTCTGGAAGGAACACTGGGATGAGTTTCGAGGAACAGATACTGATGCAGATGAAAGCCGAGATCACCGCGCGCGCCAACCGTCGACGCATCGGTCGCCGCCTGCTCACGGGGGCGGCGGTGGCCGGGCTGGCCGCGGCGGCGACGATCGCGATGCCGCTGTTGACCGGGTCGGAACAGGCCGCGTACGCGGTGACCAGGAACACCGACGGCACGATCAACGTCAAGCTGAACGAGTTCAGGGACGCCGACAAGCTGGAACAGGATCTGAAAAAGATGGGGGTGTCCGCGGACATCACCTACCTCAAGTCCGGTAAGGCGTGCCAGGGGAACAGGGGAGACATCGTTGGGGGCGCATCCCCGGAGGAATGGGAGGGCTCCGCGTCCGCCAAGGCCGTTCGCCTGCTGCCTCACGGAGGAGGGTTGGAAATCGATCCTCGGTATGTCGGAAACGGGCAGACCCTGGTGATGATGCTCACCGAGAACAAGGACCGCGTGTTCGGGTCGGAGAGATCGGGGACGCAGTGGCAACTCCCCACCTACGTGGTCAATGGCCAGGTCAAACCATGCGTTGTGGTCGACGACCCGCTCTGGAACGACGTCGACGGCTCCGGCGGGCCCCCGGCGGGAAGCTGAACCCGCCAGGAGTGCCCCGGACCGTCCAGGCGGCCTTCCACTCCTTCCGCCCCGACCGTGGCCGCCGGGGTCCGTGATCAAGCCGTGGTGATCGGCCACTCCTGACGGCCTCCCCTCCAGGTCGCGAGCCTTCTGGTCCGGGGGAGCGGGCCTCCTCTTCAGGTCGCGAGCCTCCTGATCCGGAGGAGCAGGCCTTCTGATCCGGAGGAGCGAGTTTTCTGGTCCGGAGGAGGCTTTCCGATCGGGGAGGTCTTCCACGAGGAAGGGGCGTGCCCACCAGGCACGTCCCTTCTTGTGTTCTCCACCGGAGTGTCAGCCGTCCTGTGCCCAGAGGCGTAGTTTCTCCGGGTTGCGGACCACCCAGATCCGGGTGACATGACCGTCGACGATGTCGAACGCGGCCACGGTCGTGACCACACCGGCACGCCGGGCCACCAGACCCGGCATGCCGTTGACCGACCGCTCCAGGAGTTCGAGCCCCGGGGCCATGTCGGCGATGGCGACCATGTACCGGGCGATGCGCGCGCCGCCCTCGACCGGGTGCGGTACGGTGCCGACCGCTCCCCCGCCGTCGGCGACCATCACGGCGGCCGGGTCGAGGAGGCCGACGAGGGCCGTGATGTCCTTCGTCTCCCACGCCTCCTTGACCTGCCGTACCGCGTCGGTCCGCCCGGCCACCGTCACCGTCGTCGGGGCCCGCGTGCCGTCCACCCGCCGCCGGGCGGAGGCCGCCAGCTGCTTGCAGGCCGCGGGGGTCCGGTCGAGGACGTCGGCGATCTCGGCGAAGGAGTAGCGGAAGACGTCGTGCAGGACGAACGCCACCCGTTCGGCCGGGGTCATCGACTCCAGGACGACGAGAAAGGCCATGGCCACCGACTCGTCCAGGACCAGCTGGTCGGCGGGGTCGGCGCCCTGGCCGTGGCCCCACTCGGCGCGGTCGGGCAGCGGCTCGGGCAGCCACGCGCCGACGTAGCGCTCACGCCGGGCCCGCGCCGAGCCGAGCACGTCCAGGCAGACGCGACCGGTCACGGTCGTCAGCCAGGCGCCGGGAGACACGATCTCCTCCCGTTTGCCTCGCGGTAGCGCGTACCAGCGCGTGTAGGCCTCCTGTACGGCGTCCTCGGCCTCGGCCAGTGAACCGAGCAACCGGTAGGCGACATTGATCAGTTGGCGCCGCTCAGCGGCCGTCCCAGCCGTGTCCATGCTCCCGGCCGCCTCCTCGCCTTACCTTTCGCGGGCCTGCGTCGTCGGACTGATGAGACCTTATCGATCCACTACCTAGGGGTACTTTTCAGCACTATCCAACACTCCCTGGCGCGTCCAGATATTTCCGGACACTTCAAGATCTTTTCTGGCGCTTCACGGCACTTCCGGGTGTCTCAGGGCACTCTCAGGCATTTTTTGGCCCTTCAGGGCACCGACAGGCACTCCAAGACACTTCCAGGGCGGAACAGGGGAACCGTGACATGGCCACTCAGGCGACAGCACAGCGCAACTTCTCGTTTCTGCGGATCGCGATCGCTCTGCAGACCCTGACCATCTTCGTCCAGGCGACCTCCGCCGGACTGCTGCTGTCCACCTCCTACGGGGAGACCCTGCACAGCGCCGGAGCCCGCGTCATGTACGGAGCGTCGGTCCTCTACGTCCTCGCGGCGATCCTGGCCTGGAAGCCAGGCGGCGGTTCCCCCCGCCCCATCCTCCACGCCGCCGGCTTCATCATCCTGGCCTCCGTCCAGGTACTGCTCGGCATCGCCCACATTCCCTCGGTCCACCTCCCCCTGGGCGTCCTGATGTTCGGCCTGAGCCTGCTCGCCCTGTCCCGAACCTGGCACAGGCCCTGAACCCGTGTTCCACCCCCTCGGCCGCCAACCGCCTTTCGTGGCACACGAAGGCGCGATGGCCCGAGTCACGAACCCTTCAGGGTGATGAGCGACTCACCTCGGCGGAGAAGACCGCGCCGGCTGAGATGCTGTTGCGAACCCTTCAGGGTGATGAGCGGCCCGAGGGTAAAATCCCAGATCAGGCAGGCCGCGACGAACCCCGGGCTCTTGTCCGTGCCAACCTGTGGAGTGTGTGGTTCAGGCTGGTTCGGCGCCGTGGGCGGTGGCGATGGCGTCGATGTGGTGGGCCAGGTCGAAGTCCTTGGCGGTGAGGCGGTGTCCGGCGTCGTGGGTGGTGACGGCGAAGCGGATGCGTTGCCAGGTGATGTGCATGTCGGGGTGGTGTCCGACCTCGCGGGCCTTGGCCGCGACGTACACGGCCAGGTGGACGCACTCGTGGTAGGTGTGCCGGAAGGTCCGCTCGATCGTGTGCCCGTTCCGTTCCCAGCCGGGCAGCCCGGCCAGACGCTCGGCGATCTCCTCATCGGACAACGGGTGGAGGGTCATGGGTCCGTCAGCAGGTGGGTGCCGTCGTGGTGGCGTACGGCGGGTGGCTGGCCGGGGCGCATGGCGTCCAGGACACGTACGGCGAATGCCTCGTTGGCGAGGGTTTTCACTTCCTGGGGGTCGGCCCAGTGGAAGGCGCGGCTTTCGCGGTTCTTGGTGAGGTGGCCGCCGGTGGCGGCGCAGCGGAAGACCAGGGCGACGACGGCGCGGGTCATGTTCTTGTAGACCCCGGTCAGGGCGAGAGGTTCGACGATCAGGCCGGTCTCCTCGCGCACTTCGCGCACCAGACCGGTGGTGATGTCCTCGTCGCGCTCCAGGATGCCACCGGGTGCTTCCCAGTGGCCGTTGTCGCGCCGCTGGACGAGCAGCGCACGTCCCTGGTCGTCGAGAACCACCCCGGCCACACTGACCGAGTGCCCAACCTCCAGGTGATCCATCTGGTGCCCTCCGGACTTTTGCTGATCGCTATTCTCGGGCTGCGATACATGTATGTACGAGTTGAGGAGTGATCGTGGCCGAGCTGTCCCTTCCGGACCTGGACCCGACCAGTGATCGGGCTGTTTTCCGGCAGATCGCTGATCACATTCGGAACGCGATCGAGCGTGGGGTTCTCGCCGAGGGTGACAAGGTGCCTTCGGAGGCTCAGCTCATGCAACACTACGGCGTCGCGCGGATGACTGTTCGCAACGCTCTCCAGGTCCTGCAGGGTGAGGGTTTGACGGTGGCCGAGCATGGGCGCGGGGTATTCGTCCGGTCGCATCCGCCGGTTCGGCGGCTGGCGTCGGATCGGTTCGCGCGCCGTCATCGCCAATCGGGCAAGGCCGCGTTCATCGTGGAGACCGAGGGCGCGGGTGGGAAGCCGTCCGTTGACTTCATCAAGGTCTCCGAGGAGAGGCCGTCGGTGGAGGTCGCGGAGAAACTGGGGATCACGCTGGAGGATCTTGTGGTCTGCCGGTCGCGCCGGTATCTGATCAATGGTCAGCCGGTGGAGATGGCCAGATCGTATGTCCCGGTGGAGATCGCTCGTGGGACGAGGATCGCGGAGCCGGACAGCGGGCCGGGTGGGATCTACGCCCGCTTGGAGGAGCTGGGGTTCCAGTTGGATCATTTCGTGGAGGACATCCAGTCTCGGATGCCGCTTCGTGATGAGGCGCGAGCGCTCAAGTTGGCGCCGGGCGTCCCGGTGTTTCGTCTGGTTCGTACGGCTTACACCGTTGATGGTCGGGCGGTTGAGGTGTGTGACACGGTGATGTCCAGCGATGCCTACGTGTTGTCGTACGAACTTCCTGCGCGATAGCGCTTGACGAACTCCTCTAGAGGAGCCATAAATAGTCATGCGCGATCTCCTCTAGACGAGTGGACATCTAGAGCGATTGTGAGGCGGCATGGCAAACACCTTGTAATCACCCGATAGCCCCGAGGCTCTCGGCGTACGCCGAACGACGACTCGACCCTTCGCAAAGGAGCTGCGGTTCATGGAAAACGCCAGATCCATCTCCGCTTGCCAGACGATCCCGGGCTGGCGGCTGATCGTCAGCGATGCCGGTCGGTTCTGGGCGATCCGCAATCGGGCTTTCCCGCGTACGGCGTTGCGGGCGGGCGCGGAACCGACGGTGGACGCCGACACCTTCGAGGAGGTCCGGGAGGCCGTGGCCGAGCAGGAGGAGAAGGCCCGCACCGCTGTTGAGGGGGTGTCCCCGTGACGGGGCGGCATCGGGACGGCCTGCCGTACGCGCCGGTGTATCGGCGGGTGTGGGACGGCCCGGCCCGCGCCGAGGCGGAGCGGCTCGACCGGGCGTGGGTTGAGTGGACGGTTCTCTACAGCCTGGGAAAGCGGTGCTTCTACGCCATGGCCGCTTGGGACGGCCCGCGACCGGTGATCGTCGAGGACTCCACCGGGGAAGGGCTGGAGGAGCGGATACGGGAGGCGGAGATGATCCGGGCGATGCGGCTCGCGCCGCCTTCGTTGGCTCGGCGGAGGCGTCCGGCCTCTGAAGTGCGGGGTCGGGTCGTGGCCGAAGGGCGTTCGCCGGACGGGAGGGCGGCATGACGCTCCCGGCCTGGGCTTCTCGTCAAGTTTCTGAGTTTTCAGATCGAACCTGTAACTCCGTGCAGACGGCTCACCCGGACTGGCTCGTCTTCCACAGCTCGCGGTCCGGCCTGTGGAGCGCCTACCGGAGCGCCCTGTCCGGCAGGCCGTACCCCGGGAAGGTGCTGTTGGTGCGGGCCGAGTCCGCCGAGGAACTGGATCGCAAGTTGAGCGCCCAGGTGTCTCCGGTGGTACCGCCGAGCATCCAGGCCGTGGCCGTCGCCCGCGCCCTGCAAGCTCGAACCGCTCAGGGTTCCCGGGCCGTTCACGCCGTCGGGCCAGGTCGGTCCACGGCGTTGCGCAGACTTCTGCGCTCCTAGAAGCCGGTACGGCGAGCGGTGGAACGCCATCCCACCCGCCGCCTCGCCGTACCTCATGACGTGCGGCTCAGGTAGGAGGGACCTGAGCCGCACACCCCGCGAGACGGCTTCCACGCACGCTGACGTGCTGGGGAAGGGGGAGCCGTCTGGCGCACCAGCCCCGAGTTTGGGGCTGGTCCTCCTCCAGGGTGCCCGGCCGCCTGCTCCCCGGCTCGGGGCCGGGCACCCGCCTCGCGAAGACGAGATCCTCCACCGCAGCAGCTACTGAACGCCTGCCCACCGCACCAGTCCCTCCAGGAGAACCGCATGTCCCCACTCAAGGTCGTCGCCCCCGACGGGACCTTCGCCACCGGGCCGGACACCACCGAACGCCTCCTCACTCCTGGTGAGGTCGCCCGGATTTTCGGGGTGGACCCCAAAACCGTCAACCGCTGGGCCCTCACCGGCCGCATCCCCTCGGTAAGAACCCCCAGCAAACAAGGTCGCTACCGCGAAACTGACATCAAGGCCCTCCTCAACACCTCGCCTTGATCGCTCTTCCAGGCCCGACTAATTGCGATAGCCGCTGGAAGGAGAGCACACAGATATTAACGATTTTCCCGCCGAAAACCCGGTTCTTCCCTGATGAAAGGAATGCCGCGAAATGGAAGACCTAGAATTCCATCGGCGGTTCGGAAAGACCAGGACCCTAATACTGCAACCGACCACACTATGCAATCTTGATTGTGTTTACTGTTACCTTCCGCACCGACGTCTCAGCAATGAGATGTCTCCCAAGGTCGCCCAGGCCGTTGCCGAATCAGCGGCCGAGCTGATCAGCCCCGACCATCCGTTGGAAATCGTGTGGCACGGCGGGGAACCCATGGCTCTGGGCCTGCGCAAGTTCCACGCGCTGCTCATGCCGTTCGAACAGTTCCGCGACATGGGGCAGGTTCAGCACTACATGCAGACCAATGCCACCCTCGTCGACGACGAATGGTGCGACCTGCTTGCTCGTCACCAGATCCGTGTCGGCGTCAGTATCGACGGCCCGGCGGCTCTGAACGCTCGGCGAGTCGATCTGCGCGGCCGTCCGGCCTTCGACCGGATCGTGCGTGGCATCGACCGCCTGCGTGAGCACGGTATCCGCTTCAGCGTGATCGCCGTCGTGGGGACCGAAGGCATCGAACAGCCCGAGTCACTCCTCGATACCCTCGCCGACCTGGGACCGAACACCATCGGACTGAACGTGGAGGAGATGGAAGGTGTCAACGATCGGCGGTGCGAGATCACCCGAGACCAGGCCGAACGGTTCTGGAAGGGGGTCATGGATTGGCGCAGAGCCCATCGCGGGGGACCCGAACTGCGGGAACTCGATCGGCTCGCCGATTATCTGTATCTCGCCCGCAGCGGGCAACTCGACGAGTGGTGCAGGTACGGGCTCGATCCGATTCCGACCGTTTCGGTGGATGGAAACGTGGTGCTGCTGTCGCCTGAACTGGCAGGTATCGACGACAACACCTACGGCAGCTTCCTCGCCGGGAACGTCTGCTCTCAGACCATTTCCAGCATGCTGGTCCATGCCCACCGGCTGCGCTACGTCCGCGAGTTCATGGCCGGCCTGCGGCGCTGCGAAGCTGAATGCGAATTCTGGAAATTCTGCCAAGGCGCCCAGGCGGGAAACCGCTACTTCGAGAACGGCAGTTTCGCCACGACTGAGACCGACTACTGCCGACTCACTCGCCAAGCCCTCGTCACTGCCCTGTACACCTCAACCAAAAAGGAGAACGCGGCATGACCATGTTGGAGTACCTGACCACGGCAGATGCGAAGGTGATCGATGAGCTGATCAGTACCAGCGCATTTCAAGCCCCTGGTCCGCTTCAGGCCGCTAAGTTCGACAACAAGCCGAGCTGGGACAACCAGAAGGGCGGAGCCTTCGACAACAGGCCCGGTTGGGACAACTGGAGCAAGAAAAAGTAGTAGATGGCCGGCTAGGCGACCGAGCATCCCCCTGGAAGGCACGATGAGCACACGAACCATACGCCAGACGAGCGTCACACTGCCTGATCTGGACGACGCGGACCTCGACGAGGTCGATTCGCTGGAGGGCGAGGACGGGCGGTTGCGCGACTTCCGATATGCCAGCGCCAGCCTGCGCGAACTGTCCCTGTCGGAAACCCGACTCATGGACGGACGTGTCGCCGGTCTCACCACCCAGCGTGCCCGCCTGGACGATCTGAGCCTGCACTCGGTGGAGTTCACCGAGTGCGACCTGTCCGGCCTCCGCTGGGTGGACAGCAAGCTCTCTCGGGTCACGTTCACCGACTGCAAGGCGCTCGGCGCCATATGGGAGGACGTCACGTTCGATGACGTGGTCTTCGAACGGTGCAAGCTCGACTACACGGCCTTCACCCGGCTTCGTGCCGTGGGTTCGGTGATCTTCGCTGACTGCTCGTTGCGGGAAGTGCGGTTCAGCGGGTCCGACCTGGGCGGCGTGGCGTTCGACGAGTGCGACCTGCGTCTGACCGAGTTCGACGGCGGCGTCTACCAGGCCTGCGACCTGCGCGGTAACGACCTGTCCGGCCTCCGTGGAGTGAGCGCCCTCAGAAAGATCATCGTTGATCGGCCTCAGCTCCAGGATCTCGCCGAGGCGTTCGCGGCCGAGCTGGAGATCACCGTTGGTTAAGGCGAACGCATGAGCGTGCGACTGTTGTTCGACCGATTCAGCGGCATCCAGGAACGCGTCGTCATCGGGGACGTCAGACAAGCGGGCGACACGCCCGGCTATGACAGCGACATGGCTGTCGTCCCCCAAGAGAACTGGACGGCCCTCAGCGAGATTGACGCCGAGCATCTTCGGCCCGACAGGAGCATCCCTAACAGCATGGTGATCGAGCTGGTCACCCAAGCCCTGCCTGTATTCACCTCCAATGACCTACAGGGCCGTCTGGACACCGCAGCCGCTCTCAACCCGTTGAAAGGCATCTGGCCGCGCAGGCGCCTCGCCTGTACGGCCAGTCAGCCAGGACGGCTCACCAGCACCGAAGACCCCTCAACTGAGCGTCGGATCGGACTGCACATCGACAACTTCGACCGGCGGAACTACCCTGACCGACACCTCAGTCGTCGACGCCTCTGCCTCAACCTGGGGCCTGGCACCCGCTACCTCCTGGTCGGCGACCGGGACATCATGGAAATCTGTCGTGCGCTAGGTCAAGATCAAGAGCAGCACTGTCCGCACACCGACGACGTGCGTCAATACATCGCCGCCGGGCATCCCCTGCGGTGCTTGCGCATCCGTTTGGAGCCTGGTCAGGGATACACGCGCCAACTGAGCTCGTGCCGCACGACGGTTCCACAAGCGGCTCCCAGACATGGTCGCTCGCCGCTTTCTGGCTGGGCTGAGCCGACAGCCGGAGAGCGGAGTCAGGCCGACAGCCGTTCTTGAAACGGCTGAATCGAAATCGCTGGATGATCGAGCAAACGATGGCCCTGTTGGATCGGCTCCGTCGCCTGCGCATCCGCTGGAGGATTCACGACGACATCCACGAAGTCTTCATGGCCCTCGCCATCGTCTGCCGGCGACGTCTCATCCACTGATCGTTCCTCCTGGCGGTCGGACCCGTGAAGCCTCACAGCCGGGATCTCAGCACGTCGACCTCACAGCCCGGTGCGAACGGGTCGAAGCCGTGCTCGGTCAGCCAGCGGACCCCCAGCAGGCTGCGCACCGACCACCACGCGCGGATCACGTCGAGGTCGACGTCGGTGCCGTATCCGGCGACGACGTCGCCGAGGTGCTCCTCGTGTCCGAGCGTCAAGGTGGCGAGGTCGAACAGGGCGTCACCCTGGCCCGCCTCGGACCAGTCGATGACGCCTGTGATCTCGTCGCCGTCGACGAACACGTGAGCGATCTGCAGGTCGCCGTGCGTGAACACCGGACTCCAGGGCCGGAACGCGGCCTCGGCGACCTGGCGGTTGCGGGTGACCAGGTCGGCGGGCAGGACGCCGTTCGTCACGAGCCACTCGCACTCGCCGTCGAGTTCCGCCGACAGATCGTCGACGCCCCGGCCTGCCCGGCCGAGCCTGGGCGGCGACGGCGCGTCGTGCAACCTCCGAACGGCGGCGCCCGCCGCGGCCCACGCCGCCGGGGACGCGGCCGACGGCTCGCCGAGGCGGCCGAGCGCCGTCCCCGGGACCGCGGCGATCGCGAGCACCGGCGGCCTGTGCCACAGGACCTTCGGGGTCGGGACCGGCGCCAGGGCCATCGCCTCGACCTCGACGTCGATGCGCGCCTGATCGGCGTCCACCTTCAGGAACACGTCGCCGACGCGCAGGGTCGCGCGCTCGGAATGGGCGACGACCACTTCGACCTCATCCATGGACGACCAGTCTCCCGGGGGCGATCGTCGACGTCACCGGGTTTGTCGCGTGCCCGGCCACCAGGCGCCCTCGCGCGGCATCGGCCTCCGCCCAGGTCAGGGCCACCACTTCGGCAGGCCACCTCGGGAAGTCACCGGTACCTGAAGTATCACTTTTGCGCGAAAAATCCCGATGAAGTAGCGTTAACCGCGTGACTGCCGGGTCGGCCTTGGGCCACGCACCAGAGAGCAGCCCGGCTGACGCTTGATCGCCGGGCGGGCCAGGGGCCCGCCACGTTCTTCTCCATTCAGTACGGCAAGCAGGATCGACCAATGGAGAAGAGTGGATTTCAACAAGCAGGTCATCGACGAGTTCCGTGCCAACAACGGCCAGGTCGGTGGCTATTTCGAGGGAGCGAGACTGCTCCTGCTCACGACCGTCGGCGCCCGCTCGGGCAGACCGCACACGAACCCCCTCGGCTACCTGCCCGACGGCGGCGACCGCATGCTGGTCATCGCCTCCGCCGGAGGGTCCCCCAAACACCCGGCCTGGTACCACAACCTGAAGGCCAACCCACGGGCCACCGTCGAGACCGGGGTCTTCGACTTCGACGTCGTGGCGGAGGTACTGGAAGGCGAGGAGCGTGACGCGGCGTTCGCCCGCGCCGTGGAGGGCGACCCGGGCTGGGCCGAGTACCAGGCCAAGACGACCCGCGTCATCCCGGTCGTCGCGCTTCGCATCGCCGGGCCGCCCCGGAGCAACGCGCCGTCGGGCGGCGCCTACCTCAGGCTGGTGCACGACGGCTTCCGCCGCGAACTGGCGCTGATCCGCAAGGAGCTGTCCGACTCGGGACGGCCCGGCCTCGGTGTGCAGCTCAGGATCAACTGCCTGACCGTCTGCCAGGGCCTGCACCATCACCACATGGGCGAGGACACCATGATGTTCCCCGTCCTCGCCGAGCAGCACCCTTCGCTCGCCCCGGTCCTCGAACGGCTGGCCAGGGAGCACGAGCGCGTCGCCGCACTCGTGGAGGAGCTGAAGCGGGCCCTCTCGGGGGACGATCCGCTGAAGGTGCGGGCCGAGATCGAACGGCTCGTCGACGAGCTCGAAGTGCACCTGACCTACGAGGAGGAGCAACTGATCCCGGTCCTCGACCTCGGCTGAAGGCCCGCCGCACCAACAAGGGCCGCCGTACCAACAAGGGCCGCCGTACCGGCAAGGGCCGCCGTACCAATAGGGCTCGCCGTACCGGCAAGCCCGCCGTACCAGGCCGCACCGGTACGGCCCGCCGTACCGATAAAACGGTTGAGAACGGGAAAACCCGCCCTGTTCCGCCTTTTCGCGCCGCACCGCGAGAGAAGGAGGAACAGGACGGGCGGTTCACGGGCACATGGTTCCCCGCCCACCGGGGAACCGGGCCGGGCAAAGCGCCCGGGGCCGGTGACTCACCTCACCGGCCTCCGGGTGGGGATCACGGGCCTTCCGGGTTCACCACGTCGGCGTCGACCCAGAAGGGGGCGACCAGTTCGCGCAGCCGCTCGGCGCCGACCCGCTCGACCAGTTCGATCGCGTTGACGTTGTCGACGAGCTGCTGCATCTTGGTCGCCCCGAACAGCACGGTGCTGACCGAGGGGTGCGTGAGGGTGAACGCCACGCACAGCTGGGCGGGAGTGACCTCCAGCTCGGCCGCGACCGCGGCGAGGCCGTCGGCGGCCTCGATGATGCGCTCGCGGACGCCGCCCGGGTCGCGGCCGATCTCACGTCCGGGCTTCTTGTTGCCCGCGAGGATGCCGCCTTCGAGGATGTCCGACGCCTGCATGGTGATGCCCTCGGCGAACACCTGGGCGAACGGCGCGCCGTCCGGGATCGACCTGCGGCAGGGGCTGTACTTCAGCTGCGCGATCTGCGGACCGGGCGAACCCGCCTGGATGGCGTGGTCGCGGATGGTCCTGACCGCCGTGGCCGACCAGTTGTTCACACCCCAGCAGCCGATGATCCCGTCGACCTCCAGCTCCGCGAGATCGACCGCGAGCTGGTTCAGGTCGAGGTCGTCGCGGCGGATGTCGCCGAGGATCACCAGGTCGGCCCGGTCGGTCCCGACCCTGAACAGGGCCTTCTCCAGCTGCTCACGCAGCGACATCTCCGGGTACGGCTCCAGCCACAGCTTGGCCGACAGCAGGTACTCGTCCCTGGAGATGCCCGCCGCCCTGACGATGGCGGAGAACAGCACGTCGGTGAAGACCGGCGGGTGGCCGGGGAAGCCGTACACGCCGACGTCGAACAGGTTGATGCCCAGGTCCACGGCGTGGCGGACCATGGCCACCGCGTCCTCGAAGGCCATGCGGTCGTAGGTGTGCCAGGACCCCAGCGACAGGACGGAGACGTCGGGACCGTGGGTTCCGACCCTGCGGAGGGGAACCACCTTCTTGGGCGTGGACATCGGACTCCTCGAAAAATATGTGGATGGCCGTCAGGCTCTGTTCGGTGGAGCTTCTCGCCTGCCAAGCCCCGGGAAAGGTCTGTGAAAGACCCGCGGAAACGGCCCTCGGGTCCCCGCGGAGCGTCTCCGCGGGGACCTTCGGAGGATCAGGCGAGGGTCCGGAAGCAGGTTCTCAGGGAAGCCACGGGTGGACGACGGCCTTGACCTGCTCAAGGCGCGACATGGACTCAAGCGCTGCCGAGGCCCCGCTGAGTCCGACGGGCTCGCTGAACAGCTCGTCCCAGGGGAACCGCGTCTGGGTCGAGCGCAGGAACTCGATCGAGTTGTAGTAGTCGCCGACGTCGCCGTTGAGCGACCCCAGCACGTTGAGCTCCTTGCCCATGATCGTCCCGAGGGAGATCGGGTCGGGGCGCGGGCCCGTGGTGCCGACGATGACGAACGTGCCGCCCCAGGCGGCGGCGTCGATGGCCTCCGCGCCGACACCGGGCGCTCCGGCGACGTCGATCACCAGGTGCGCGCCCTGGCCGTCGGTCGCCTCCATGATGGCGGCGCGACGGCTGTCGGCGTCACCGTCCAGGCCGATGGTGACGTCGGCGCCGAAGCGCTTGGCCAGTTCGAGCCTGGAGTCGGGGCCGCCGACGGTGATGACCTTGCTCGCACCCGAGGCGCTGGCGACCGCGGTGGCGACGATGCCCAGCGCGCCCGCCCCCTGGACGAGGACGTTCGAGCCGAGCTTGGCGCCCCCGGCGCGGTCGAAGGCGTGCAGGACGGTCTTGACGGCGCAGCCCGCGCTGGCCGCCCAGGTGTCCTTGACGTCCTCGGGGAGGATGTACTTCTGGGCGGTCGGCGTGACGTAGTCGTACTCGGCGAGTCCGGCGGTCGAGTGCGGCCACACGTCGGAGCGCTGCAGGAACCCGTAGCCCCGCTTGGAGCAGGCCACGGGGTTGCGGATCACCGTACAGCCGTAGCAGTAGCCGCAGGTGGACTCCGACCAGCCGATCTTGGCGCCGACCTCGACGGGACGACCGAGGGCGTCGACGGTGCCCGACCCGACGGCCACGACCGTTCCGATCATCTCGTGGCCGAGCACCATCGGGAGCATGCCCGGGAACGACATGCCGCCGCTCCAGATGTGCACGTCCGTCGCGCACAGCGTGGCGCAGTCGACCTTGACGATCGCGCCACCCGGCTCGCACTCGGCGGGGAGCGGCAGCTCCTCGATGACCAGAGGTTCCCCGTGGGCGCGCAGTACGGCGGCCCGCGTGGACGTAGGGACTGTCATGCGATGATCTCCGAATTCGCTATCTGCTGTGGGCTGTGTCCCAGACCTCGTTACGGCTGCGCCACCACAGCAGCACCAGGATCACGAGGAAGGGGACGACGCCCCGGTACTTCTGGATCTCGTCGAGCGACGCGGCGAAACCTTCGAGCAGGCCCATGAGCACACCACCCAGAAGTGTCAGGGGCAGGCTCTTGAAGGAACCGACCATCGCCACGGCCAGGGCCGTGGTGACAAGCCCGCTCAGGGTGGAGAAGTCCCCACCGAGACGCGGCGCGACCAGCAGGATCACCAGCGTGCTGACACCGCCGATGGCGGCCCAGACGGCGATGGCGAGCTTGGGCGCCGGGATGCCCACCACCTGGGCGGTGCCCGGACGCTCCGACAGCGCCTGCAGCCGCAGGCCGACGGAGGTCCGGGACAGCATCAGGCCGACCCCGAAGGTGATGAGCGCCGCGAAGGCGAGCGAGACCAGCACCGACTGGGGTACCACGACGTCGCCCAGGGTGAAGGCGGGTGAGTCGAACACGGTCGGGAACCTCCTGGCCCCCGTCGACGTGCTGCCGAACAGGCGCAGACCGATCGCCCCGATGGCCACGAAGAGGGCCACGGTGACGGCGGCCTTGGTGCGCTCGTCGTGCTCACCGAACCAGCGGACGAGCCCGGAGCCGATCAGGGCCGACAGCAGCGACCCCGCCACGACTCCGACGACCAGCGCGACGGGCCAGGGCAGCCCCAGGTCCATCAGCGACACCATGATGAAGGCACCCATCGTGCCCACACCCGCCATGGCGAAGTTGACCACGGCGACGAGCCGGTAGGTCAGCACGACGCACAGGCCGAGCAGGGCGTAGACGCCACCGCTGGTCAGGCCCGCGACCAAGGAATTCAACATCGGACACCCACCTCCTGGGGCTCCTGAAAGACCTGAAAGATCAGTTCTTGCCGGGGACGATGAAGCCCTCGGGAAGGACCTTCCACTTGCCGGCCTCGACCTTCACGAAGCGGCTGCCCTCGATCGGGCTGTGGGCCTCACCGGGACCGAAGATCCACGGGGTACCGACCATCGGGTAGTCGATCGGCTTCATGTTCTTGAAGGCCTCGGTGACCGACTCGCGGGTGATGTCGCCCTTGACGGTCTTCAGGACCTGGACGAACAGGTCGGCGGCCATGACGGCGCCCTGGCTGAAGGCGGTCTTCTGGATCTTGTTCTCGTCGATGATCTTCGCCCAGCGCTCGTTGCCGGGGAGGGTCTCGTCGGTGTACGGCTGCCACTCGGTGCCGGCGTAGACGTTGAGGCCGTCCGGGATCGCCTGGGCGTTGGCGTCGGTGTAGCTGTTGGCGGCCACGATGAAGTCGACGTCCTGCATGCCCTGGGTCTTGGCCTGGGCGAACCACGGGCCGACGGTGGCGTTGTACAGGATCGCCTGGCAGCCTGCGGCCTTGGCCTTGACGAGGTACGGCGTCGGGTCGCCCTGGCCGACCGAGGTGTCCTTGACGGCCAGCTGCTTGCCGGTGAGGTCCGTCCACTCCTTGATGGCGGCGTCGATGCCACCGCCGCTGCCCGGCAGCACGGTGTAGTACATGCACACCTTGTCGCGCTTGAGCGTCTCGGAGGCGTAGTAGAGCATCGCCGTGATCAGCTTGAACGGACCCGGGTTGACCGGGGCGATGTTCGGGCTGGTGAAGCAGGCGGGGTCGACGCCGACGGCCGGCATGGAGATGATCCCGGCGTTGGTGTAGGTGGCGCGGTTCAGGCCACAGTCGACCGCGCTGGAGGAACCGACGAGGGCCACGACGTTCTCCGACTCCAGCAGCTCAAGGGCCGCCTCGGTGGAACGCTGCGGGTTCATCGCGTCGTCCTTGCTGACGAGCTCGATCTGACGGCCGTTGATGCCGCCCTGCTTGTTGACCTCGTCGAAGACGGCCTTGACGGCCTGGGGAACCTCGGGCGTCTGGA
Organism: Streptosporangium sp. NPDC020145; assembly: GCF_040631275.1. Lineage (NCBI taxonomy): Bacteria > Bacillati > Actinomycetota > Actinomycetes > Streptosporangiales > Streptosporangiaceae > Streptosporangium > Streptosporangium sp. NPDC020145. Next base: position 8,401 of record NZ_JBEXZT010000040.1, on the reverse strand, counting down.
ACAGACCGGTGACACCGTTGATCGAGCCGACCTTGATCGGGCCGCCGGTGCCGGAGTCGCTGCTCGAACAGGCCGCGCTGGCCATGGCCAGGGCGGCGACCACCGCGACGCTGGTGAGGGAACGCTTCATCACTGCACTACTTCCTTGGGGCTGGGGGAAGAGGGGGGGTGGGGGTAGGGGTCGGGTTCGGGAGGGTTATACGAGGGGCACGTCGGCAGTACCGAGGTAGGCGGCCATGACCGCCGGGTCGTCGAGCACTTCCTGCGTGGTTCCGGACGCGATGACGTGTCCGAAGTCGAGAACGGTCACCTGCGCGCACGCCGCGCGGACCAGCTCCATGTCGTGTTCGACGAGGAGGATGGAGACACCGAAGCGGGAGGGCACCTCGGCGAGCCTCTGGCCCAGCTTGAGCGACTCGGCGGCCGACTGACCGGCGGCGGGCTCGTCGAGCAGCGCGACCTTGGGCTTGGCCGCGATGGCGGCGGCCACGTCGAGCAGACGACGGCTGCCGACGTCCACGATGGACACCGGAACCTCTCCGGGCGGGCAGCCGAAGAAGTCGAGCAGCTCGTCGGCCTCCTGCTTGGACAGCTTCCTGTTGGCGCCGATCGAGAGGTACTCGTACTGGGTCAGCTCGGGCGCGATCACCGTCGTCTGGAACGTACGGCGCAGGCCGTTGCTCGCGCGGGCGCTCGGGCTGAGCTTGTCCAGGGACCTGCCCTCAAGCTCGACCGTGCCCTCGTAGGCGTGGAGGAACCCGCTGACCGCGGCGATGAAGGTGGACTTGCCCGCGCCGTTGGGGCCGATCAGGCCGACGACGCCACCGCTGGGGACGGTGAGGTCGATGCTGTCGAGCGCAAGGACCTCGCCGTACCTGACGGTCAGGCCGCGCACGTCGAGGGCCGGCTGGTCGCCCGCGGGGGCGGGCGGCGGAACCAGGGAGGTCGACTCGGTGGCCGGGACGGCCGCCTTGGGCTCCTCCTTGGGCTTGTCCGGGAGGCTCTCCAGCAGCTTGCGCGCGGCGGCCTCCCGCTTGCGGGCCCGGGTGAAGTCGGTCTGGCTGACGCCGCTGCGCAGGGCGAAGATCGCCGAGAGGCCGAAGAGGATGCCACCCAGGTCCTGGGGCAGCCTGAGCTTCTCCAGGATCGTCGCCATCACCGCGCCGAAGATGCCGCCCATGAGGGCGCCCTCGGGGTTGTGCGGGCCGATGAGGATCGCCACCGCGAAGAGCGCGAGCGACTGTCCCATGGCGAAGTTGCTGGAGACGACCAGACCGAGCTGACCGGCCATCAGGCCACCGCCGATGCCGGCGATGAAGGCGCTGAGCGCGAACGCGGCGAGCTTGCTGCGCGCGACCGAGATGCCGTGCGCGGCCGCGGCCCGCTCCGAGTAGCGGATCTCCAGCCAGGACATGCCGAGCCTGGTCCGGTTGAACAGCGCCAGCCCGATGCTGAGCACCATGAAGACGATCACGGCCAGGACGAAGTAGCCGCCGTTGGTGTGGAACAGGCCGGGGCGCTGCAGCGTCTTCAGTTCGGTGGTGCCGGGGAACTGGTTGGCGTTGAGCACGATGTCCGCGGCGACGGCGAAGCCGAAGGTGACGACCGCGAGGTTGACGCCACGGATGCGCAGGGCGGGCAGGCCGATGGCGACGCCGACGGGAACGGCCGCCAGACCGCCGATGACCAGCCAGACGATGAAGCCGCCGGGGGCGTCGGCCAGGTTCAGGCGGAGCACGACCCAGGCGCCGATGGCCGCGAAGGACATCTGACACAGGGACATGACGCCGGCCCTGCCGACGATCACACCGTAGCTCTGCATGATCACCGAGCTGACGACCGCGGTGATCGCGAGATACACCCAGTACGGCGGCAGCACGTTGGGCACGATCACGCAGGCCGCCGCGGCGACGGCCAGGGCGATCCCCCACGAACGCTTGTCGATCATGTTCACGGGTTCTCGCCCCCAGCTTCGACGACGGCGTCCGTGGGCATGGCGCCGAAATAGAACTCATGCAGGCGCTCGGAGTCGCCCCTGATCTCGTCACACGGGCCGTCGAAGACGACGCGGCCCTTGCGGAGGACGTAGGCGTTGGCCCCGATCTCCAGGGCCAGGTTCGCGAACTGCTCGATGAGCAGGACCGCGATGCCCAGGCCGACCAGGTCCTTGACGGCGTGCATGAGGCGACGGACGACCACGGGCGCGAGGCCGAGGGACATCTCGTCAATGAGTATGATCTTGGGGTCGGAGATCAGCGCGCGTCCCAGGACGAGCATCTGCTGTTCACCGCCGGACAGGTGACCGGCCTGGAGCGTACGGCGCTTCTGCAACTCGGGGAAGAGCTCGTAGACCTTCTCGGCGTCGCCCTTGCCGGAACGGGAGACGAGCAGGTTCTGCTCGACGGTCAGCGTCCTGAAGACCGTACGGGCCTGCTCGACGTAACCCAGACCGGCCTGGGAGCGCTTGTAGATGGGAAGCTTCTCGATCGGCGCGCCGTCGAGCTGGATCGTTCCTGAGGTCACGGGGGCCAGCCCCGCGATTCCGTCCATCAGCGTCGTCTTTCCGGCGCCGTTGGCGCCCAGGACGACCGTGACGGTTCCGGGTGCGACGGTCAGGGAGACGTCGTGGACGATCGGGGTGTCACCCCGGTTGATGCTGACGTCCTTAAGGGAGAGGACTTCGCCGCTCATTGGGCGCCTTTCACATAGGCGGATCGCAGTGCCTCGACGACGTGGGCAGTGACACCGCTGACCTCGGCCAGCTCAAGCGTGAGCAGTCCGAAGAAGCCGTGGATCATGCCGTCGAACACGGCCAGCTCAACCTGGTTGCCCGCGGCCTTGAGCGCCTCGGCGTACTCGACGCCCTCGTCGCGGAGGACGTCGTACTCGGCCTCGACGACCAGCGCGGGCGCCAGGCCCGACAGGTCCTTCGAGCGGAGCGGCAGGAGATAGGGGTCGTCGAGATCACTGGCGTTACGGGGGTACTGGGTGAAGAACCAGTCCATGCCTTCCTTCGAGAGGAAGTAGCCCTCGGAGCAGTCCCGGTAGGAGGCGCGCCCGTCGTCGGGGTGGCCCAGAATCGGCGAGACGAGCACCTGCAGGGACAGCCGGGGACCGTTCAGGTCGCGGGCCTTGAGCGCGACGACGGCGGCGAGGTTCCCGCCCGCGCTCTCACCGGCGACGGCGAGGCGCGAGGCGTCGACCGAGAGCGCCTCGGCGTTCTCGTGGACCCACAGGAGCGCGGCGTAGGAGTCGTCCGCCGCGGCCGGGAAGGGGTTCTCCGGTGCGAGCCGGTAGTCGACGGAGACGACGACGGCGCCCGCCCCTGCGCAGACCGCCCGGCAGGCGACCTCGTTCTCGTCGAGAGAGCCAATGGTCCACCCGCCGCCGTGGAACCAGACCAGCGCCGGGAACGGCCCGTCGCCCTCGGGGGTGTATACACGAACCGGTACCTCACCCGCGGGACCGGGGAACACGGTATCGACCACACCGCCGACCGGCTGAAGGTCGTCCGGCATGGACCAGGCAAGACGGAATCCCTCGCGCATCGCCGCCGCGTCAAGCTGGGGGGCCTCGCCCTGGTCCTGAACGCCGGTGCGGTCGATTATTCGCTGCGCCTCGGGATGCAGGGGCATGGGGTTACCTCCGGGGGCGGCCCGAGTGCCTTCCCAAAGGTTCAGGCACTCGCAAATCGTATCCGATTCCATGTACGTTATGCGGGTCCAAATGACGTGTCTAGTGTGATGGTGAAATGTTGCCTAACGATTCGAGGTACGACGCCGCCTCGGCGGATGTGGTCATGACCGGCGGTAAGGTGCACACCGTCGACGCCGCCGACACTGTCGCGGAGTCGATCGCGATCACCGGCGGCCGCGTCACCCGGGTGGGAACAGAAGATGAAATTTCATCTCTGATCGGTCCCGACACCCGCGTCATCCCATTGCGGGGAAGATCGGTCCTTCCGGGGATCAACGACTCCCACCTCCACGGCGTCTGGCTCGGCCAGATGTGGCCCGCCCTCCTCATGGACCAGATGGCGGCCGGGCACCACGGAGGCGAGCCGCCGACACGGCTGGAGACCTCACAGGACCGGCGTGGCGCGATCCTGCGCACCGCCGAACTGCTCGCGTCACTCGGGGTCACGAGCTACACCGAACCGGGCCTCGGCCCAGGGGAGGACAACGGGGCGAGCGGCTGCTTCGGCTCCGCGGCCCTGCGCGACTACGCCGACCTCGCGGCGGAGGGCAGGCTCACCTCCCGGGTGACCGCCCTCATGCTGTTCGGCGAGCTGGACGGCGCGAGCTCGCTGTCCGGGGTGCTCGACGGGCTGCGTGACTTCACGCCCCCCGCCGACGTGCCCGGCTGGTTCCGCGTCGCGGGCGTGAAGATCTTCGGTGACGGCATCCCGCCGATGCGCAACGCCTGGATGGACGAGCCCTACCTCGACGGCACGTACGGCGGGCTGCTGGTCGAGGGGGCCTCCGAGGCCGAGCGTGAGGCCGTGCTCATCGCGATGATCGACGCGGCGCACGCGGCGGGACACCAGGTCGCCGTGCACGCGACCGGAAGCAGGACCACCAGGACGGTGACGGACGCCTTCGCCGCGGCGGCCTCCAGGGACGGCCGCGACGCGAGGCACTACATCATCCATGGCGACGTGATCTCCTCCAGGACCCTGGCCACGATGGCGGCCGCAGGCATCGGACTGAACACCCAGGTGGGAATACCCGTGGCGACTGAGCATATGGTGCTCGGAGCCCTGGGCGAGGACATCCTCCCCCAGACGTGGCCGACCCGTGACGCACTGGACATCGGGGTGAAGCTCTGCCTCAGTTCCGACGCCCCGGTCCTCACCCCTGACTGGCGGGTCGGGATCGCCGCCGCGGTCACCCGGCGTGGTCTCGACGGCGCCGTGCGTGGCGCCGCCCAGCGGCTCGCGGTCGCCGAGGCCCTGCGGGCCTACACCATCACCCCCGCCTGGCAGGACGGGGCGGAGTCGTGGAAGGGTTCGCTGGAGGCCGGCAAGGTCGCCGACCTGTGCGTGCTGGACGGCGACCTGCTTGAGGTCGAGCCCGAGGCCCTGCCCCAGGTCCCGGTGAGCCTGACCATGGTGGACGGCCGCGTCGTCCACGAGAGCTGATCCGGAGGACACCACGTCCAGTCGCACCGAGAAGCCACGAGGGACCGGCCCGCGAACACGCGAGCCGGTCCCTCGTCACGTCACCCTGCCGTATGGTCCCGTCCGAAACCCGGTTACGGACCCGGCCTCGTTTTCCGGCCCGGCTACGGGCCTGGTTCCGGACGTTGCCCCGCCGTACGGCACGGGCACGAGCCGAACGCGTCCCGGAGCCGCCGGGAAAGGGCGGCCGGGACGCCGAACGGAGTCGTCAGGCCTTGTTCGGGGCGTCGGTGCCCCAGGAGGCGTCGGGGGCGACCACGCCCTTGTCGATCCACAGCGCCCCGACCGCGGAACGCAGCTCGTCGCCGTGCCGTTCGAGCAGTTCGAGAGCGCCCAGGTTCTCGTCGAGCTGCGCCCTGCTGCTGGCGCCGAAGAGCACGTTCGCCGCGGCCGGGTGGGTCAGGGTGAAGGCGATGGCCAGCTGGGCCGGGGTCGCGCCGAAGCCCTCGGCGATCCGCTTGACCTCGGGGTAGGAGTCACGGATCCGGTCGCGGATGCCGCCCGGGTCCGCGCCGATCTTGCGCTGCGGGTTCAGCTTGCCCGCCAGGATGCCGCCCTCGAAGACGTCCGAGGCCTGCAGCCCCATACCGCCCTCGGTGAACAGCCTGCCGTACGGCGTGCCGTCCGGCACCGAACGGCGGGCGAGGCTGTACTTGAGCTGCGCGAAGGACGGCGGCTCCATGCCCTCGGCGATGGCGAAGTCACGCGCGAACCACAGGTCGTCGGCCGACCAGTTGTTCACGCCCCACGTCTGGAAGCGCCCGGCCCGCACCAGCTCGGCCACGTCGGTGACCACGGCGCGGATGTCCAGGTCGCCGAAGAAGTCGCCGACCACGACGGAGTCGGCCCTGTCGGTCCCGATCCGGGACAGCGAGGTGTCGATCTGCTCGGCGAAGGAGGACTTGGGGTACTCCCACAGCCAGAGCTTGCCGCACAGGAGGTAGTCGTCCCTGGCCACCCCGGCCTCGACGACGGCCTCACCGAAGATGATGTCGGTGACCGCGTTCTCGGCGTGCGGACCGAAGTTGTAGTGGGCGACGTCGAAGAGGTTCACGCCACGGTCGACGGCGTAACGGATCAGGGCGACGGCGTCGTCCCGCTCCATCCTGTCCCAGGTGTTCCAGGACCCGAGACCGAAGACCGGAACCAGGGGGCCACGCTCACCGAGCCGACGCCGGGGGACCTGACCTGAGTACTCCACAGAGAACCTCCGATGCCGATGTGCGACCCCTGGTCGCTGCCTGGTGAATCGTATAGTATTCCCAATATTGTTTGGAATCAAAGGAGCGCATCGCATGTCGTCTCTCCCCGACAGCACCTCGTCCGCGAGCCCCTCGAAGATCGTGGACGTGGCCATCGGCTACATGGCCGCCAAGCAGCTCTTCGCCGCCAGTGAGGCCGGAGTGTTCGCGGCGCTGGCCGACGGTCCCGCGACCGCCGCCGAAATCGCCGAGCGCGCCGGGATCCCCGCGAACGTCGCCAGGATTCTCGCCGACGCGATGTCGAGCCTCGACCTCCTCACCCGCACCGACGGGGTGTACGCCAACACCCCCGCCACCGCGCGGTACCTCGCGGGCTCCGCCGGCGACCTCGACCTGCGTAAGTTCCTCGCCTTCCTCGACGCCGTCAGCTACGGCCACTGGCTCGGCTTCATCAACACCGTCCGCACCGGCAAGCCCGGCGACCTGGACATGTCCGGCGACCGCATGGACATCTTCATGGGCGGCGTCATGACCTACAACGCGCTGCACGCCAAGATGCTCGCCGACAACTTCGACTTCTCCCCCTACACCAAGGTCCTCGACTACGGAGGCCTGTCCGTCTCCTTCCTCGTCGAGGCCCTGACCGCCAACTCCGCGCTCAACGGCACCTTCTTCTCCGGCGGCCCGCTCGTCGAGGCCGCCAGGGGCGTGCTGGCCGAGGCCGGCCTGAACGAGCGCGTCGAGATCGTCGAGGGCGACCCGCTGCAGGGCGACATCCCCACCGGCTTCGACCTGGTCTTCCTTGAGCACGTCGCGCACCGCTACGACGACGAGCAGAACAGGACCATCGTCAAGCGCGCCCGCGAGGCGGCCGTCCCCGGCGCCAAGCTCCTGCTGCTCGACTTCTTCCTCGACAACGACGACAAGCAGCGCAGCATCGACGCCCTGCACGCCGGTGAGTACCTCACCATCGACGGCACCATCGTCTACCCCGAGGACCAGGTCCACGGCTGGCTGACCGAGGCCGGCTGGACCCCCGTCGAGACCCTCGCGCTGCCCGGCAGCCCCCGCGTGATCGTCGCGGAAGCCCGGTGAGCGGCGCCGAAGGACGCGTCGTCCTCGTCACGGGCGCCGCGAGCGGCATCGGCAGGGCCGTCGCGGAGGCGTTCGCCGCCGCCGGTGACCGTGTCGTCGTCGCCGACGTCAACCGCGCGGGCGCCGACGAGGTCGCCGCCGAGATCGGCGGCCACGCCGTCACCCTCGACGTCACCGACCCCGAGAGCGTCAACGCGGCCGTCGAGGAGGTCGCCGAGAAGCTCGGCACCGTCGACGTCCTCGTCAACAACGCCGGCCTCGTCGCCGGTGGCGGCCTCCTCGTCGACCTCCCCTTCGAGGTCTTCGACACGGTCGTCTCGGTCAACTTCCGCGGCACCTTCACCGTCACCAAGACGGTCGCCGCGCAGATGATCAAGGCGGGCAAGGGCGGCTGCATCGTCAACATCAGCTCCATCGGCGCCCGCCAGCCGACCCCCGGCATGGGTCACTACGAGGCCACCAAGGCCGCCGTGGACGCGCTGACCCGCACCGGCGCCGTCGAGCTGGCCGGTCACGGCATCCGCGTCAACGGCGTGGCCCCCGGTCCCGTGCACACCCCGATGACCGCCGGTCTGATGGAGAACGCCGAGGCCCGGGAGGCGTGGGAGTCGCGCATCCCGCTCCGCAAGATCGCGACCACCGAGGACATCACACCGCTGGTGCTGTTCCTGGCCTCCGCGAACGCCGGTCACATCACCGGCACCGTGGTCCAGGTGGACGGCGGCCAGCTCCTGGTGTGACCCCAGAACAACACAGCCCGGCGCACCGTGGGGGGGCGCCGGGCTGTGTTTATTGCGGCGCCGAAGGCGCCGCGGGCTTGGGCGCTTTCGCATGACCGCCCCTGAGGAGGGCGGGAACAGGTTAGGGTCCCCTCATGTACCAAGAACTTCTTGAGGCGGTCGCCCGCGGTGACGTCGAGCGCGTC
>NZ_JBEXZT010000039.1:0-57945 GCF_040631275.1 Streptosporangium sp. NPDC020145 | reverse complement strand
CGGTTACATTCCGAACCCGGAAGTTAAGCTCTTCAGCGCCGATGGTACTGCACCGGGGACGGTGTGGGAGAGTAGGTCGCCGCCGGACAATTTTTGTGGGGGGTCATCCTTTTCGGGGTGGCCCCCCTTTTTTTTGTTTTTCAGGGGTGTGTGCGTAGGTGGGGGTGGCTGTGGGCTGCCCCCCCGTTTTTTGTGTGTGGCTCTTGGGGGTTGTTCCCTGGGTGTGGGGTGGCGAAGGCCGCCCCTTTTTTGTGTGGGGTTCCCCGCGGGGTTGGTTCTGGGTTCCCTGGGGTTTTTGGTGTGGTGGGGTGGTGTTCCAGGCGGGGTGTTGGGCGCGTTTGGGGGTTGGGGTGGCTGGCGGCTGCCCCCTTTTTTTTGTTTGTGCCCGGCCTGGAAAGGTGACGTGAGGGGCGGCGAGGCTGCCCCTTTCTCTGGTGCGGGGTGGCTTCGCGGTCGGGGCTGTTTTTTCTGTTTCAGCAGCGGCCTCCGGCAGCGGCCTCGGGGGTGGTGTTGTCTGCCGGCGGGGGTCCACGGGGTGGTCAGGTTGATCCTGTTCGCCCTGGTCGTGGACGGCCCTGGCTGCGAACGATGAGGTCCCGGGTCGGGGGCCGGAGAAGGCCGAAGGGCCGCTCCTCCGGCGGCCGGTGTCCGACGGTCCCCACGGTCCCGGCATTGTGTCGGGAGCGAGCCGTACCTTCTCTGGAGGCGTGGTGAAGGGACCACAGGCCGTGGGGCAGGGGGAAGAGCGGCTTGTGGGTCAGTAGGCTTGAGGCGTGGAATATCGAGCGGTCGAACAAGCAATCATGGAACGTGGCGTCGAGTGGAACTTCGAGCCCACTCTCGACAGGATCGCCGCGCTCATGGATGTGCTCGGTTCCCCTCAAGACGCCTATCCGATCGTGCATGTCGCCGGCACCAACGGTAAGTCGAGCACGACGCGCATGATCGAGACGCTTCTGCGTGAGCGCAATCTGCGCGTCGGTCGCTTCACCAGTCCGCACCTGGTGTCCATGCGTGAGCGCATCTCGATCGACGGCCTCCCGCTGAGCGAGGAGCGTTTCACCGAGGTCTATCTGGACATCGAGCCCTACCTCAAGATGATCGACGCTCAGGGACGCAGGCTTTCCTTCTTCGAGACGCTCACCGCGATGGCCTTCGCGGCCTTCGCCGATGCTCCCGTGGACGTGGCGGTCATCGAGACGGGCATGGGCGGCAGCTTTGACGCGACCAATGTCGCCGACGGTACGGTCGCCGTCATCACTCCGATCTCCCTGGACCACGTCGACTATCTCGGCCCGGACGTCGCGACGATCGCCGGGGAGAAGGCCGGGATCATCAAGCCGGGGGCGACCGCCGTACTCGCGCAGCAGCAGCTTCCCGCTGCGGAGGTGCTGGTGCGCAGGGCCGTGGAGGCCGGGGCGACGGTGGCCAGGGAGGGGCTGGAGTTCGGCGTGCTCGGCAGGGAGCTGGCGGTCGGCGGGCAGCTGCTCCGCCTCAAGGGGCTCAAAGGGGTCTACGAGGAGGTTCTCCTCCCCCTGTACGGCGCGCACCAGGCGGGCAACGCCGCCTGCGCGCTGGCCGCCGTCGAGGCGCTGACAGGAGGGGAGGAACCCCTCGGCATCGAGCTGGTACGGCAGGCCTTCCTGAACGTCACCTCACCCGGAAGGCTGGAGGTCGTACGGCGGGGCCCGACGGTGCTCGTGGACGCCGCGCACAACCCGGGCGGGGTGCAGGCGACCCTGGAGGCCGTCCACGAGTCCTTCGGCTTCGGCAAGCTCATCGGTGTGGTGGCCATGTTCGCGGACAAGGACGTCCAGGGCATTCTCGAGCTGATGGAGCCCATGATGGACGAGATCGTGGTGACGAGGAACTCCTCGCCGAGGTCCATGGAGCCGGACAGGCTCGCGGCGCTGGCCGGAGAGATCTTCGGAGCCGACCGGGTTCGCCTGGCCGAACGACTCGACGAGGCGATCGACATGGGGATCGGCCTGGCCGACGAGGAGGGGGAGTTCGCCGGTGCCGGTGTGTTGATCACCGGCTCCGTGGTCACGGCCGGAGACGCGCGGTTGTTGCTGAAGGCGGAGGAGGCCACGTGAGCGAGAGGCGGGGCATGTTCACCGTCACGCCGGGTATGCGGCGGCTCTGTGCCAGTGTGCTGGGCATGGAGGCGATCGTCGTCGGCCTTTTCACGCCGGTGGCGATCAACACCCAGGGGGTCGAGCCCGCTTTCGCGGTGACGGTCGGGCTGGGTCTGGCCGTCCTCTGCGTCCTGGTGGTGGGTCTGTTGAAACACCCCTTCGCCTACATCGTGGGAAGCGTGATCCAGGTTCTGGCCATAGCCGCGGGTTTTCTCGTTCCGACCATGTTCTTCCTTGGGGCGATCTTCGCCGCACTGTGGATCACGGCGATATTCGTCGCTCGCCGTGTCGAGGGCGTGACTTCCCGCTAAAGTCGGCCAACATGGCCGTCCCTCCCATGCAGCCGGCCCGGGGGGTGGCCGCCGGGTCCGCTGACCTGGCGCGTCCTCTCCGTGCCTCGCTGATGCTCGACGTCATCCTAGGGCTGCTCGTCGCGGTGACCCTTCCCCTGGCGATCGTCGCCGTTCCCAACACGATCTCGGTGGTCGCGGCACTGCTGCCGCCCGACGTCTCCCAGATCGAGATGGTCAGGGCACACGGGCTCGCCCTACCCGCGATGGTACTGACCGTGCCGCTCGCCGCACTGTTCTTACGCCGGGTCAGGGCAGTTCCGGTCCTGGTCGCCGGACTGGCGTTGCTGGCGCTCGCGGACGCGGCCGGGGGCTACGCCGGGTCGGCGTCCCTGGTCGGGGTGCTGCGGGCTCTGCACGGTGTCGGAGCCGGGCTGTTGCTGCCCGCCAGTCTTGTGACGGTCTGGGAACGCTCCGCCGTCCTGCGTGCCCTTTGGGCGGGCATGCTGGCGGTGAGCCTCACGGCCGCGCAGGCATTGGCCCTGTGGCCGCTCAACGAGGTCAGGTCCTGGAGGGTCACGCTCCAGCCGTACCCCATGTTGACCGGAGTGGCGTTGGTGCTGGCCGCCGTCTATCTCGTGTTCTGGATAAGGAGCGGCGAAGGTTCCGCGAGTCCCGAGGCCATGCGGGGCGGTCGCCTGCCGGTCGCGGCGGGGTCGGCCGCGGCGGTGGCGACACTGGCCCTGGGCACGACGTTCGACTGGCCGCCGGGCCTGCTCGTTCTCGTCGCGGTGCTGTCGATCATCGGGCTTTTCCTCCTGGCTTCGGCGAGCGGGTTCGGGGAAGGGGCGGGCAGGGCTCCCGCCTACACGATGCTGGTGGTCGGCGTCGTCGTCCTGCCGACCGCGGCGCAGGTCACCAATGTCGAGCTGGGTGGGTTGAGTGGTCCCGGGCTCAGCGGGCTGTGGCCGGCGTTCCTGGTCGCCGGGGTCCTCGGACTGGCCGCGGCCGTCGCGGTGAGCAGACTCGGAGAGTCCACCGCACCGCTGTGCGCCGCAGGTGGCCTGGCCGTCCTGGTCGCCGGGCTGTGCGCGGTCAGGGCATTGCTGCCCACCGCGGAGGGGCTCGCGCTCCTGTTTCCCTTCGCACTGCTCACGGCGGGTGCCGCCGTGGCCCTGACAGCGGTGCTGCGTCCTTCGGGAGTGGGAGTGGCGCTGTTCGCTCTCTCGCTGTTCCTGCCGGGGATCCTGTCCGGCTTCCTGCTGGGGACCGGCGTCCAGCTCACCATGCTGAGGCAGGCGGAGACCCCGCAGGCGATGGTGGACGCGTTCGTCGGGGCGCTGCATCTGTGGGCGCTCATCGGTGGCGGTCTGGTGGTCGCCACGATCGTGCTCGGCGCCGCGCTGGCCCGCCGTACGGTCGTGGTCGGTGCCGGGGCCGTCGAAGACGAGGCGTCGCAGGAGGGGGCGGCGGGGAACGAGAGGAGCGTTTCGGTCCCGGCGCCCGCGCCGCCGGTCGACTCGGCCCCATCTCCGGTGGGGTCCGCGGGCGATGACCGATCCGCCGAAGAGGCCGAGGAGGAGGGGCCCGACGGGGCCGTTCCCGAGACCGGTCCCGGGCGAGATCCGGGAGCGGCGGGCGCACCCGAGCCGGGGACGTTGCCGGTCGTGCCGCCGCCGACTCCGTCCCCGGAGGGGGCGCTGGGAGACGGGGCGGACCGCCCATGACGTCGCCGACCACGGGGAACCGGGCCGAGGGCGATAAACTTCGCGCGTTCCTCGCAGTCCGCGAGTCATCCCCGTTCAAAGGAGAACCTCAGTGTCCGAGCGCACTCTTGTCCTGATCAAGCCCGACGGTGTCGCGCGTGGTCTCATCGGTGACGTGATCGCCCGGATCGAGCGCAAGGGCCTGAAGGTCGCGGCGCTTGAGCTGCGCACCCTGGACGCCGACACCGCCAAGGCCCACTACGCCGAGCACTCGGAGCGGCCGTTCTTCGGCGAGCTGGTCGAGTTCATCACCTCCGGCCCGCTGGTCGCGCTGGTCGCCGAGGGTCCTCGCGCGGTCGAGGCCTTCCGTGCCCTGGCGGGTCTGACCGACCCGGTGAAGTCGGCTCCCGGCACGATCCGTGGTGACCACGCCCTGGAGATCGGTGAGAACGTCGTGCACGGCTCCGACTCTCCCGAGTCCGCCGCCCGCGAGATCAAGCTCTTCTTCCCGGACCGTTTCTAGGTCTCCGGCTTCGCGGAGCCCCGTCGCCTGGGAGGGTGACGGGGCTCCGCGTGTTTGAGACGCTCTAAGATTTTCCCGGATCTGGTGGGCTCATTGCGCTCAGTGGTGGGTACGTCACGTTACGATTCGAGTGCGTTCTGTAGTTTTCGCCGACGACCTGACGGAAGGAGGCCGCCTTCCTCATGAGCAGCAAGCTTGCATTTCTCGGCCGCGACATGGCGGTCGATCTCGGCACCGCCAACACGCTCGTCTACGTGCGGGGCCGCGGTGTGGTTCTCAACGAACCCTCCGTCGTCGCGATAAACACGACCACGGGAAAGATCGTGGCCATCGGCATCGAGGCCAAGCGCATGATCGGCAGGACACCGGGGAACATCATGGCGATCCGCCCCCTCAAGGACGGTGTGATCGCCGACTTCGACGTCACCGAGCGCATGCTCCGTTACTTCATCCAGCGGGTGCACCGGCGCCGTCAGTTCGCCAAGCCGCGCATCATCATCGCGGTGCCGAGCGGGATCACCGGGGTCGAGCAGCGGGCGGTCAAGGAGGCCGGCTACCAGGCGGGGGCCCGGGGGGTCTACATCATCGAGGAGCCGATGGCCGCCGCGATCGGGGCCGGGCTTCCGGTGCACGAGCCCACGGGCAACATGGTGGTCGACATCGGCGGCGGGACGACCGAGGTGGCGATCATCTCGATGGGCGGGGTCGTGACCAGCCAGTCGATCAGGATCGGCGGTGACGAGCTGGATCAGGCGATCATCACCTTCGCCAAGAAGGAGTACTCGCTGATGCTCGGTGAGCGGACCGCCGAGGAGATCAAGATGGCCATCGGCTCCGCCTGCGCGCTTCCCGAGGAGGGGCACGCCGAGATCCGGGGTCGTGATCTGGTCACCGGCCTGCCCAAGACGGTCGTCGTCTCCGCGGCCGAGATCCGCAAGGCCACCGAGGAACCGGTGAACGTGATCGTCGACGCGGTCAAGACGACGCTGGACAAGTGCCCGCCGGAGCTCTCCGGAGACCTGATGGACCGTGGGATCGCGCTCACCGGGGGCGGCGCGCTGCTCAAGGGCATGGACGAGCGGCTCAAGGACGAGACGGGCATGCCGATCCACCTGGTGGACAACGCGCTGGACTCCGTCGCGCTCGGTTCGGGTAAGTGCGTCGAGGACTTCGAGGCGCTGCAGCAGGTCCTGGTGTCGGAACCGCGACACTGATGAGGGACACGCGCCGGGCACGGATGAGTCTGGGAGTGCTGCTGGCCGCGGCGCTGGTGCTCATGACCGTCGACCACCGGGCGGGGGCGAACTCCCCGCTCAGCCCGCTCAGAGGAGTTGGCGCCGAGCTGTTCGGCGCCGCGGAGAACTTCGGGGCGGGGCTGGTTCGGCCGGTCGGGCACTTCTTCGAGACGATGGCGGCCGCACCGGACGCGCAGCGCCGCATCGACGTGCTGCGCGCGGAGAACCAGCGACTCAGACGGGACCTGACGGCGCAGGCGCTGGATCGTGGGCACGCGCAGGAGCTGAGCCGTCTGCTCGGTGTCGCGGGGGCCGCCGGATACCGGCTGGTGCCCGCCCAGGTGATCGCCCGGCGTGGCACGCCCGGCTTCGAGGAGGCCGTACAGCTCGACGTGGGCAGCGCCGACGGGGTGCGCTCCGAGATGACCGTGCTGAACGGCGACGGCCTGGTCGGCAGGGTGGTGCAGGTGGGCACCTCGACCTCGACGGTGGTGCTGCTCAGTGACCCGGCCTCCGCGGCGGGGGCGCGCCTTGAGGGGAGCAACGAGATCGGGCTGGTGCACGGGATCGGGCAGAACGGTCGTCTGCTCCGGTTCCGTCTGCTCGACTCCTCGGCGCAGATCGTGCCGGGACGCCGCATCGTGAGCTTCGGCTCCCAGCGGGGCGCGCCGTACGTGGCGGGGGTGCCGATCGGGGTGGTCGAACGTGTGGTGGCGACTCCGGGGGAGCTGACCAGGGTGGCCTACGCGCGGCCGTACGCCGATCTGACGGCGCTGGACGTGGTCGGGGTGGTGGTGCAGGCGCCCCAGCGTGCCCCGCGGGACACCGTGCTGCCGGCTGTGCCACGGGGAAAGGCCCCGCGTGGGGACGGGCCGCGTGAGGAGGCGGAGGGTGAGCCGTGACCTGGGGGCCGTCGCGGTGCTTCTGCTGGCCCTTGTCGTTCAGGTGACGTTCGTGAACCGGATTCCGCTGCCTGGCGGGGCCGCGCCCGACCTGGTGCTGCTCACCGTCGTGGGGTACGCCCTGGTCCGTGGCGCGGCCGCGGGGGCGGTGATGGGGTTCGGCGCAGGGTTCGCCGGTGACGTGCTGCCGCCTGCCGCCCATGTGCTCGGGCAGTACGCGCTGGTGCTGTGCCTGATCGGGTTCGCCGCGGGCAGGGCGGGGGAGAGCCGTCCCGACGCAAGGCTGCCGGTCGCGCTGGCCTGCGCCGCGGCGGGGCCGCCCGCCGTCGCGGTGGTCAGCGTGCTGCTCGGGGAGCCCGGTGCGGGCGGGGACGTGCTGGCCTCTCCGCTGCCCTGGGCGATCGGCTACAACCTGCTGGCGGCGCCTCCGACGGTGTGGTTGGTGATGAGGATCGTCAAGGGGCCGCGCGAGCGGGAGTTGCGGCCGGTCACGCATCTGGTTCGGGGACGTAGATGAGCGGACGGCGAGGCTGGGGCGGGACGCCGGTCCCGGCCCGCGGGAGGCGGGCATGATCAGGACACGGACCAGGCTGGTCGTGATCCAGGTCCTGGTGGCCTCGCTGCTGGCGTTGCTCGCCGTACGGCTGTGGCAGGTGCAGGTGGTGCGCGGGGCCGAGTTCGTCGAGGCGGCGACCGAGACGCGGACTCGTGACGTGGTCGTACCCGCGGTGCGTGGGCAGATCCTCGACTCGGCGGGGCGCCCGCTGGTACGCAACCGGACCAGGCTCGTGGTCTCCGTCGACCGTACGAGCCTCAACCGGATGGAGGGCAACGGCAGGGAGGTGCTGCAGCGTCTGGCGGCGGTGCTCGACCGTAAGCCGTCGGAGCTGCGCATGCGGATCAGGGCGTGCGGGCCGGGGGTCACCAGGCCGTGCTGGCCGGGCTCGCCGTACCAGCCGATTCCGATCGACGACGACGTCACGACGCGTGAGGCGCTGCAGATCCTGGAGCGGCAGGAGGAGTTCCCCGGGGTGACCGCCGAGGTGCAGGCGGTCAGGGAGTATCCCGGCAACTCGGCGGGGGCGCAGGTGCTCGGCTACCTGCAGCCGATCACACAGGAGGAGATGGAGAGGCGCGACGGGTTCAAGGCGGTCTTCTCCGGGGTCGACCTGGTGGGCCGTGACGGTCTTGAGGCGGTCTACGACAAGGAGCTCCGAGGGGTTCCCGGGTTGAGACGGGTGCAGGTCGACCGGCTCGGCAAGGTGATCGGGGTGGAGCGGCAGGTGCAGCCGACCCCGGGTGACACGCTCATCACCAGCATCGACGCCAGGGTGCAGGCGGTGACGGAGAAGGCGCTGGCGGAGGCGATGAAGTCGGCGCCGTCCGCGGACGGAGCGGCGGGGGTCGTGCTCGACGTGCGGACCGGCAGGGTGGTCGCGCTGGCCAGCGCGCCGACCTACAACCCGGCGGTGTGGACGGGAGGCATCTCGGAGCCCGAGTACCAGCGGCTGCTGTCCGGCAAGGC
This sequence comes from Streptosporangium sp. NPDC020145, assembly GCF_040631275.1. Taxonomy (NCBI): domain Bacteria; kingdom Bacillati; phylum Actinomycetota; class Actinomycetes; order Streptosporangiales; family Streptosporangiaceae; genus Streptosporangium; species Streptosporangium sp. NPDC020145. Next base: position 49,626 of record NZ_JBEXZT010000039.1, on the reverse strand, counting down.
GGGCAGGCCACTGGTGTCCAGGGCGATCAAGGGGGAGTTCGCGCCGGGCTCGACGTTCAAGATCTCCTCGGTCTCCGCGATGCTCAGGGACGGGTATCCGCTGCACGGGCACTATGACTGCCCGGGGTCCTTCATGGTCGGCAGCAGACCGTTCAACAACTTCCACGGCATCGGGATGGGCACCCTGACCCTGCACACGGCGCTGGTGAAGTCCTGCGACACGATCTTCTACCGGGCGGCGTACGAGCAGTGGTTGCGTGACGGAGGGCTGCGGCCCAGGGGCAAGACGAAGGAACCGATGGCGGTGATGGCGCGGGCCTTCGGATTCGGCAGGCCGACGGGGATCGACCTGCCGGGGGAGTCGGCGGGGCGCATCCCCGACCGCGAGTGGAAGAAGCAGCTGTGGGACGCGACCAAGACGGAGAACTGCAGGCGGGCCAAGAGCGGATATCCGGAGGTCGCCAGGTCAAGTCCGTCGCGGGCGGCCTTCCTCAAACAGCTGGCGTACGAGAACTGCCTGGAGGGCTACCAGTGGCGGCCCGGAGACGCGGCCAACTTCTCCATCGGGCAGGGTGATGTGCTGGTGACTCCGTTGCAGCTCGCCGCGGCCTACTCGGCGCTCGTCGGTGACGGCAAGCTACGCAGTCCCCGTATCGGCTGGGCGCTGGTACGGCCGGACGGCACCATGGTCAAGGAGATCAAGGTCCCGGTCGTCGGCAAGCTGCCGCTCTCCCAGGCGGAGCGGTCCTACATCAGGGGGGCGCTCAGCGAGGTCGCCTCGGACGGCACGGCCGCCGGCGCCTTCGGCGGGTTCCCCATGGACAAGGTCAGGGTCGGCGGCAAGACAGGGACCGCCGAGGTGTACGGCAAGAACGACACCTCCTGGTTCGCCTCGTTCGCCCCGGCGCAGAAACCGCGTTTCGTGATCGTCGTGATGGTCTCCCAGGGCGGGATGGGCGGTCAGACCGCGGCTCCGGCCGCGCGGAAGATCTACGAGGGCATCTACGGCATCGCGCCGCAGGACGGTCAGGGCAAGGGGAAGCCGGTGCGCGCGGCGCTGCCCGACCACCGGCCCGCGACCAGGTTGCCGATGATCGAGCGGGACGGGACCGTGGCCCGATGAACCGCACGATGGCCGTGCCGGCCGGTGGTTCCCTCACACGCAGGGCGGTCGCGGCCTCCTCCGCGGTGCGCAGGATGGACGGGGTGCTGCTGGTCGCGGTCGCCGCGCTGACGGTGATCGGGACGTTGCTGGTCTGGTCGTCGACCAGGACCTGGGCGCCCGGCTCGACCGGCCTCGTCAAGAAGCACATTCTCAACGTGGCCATCGGGATCGCGCTGACCAGCGTGGCGGTGATGGTCAACCACAGGTCGCTGCGGGTCTACGCGCCGCTGGTCTACGTCATGAGCCTGGTCGGCCTGGTGCTGGTGATCACGCCGCTCGGCTCGACGGTGAACGGCGCCCACTCGTGGATCATGCTGGGGGGTGGGTTCGCCTTCCAGCCCTCGGAGTTCGCCAAGCTCGGGCTGGTGCTGATGCTCGCCATGCTGCTGGCCAGACCGGTCAGGGGCACCGACAGGCCCCGCACGCTGGACATCGGGCTCTCGCTCGGGGTCGCGGGGTTCACCATGGGGCTGGTGATGCTCCAGCCGGATCTGGGCACCACGATGGTCCTCGGCGTGATCACGGCCGGGGCGCTGGTGATCGGGGGCGTCAGGAAGCGGTGGATTCTCGGGCTGGCGTTGCTCGTGGTCTGCGGGGTGGTGGCCGTCTGGTTGCTCGACGTGCTTGAGCCGTACCAGATCGCGCGGTTCACCGCTTTTCTGAACCCCGCGAGCGATCCGCGGGGGGTCGGCTACAACAGCACCCAGTCGCTCATCGCGATCGGGTCGGGGGGACTCTTCGGCAAGGGGTTGTTCGAGGGGGGTCAGACGACGGGGCGGTTCGTGCCGGAGCAGCACACCGACTTCATCTTCACCGTCGCCGGGGAGGAGTTCGGCTTCCTCGGGTCGGTCGCCGTGGTGGCGTTGATCGGGGTGATCCTGCTGCGCGGCATGAGGATCGCGCGGTTGTGCGACGACCGGTTCGGGACGCTGGTGGCGGGGGTGATCGTCTGCTGGCTCGCCTTCCAGGCCTTCGTCAACATCGGGATGACGATTGGAATCATGCCGATTACAGGTCTTCCGCTGCCGTTTGTCTCGTATGGTGGTACTGCGACCTTCGCCAATATGATCGCCATAGGCCTGCTCCAGGCCATCCACATTCGCGAGCAACCATTCTGAATCGGCGAACATGAGAGCCGTCCGCATGTTCGCACCCCTGGATTCTCACTGGATTTCCGTGCGTCAAGCGAACATTCTGGGAACGATGACGGAACTCGCGATGACGGAGGGGCCGTGACATCGGAGCTCGCCGAGCGGCAACGGGCACTGGAACTGCTACGTACCGCGTTCCCCGATTATCGGATCGTGTTCAGCAAGGGTCGCTGGGCCGCTGTTTCGGCCGGGAACCCACCTGCGGTATGGTTCGCCGAAACTCCGAGCAGCCTGTGCGGGCAGCTGTTCCAGGCTCAGCTGCGCAACGGTGGGACGGTGGTTCCCTTCGGCGGTAACGGTTCATGAGGGAGAAACTCCCCTTAACCGGCGAAATGCTCTCAGGTCCACCCGATGTCGATCAGACCACTAGCGTGGGGGCGACCCCATCGGGAAAGGGCCGAAAAAGCCTATGACCCAGAGTTCGAGGGGCGGAGACCGTGCCGCCCTCGCCTGCGCCACCATCATCCGCAACCGTACGCTCGCCGCTCTGCCGGGACCGCCGTCCGCGGCCGTCATACAGCAGATGGTCGAGGAGATCCACAGCTGCTGCCCGCAGCAGAGCCTGTTCAAATGCCGCAGGCTCGCCCACGGGTGGACCGTCGAGGAGGCCATAGAGCACTTCCACGCCCTGTGCGACAGGGAGGGCATCAAGCGACGAGGCCTGACCGAGCGTTCGTGGCGGGAGTGGGAGGCGGGCGCGCGACCCGACCGTGACTACACCGATCTGCTGTGCAGGCTCTTCGAGACCGGCCCCGTCCAGCTCGGCTTCGCCAACGACTACACACCTGAGGGGCTTCGGGCCGTGCCGTCGGCGCCGCCCGCCTTCGACATGATCACGGTCGCGGCCGACGAGGCCGGTGCGCACGCGGAGGAGGCGGAGGCGAGCGAGCTGGGCACGGGCGCGCTGGAACGGCTGCGGACACAGGTGATCTGGGTCGGCAAGCGCTACGTCGCCGAGGCGCCGCTGCCGCTGTTCGTCGAGATGCGCGAGTTGCAGGAGCGCACCAGGAAGGCGCTGGACAAGCGCATCCACCCCGGGCAGGCCAGGGAGCTGTACTTCCTCACCGGCGCGCTGTGCGGGCTGATGGCCAACGTCAGCATGGACATGGACCGCCGTATCCCCGCCGACACCCTCGCCCGGGCCGCGTGGACCTACGGCAAGGTGGCCGGGCACATCGCGCTCATGGGCTGGGCGCGTGGTATGCAGTCCTCCGTCGCGCTGTGGGACAGACGCTACGGCGACGCCGCCAGATACGCCGAGGAGGGCCTGAGCTACCTGCGTGCGGGGTCGGGCGCGGCCCGCCTGCACATGCTGTGCGCCCGCTCCTACGCCATGCTCGGCCGCAGGAGAGAGGCCGCCGACCAGCTGCGCAGGGCCGAGGACGCCAGGGCGGCGGGCTCCGACGAGCTGCACGACGAGATCGGCGGGGAGTTCGCCTTCCGCCCGGCCAAGGAGCGCTACTACGCGGCGGTCACCCACCTGCACCTCGACGAGCCCGCCTCGGCCATCGAGGCGGCCCGTGAGTCGCTGGCGCTGTACGCCGCGGGGGAGCCGGAGAACCGCTCCTACGGATGTGAGTCCATGGCCAGCGCGCACCTGACGGTCGCCCACATCATGGAGGGCGACGCCGCGGGAGCCGAACAGGCGATGGAGCCGATTCTCGCGCTTGCGCCGGACAGACGCATCAGCAGCCTGGGCGCGACCCTCAGCACAGGTCGTGAGCTGCTGGCATCCCGGCCCGGCGGGCAGCAGCTGGCCAGGCAGATCGAGAGTTTCTGCGCGGTGGGTCTGCCCCAGCGGGCCCGCCACGCCATTTCAGACAGGAGTGGACGATGACGATTGCCGCGGAGGGCTCGCTCCTCACCAGGGCAGCCATGGCACTCAACGAGGCATGCCGGAAGGCCGATCTGGACGCGGACGGGGTCACGCTGCTGCGTGACTTCGCCAACACCGTCTACCACCTGCCAGCCGAGCGCGTCGTCGTACGGCTGGCGCAGGCGAACACCCCCGGGAAGTTCGACCGCCTGGTGACCTCGGTGAAGGTCACGCGCTGGCTGGTCGAACAGGGCTTCCCCACGATCAGGCCGCTTGAGATCAAGCAGCCGATCGTCGCCGAGGGGTTCCTGGCCACCTTCTGGCACCACGAGGAGCACATCGGCCCCCCGCCGGACCCGGCTCAGCTCGGGCCGCTGCTGCGGCGGCTGCACGACCTTCCGCCGGTGCCGTTCGAACTGCCGACCCACGACCCGTTCGGCACCGTGCGCAGGTCGATCCTGGCCGGTCTCGCCCTCGGGGAGGCCGACCGCGCCTGGCTCCTGGAACGTTGCGAGGCGCTGGCCGAGACCTACTACGAGCGGCTTGAGTTCGCGCTGCCGTACGGGCTGGTGCACGGGGACGCCCACCGGGGGAACATGATCCGCACCCGTGACGGGTTCCTGCTGTGCGACTGGGACGGGGTGTGCGCCGGGCCGAGGGAGATCGACCTGATTCCCACGCTCGCGGGCGTGCGCTTCGGGCTGACCGAGCGCCAGCGGAGCAATTTCAGCCAGGCCTACGGCTACGACGCGACCAGGTGGGAGGGGTATCCGGTGCTGCGCGACATGCGCGAGCTGCAGACCCTCACCGCCGTGCTGCGCAACGCGCACCGCGACGAGACCGCCTTCGCCGAGCTTCGGCACCGCCTCGACTCGCTGAGGGCGGGCGACGATCGCCAGTGGCACCCTTTCTAGGCGGATAGTCTTGGCCTATGCCTGTCGAGTCGTTGTTTCCCCGCCTGGAAGCGCTCCTGCCCAGGGTGCAGAAGCCGATCCAGTACGTCGGAGGTGAGCTCAACTCGACCGTCAAAAGCTGGGACGAGGCGACGGTCCGCTGGGCTCTGATGTATCCGGACGCCTACGAGGTGGGCCTGCCCAATCAAGGCGTGCAGATCCTCTACGAGATCCTCAACGAGATGCCGGAGACCCTGGCCGAGCGGACCTACGCGGTCTGGCCCGACCTGGAGGCGCTCATGCGGGCCGAGGGGGTGCCCCAGTTCACCGTCGACGCGCACCGCCCCGTGCGGGCGTTCGACGTGTTCGGGATCTCCTTCTCCACCGAGCTCGGCTACACCAACATGCTCACCGCGCTCGACCTCGCCGGCATCCCGCTCGACGCCGCCGACCGGGGCGAGGACGACCCGATCGTCCTCGCCGGAGGTCACGCGGCCTTCAACCCCGAGCCGATCGCCGACTTCATCGACGCCGCGGTGCTCGGGGACGGCGAGCAGGTCGCCATCGCGATCACCGAGGTGATCCGCGAGTGGAAGGCCGAGGGTTCGCCCGGCGGGCGCGACGAGCTGCTCATGCGCCTGGCCGAGTCCGGCGGGGTCTACGTGCCCCGCTTCTACGACGTCGAATACCACCCCGACGGCAGGATCCAGCGGGTGGCGCCGAACCGCTCGGGCGTGCCCTGGCGCATCCACAAGCACACGGTCATGGACCTCGACGAGTGGCCCTATCCGAAGAAGCCGCTGGTCCCGCTGGCCGAGACCGTGCACGAGCGGTTCAGCGTCGAGATCTTCCGCGGCTGCACGCGCGGCTGCCGCTTCTGCCAGGCAGGGATGATCACCCGCCCGGTCAGGGAGCGTTCGATCACCACGATCGGCGACATGGTCGAGGCCGGGATCAAGGCCTCGGGCTTCAACGAGGTCGGCCTGCTCTCACTGTCGTCGGCCGACCACTCCGAGATCGGCGAGGTCGCCAAGGGACTGGCCGACCGCTACGAGGGCACCAACACCTCGCTGTCGCTGCCCTCGACCCGGGTCGACGCCTTCAACATCGACCTGGCCAACGAGTTCTCCCGCAACGGCCGCCGTTCCGGCCTGACGTTCGCCCCCGAGGGCGGATCGGAGCGGATGCGCAAGGTGATCAACAAGATGGTCACCGAGGAAGACCTGATCAGGACCGTCACCACGGCCTACAGCCAGGGCTGGCGGCAGGTGAAGCTCTACTTCATGTGCGGCCTGCCGACCGAGGAGGACATCGACGTCCTGGGCATCGCCGACCTGGCCAGAAAGGTCATCAAGGCCGGTCGCGAGGCCACCGGGTCGCGTGACGTGCGCTGCACGGTCTCCATCGGCGGGTTCGTGCCCAAGCCGCACACCCCCTTCCAGTGGGCGGCCCAGGCCTCCCACGAGGTGGTCGACCACAGGCTCAAGGCGTTGAAGGACGCCCTGCGCGGCGACAAGGAGTACGGCCGCGCCATCGGCATGCGCTACCACGACGGCAAACCCTCGATCGTCGAGGGGCTGCTGTCCCGGGGCGACCGCAGGGTCGGTGAGGTCATCCGCGCGGTGTGGCAGGACGGCGGCCGGTTCGACGGCTGGAGCGAGCACTTCTCCTACCAGCGCTGGATGGACGCCGCCACCAAGGTCGGCATCGACGTCGACTGGTACACCACGCGGGAGCGCGAGGAGAACGAGGTGCTCCCCTGGGACCACCTCGACGCGGGCCTCGACCGCGAATGGCTCTGGCAGGACTGGCAGGACGCCGTCAACGACGTCGAGGTCGAGGACTGCCGCTGGAGCCCGTGTTACGACTGCGGCGTGTGCCCGACCATGGGCACCGAGATCCAGATCGGGCCCACGGGGAAGAAGCTGCTGCCACTGACGGTTGTCTGAGATAGGCCGTGCGTGAGCACGGCCCGCTGACAAAGGCGACCATCACGACTTGGGAAGGACGAAACCACTCTGAAACCCGTTCCCGATGGGCCGGCGCCCGCGCCGGTCGCGCAGCGTCTACGCGTCCGATACGCCAAGCGCGGCCGTCTGCGCTTCACCAGTCACCGTGACATCTCCCGGGCGGTGGAACGTGCCGTCCGCCGCGCCGACGTGCCGGTGGCGTTCAGCGCGGGCTTCTCACCCCACCCCAGGATCTCCTACGTGGGCGCCGCCGCGCCGACCGGAGTCGCGAGCGAGGCCGAATACCTTGAGATCGCCGTGACCCGGCGATGCGACCCCGACCGGCTGCGCGCCGCCCTGGACGACTCGCTCCCGCCGGGCCTCGACGTGCTGGCGGTCATCGAGGCGGCCGGGGAGAACCTGTCCGACCGGCTCGAATGCTCCGCGTGGGAGGTACGGCTGCCGCAGGCGGATGCCGCCCTCGCGGCCGTCGCGGTCGAGGAGTTCAAGGCCGCCGAGCGCGTCGAGGTCGAGCGCCTGACGAAGAAGGGGCTGCGCCGCTTCGACGCCCGGGAGGCGGTGCTGGGTCTTGAGACCCGTGAGGCAACTGAGGGAATTGGGACAACAGCAGGTCAGGGGTCCAGTCAGCCATGTGTCATACTTCGCATGGTTGTGCGGCACGCTACTCCTGCCGTTCGACCCGACGACGTTCTTACCGGACTGCGTCTTGTGGCTGGCTTCGCGCCGCCGGTGCCCCCCGAGGTGACCAGGCTGGCGCAGGGACCGCTCGACGTGATGACCGGTGAGCCCGCCGATCCCTTCGGCCTGGACCGCGACACCACGCGCGGCGGCGAAACGGAACCGGTGGGCGGGCACGTCGGCGGCGACCTATAGGACTTGGCGCCGGACCCGCGGGCCCGGCGTACAGCGAGAGACGAGAGCTCCCGCGCGGCGCGGAGACGCGCCCGGGAGCTGACGGGAGAACGCCCGCATGCTCGACAACGAGCCCGGAACCGGGGCCACAGGCCCTGGCGGGGACACAGAGGAACAGCCGAAGCAGGCACCGCGCAGGCGGGCCGCGAGCAGGCCGGCGGGCCCTCCGCCGGAGGAGCCGGAGACCGCCCCGCCGGTGGTCGTGGTCACCAGACCCGAACCGGAGCCCGAGCCCGTAGGGGAGCCGGTCGCCACGGCGGCGCCTGAGGTGACGGCGCCCGAGCCGGCTCAGGAGGAGGCGCCCAAGCGCGCCACCAGACGAAGGACGACCGCGGCGACGGGTACGACCACGCGGCGGAGCCGTACGAAGAAGACGGCCGAGGAGACGGCGGAGCCGGTCGCCGCGGCTGAGGAGAGCGCCCAGGAACCGGCGCAGGAGGCCCCCGCGCCCGCCAGGCGCAGCCGTACGCGGAAGAAGGCCGTCCCGGAGGAGACGCTCCCCGAGCCGGTCGCCGAGTCGGTTCCGGCTGAGGAGGCCGAGGAGGTCGCCGAGGGGCTCCTGCTCGCGATGCCCGCCGACGAGCCGCTGGACGACGAGCCCGCGGGCGAGGACGTCGCCGAGGAACGCCCCGGTCTGTTCGCCGACCCGTTCGGCCTGACCGCACAGGAACGTTTCGAGGTTCCCACCGTCACCTTCCAGGCGCCCGCCGCGGTGTTCCAGCCGCTGTTCCAGGCGCCTGACCCCTACCGTGCGGAACCGCCCGCCCGCCCCACCGCGCCGCAGCCGCCCGAGCCGCCGCAGCCTGAGCCCGAGGCCGTGGAGGATGAGGCGGAGGGCGCCGAGGAGCCCGAGGACGACGACTCGGAGGGGGACGAGTTCGAGGGCAGCCGTCGCCGTCGCCGCCGCAGGGGCGGCCGGGGCCGGGGCAAGACGCGTGAGCTCGACGAGGCCGACGAGGACGACTCCGAGCAGCGGCAGCCGCAGGAGGAGGAGACCTCCGCAGAGGCCGTCCAGGAGGAGGAGCAGGACAGCGGCGGCACCTCCCGCCGCCGCCGCCGTCGCCGCCGCAGGGGCGCCGACGACGCGGGTGAGCTCAGCGACGACCCGCCGAACACGGTCGTGCGCATCCGCGCGCCCAGGGCCGGTCGCAGCACCTCCGCCGACGAGGTGCAGAGCGTGCGCGGCTCGACCCGCCTGGAGGCCAAGAAGCAGCGTCGCAGGGAGGGCAGGGAACTCGGCAGGCGGCGTCCGCCGATCATCACCGAGTCGGAGTTCCTGGCCCGCAGGGAGTCGGTCGAGCGCGTCATGGTCGTGCGCCGCACCGGTGGCCGTACCCAGATCGCGGTCCTTGAGGACGGCGTGCTGGTCGAGCACTACGTCAACCGTGAGGCGAGCCAGTCCTACGTGGGCAACGTCTACCTCGGCAAGGTGCAGAACGTCCTGCCCAGCATGGAGGCGGCCTTCGTCGACATCGGCAAGGGCCGTAACGCGGTGCTCTACGCCGGTGAGGTCAACTTCGACACCGTGGGCCTTGAGGGCCAGCCGAAGCGGATCGAGGTGGCGCTGAAGTCGGGCCAGTCGGTGCTGGTGCAGGTCACCAAGGACCCCATCGGGCACAAGGGCGCGCGGCTCACCTCACAGATCAGCCTTCCCGGCCGTTACCTGGTCTACGTGCCCGACGGCTCGATGACCGGTATCAGCCGCAAGCTCCCCGACAAGGAGCGCACCCGGCTCAAGGGCATCCTGAAGAAGGTGATGCCGGAGAACGCGGGCGTCATCGTCCGCACCGCCGCCGAGGGGGCCTCCGAGGAGGAGCTCGGCCGCGACGTGGCCAGGCTGTCGGCCCAGTGGGAGAACATCCAGCGCAAGGCCAAGTCGGCCAGCGCGCCCGAGTTGCTGTCGTCCGAGCCCGACCTGACGGTCCGGGTGGTCCGCGACGTGTTCAACGAGGACTTCACCTCACTGGTCGTCGCGGGTGACGACGTGTGGGAGACGGTCGACGAGTACGTCCACTATGTGGCGCCGCACCTGGCCGACCGGCTCGTCAGGTGGCAGGAGCAGGGCGACGTCTTCGCGGCCTACCGGATCGACGAGCAGATCGCCAAGGCGATGGAGCGCAAGGTCTGGCTGCCCAGCGGTGGCTCGCTGGTGATCGACAGGACCGAGGCCATGACGGTCGTCGACGTCAACACCGGCAAGTTCACCGGCCAGGGCGGCAACCTTGAGGAGACCGTCACCCGCAACAACCTGGAGGCGGCCGAGGAGATCGTCCGTCAGCTCAGGCTGCGGGACATCGGCGGCATCATCGTCATCGACTTCATCGACATGGTGCTGGAGAACAACCGGGACCTGGTGCTGCGGCGCCTGCTTGAGTGCCTGGCCCGCGACCGGACCAAGCACCAGGTGGCGGAGGTCACCTCGCTCGGCCTGGTCCAGATGACCCGTAAGCGGGTCGGGCAGGGGCTGCTCGAGGCCTTCTCGACCGTCTGTGAGTGCTGCAACGGCCGTGGCCTGCACGTCTCGACCGAGCCGGTGGAGAGCAAGCCCGAGCCGCGTGGCACCCAGGGCAAGATGGCCGTGGAGAAGGCCGTCGCGGAGAAGCTCGTCAAGGACGGCCACGCCGTCGCGGCCAGCGAGGTGTCCGGCCGTGATACGGTGACCGATGCGCTTGATGACGTCCGAGGTGAGGACGCGCAAGCCGTACAGGCTTCGGGCCGGGGGCGGCGACGCTCCCGTAAGGCCAAGACGGCCGACTAGACCCGTTCCACAGGATTTCCACGAGGGACGGGCCTGGCCCGGCCTACCGACGTTCCGCCCGGTTCGACCAGGAGACCGGTAATCCGGTACCCTGGTGAACCGGTGCGCTCATGGCGTGCCCTGTTCGCGCGCCTACCTGGTTCGTCGGTCACAATCAATGCCCACGGCCGGATGCGGGGCGCAGCATCCAGCGAGCAAACAGTCAGAAGAAGGGTTCCGCGGTGTACGCGATCGTTCGTTGCGGCGGCAGGCAGCAGAAGGTCTCCGTCGGTGACGTCCTTGAGGTGGACAAGGTCGCCGGCGAGGTCGGTTCCACGGTTTCGCTGCCGACGGTGCTCGTCGTCAACGATGGCGATGTGACCACCGAGGCGGGCAAGTTCACCGTCGCCGCCGAGATCCTCGGCGAGACCAAGGGTCCGAAGATCCGGATTCTCAAGTACAAGAACAAGTCCGGCTACAAGAAGCGCCAGGGTCACCGCCAGCGTTACACGCAGGTGAAGATCACCGGCATCAACCAGGCCTGAGTTTCGGGAGTTTTGCGAGATGGCACACAAGAAGGGCGCGTCGTCCACTCGGAACGGCCGTGACTCCAACGCCCAGCGGCTCGGTGTGAAGCGCTTCGGCGGCCAGCTGGTCAACGCCGGTGAGATCATCGTTCGCCAGCGTGGCACCCACTTCCACCCCGGCGACAACGTCGGCCGTGGTGGCGACGACACGCTGTTCGCGCTGGCCGCGGGTCACGTGAAGTTCGGCGTCAAGCGCGGTCGCCGCGCAGTGAGCATCGTCCCGGTCGCGGAGTAGATCCGCACCGACAGACGTCAACGGCAGGGGTGGATCGCATAGGCGGTCCACCCCTGTTCGCGTTTTAAAACGGGTATTTCCGCATATGGGGGTAGGGAGCAGGCATGCCGGACTTTGTGGACCAAGTGGTCCTGCACATCAAGGCCGGTGACGGGGGACATGGCTGCGCCTCTGTCCATCGGGAGAAGTTCAAGCCGCTCGGCGGCCCCGACGGAGGCAACGGAGGCCGCGGCGGCGACGTGATCCTTGAGGTCGACGCCAACACCGCGACGCTGCTGGACTACCACCGCCGCCCGCACCGCAAGGCGGCCAACGGCAAGCAGGGCCAGGGGTCCAACCGTGACGGGGCGAACGGCGACGACGTCGTGCTGCCCGTCCCCGACGGCACCGTCGTCAGGAACGCGACGACCGGCGAGGTCCTGGTCGACATGATCGGCGCCGGCACCCGCTACGTGATCGCCGAGGGCGGCCACGGCGGGCTCGGCAACGCCGCCCTGGCCTCGACCAAGCGCAAGGCCCCCGGTTTCGCGCTGCTCGGCGAGGCCGGCGACGAGCTCGACGTGATGCTGGAGATGAAGAGCGTCGCCGACGTCGCCCTCGTCGGCTTCCCCAGCGCGGGCAAGTCCTCACTCATCGCCGCCCTCTCCGCGGCCCGACCCAAGATCGCCGACTACCCGTTCACCACGCTGATCCCCAACCTCGGCGTGGTCACCGCGGGCGACACGATCTTCACCGTGGCCGACGTGCCCGGCCTGATCCCGGGGGCGTCCGAGGGCAAGGGGCTGGGGCACGAGTTCCTGCGGCACGTCGAACGCTGCAACACCCTCGTGCACGTGATCGACTGCGCGACCATGGAGCCGGACCGCGACCCGATCAGCGACTACGAGGCGATCGAGGCGGAGCTGAGGGCATACGGCAAGCTGGAGGACCGGCCGCGTCTGGCCGTGCTCAACAAGGCCGACGTCCCCGACGCCCGCGAGCTGGCCGACATCGTCAGGCCGATGCTTGAGGAGCGGGGCATGCGGGTCTTCACGATCTCCGCGGCCACCCACGAGGGCCTCAAGGAGCTGACCTACGCGATGGGCGAGATGGTCGACGCCGCGCGGAAGGCCGCGCCGGTGGTCGAGCCGACCCGCCTGGTCATCAAGCCCAAGCAGCTCGGCGACACGGGTTTCACGGTGCGCCGGGTCGACGACAACACCTTCCAGGTCACCGGGGCGAAGCCGGAGCGGTGGATCCGCCAGACCGACTTCACCAACGACGAGGCCGTCGGTTACCTGGCCGACCGTCTCGAACGGCTCGGGGTCGAGGAGGAGCTCACCAAGGCGGGTGCGAAGGCGGGCGCCGAGGTGATCATCGGCTCCATGGAGAGCGGCTACATCTTCGACTGGCAGCCGACCCTCAACGCCGAGGCCGTGCACCAGGGGCCGCGCGGTACGGACAACAGGCTCGGATAGCCTGCTGTCCGGCGGTGATCTCCGCGGCCCCTCCGACTCCGGGAAAGGTGAGCGTTTCGTGGACTCTGTGCGCGATCGAATCCGTACGGCCTCGCGCCTCGTCGTGAAGGTGGGTTCGTCGTCGCTCACGACCCCGCAGGGGACGATCGACGTCGACCGGGTCGACGCCCTGGTCGACGTGCTCGCCGCGCGCCGTACGGCGGGGACGCAGGTCGTGCTGGTCTCCTCCGGGGCGATCGCGGCGGGTCTCGGCCCGCTCGGTCTCTCGGCCAGGCCGCGTGACCTGGCCACCCAGCAGGCCGCGGCCTCGGTCGGCCAGGGGGTGCTGGTCGCCCGCTACACCTCCTCCTTCGCCCGCTACGGCCTGCGGGTCGGCCAGGTGCTGCTGACCGCCGACGACATGATGCGCCGCTCGCACCACGTCAACGCCCAGCGCACGCTGAGCAGGCTGCTCGAACTCGGCATCGTCCCGGTGGTCAACGAGAACGACACCGTGGCCACCGACGAGATCCGCTTCGGCGACAACGACCGGCTCGCCGCCCTGGTCGCCCATCTGACGCGGGCCGACGCCCTGGTGCTGCTGTCCGACGTGGACGCGCTCTACGACGGCGACCCGCGCCGTCCCGGTGCCAGCAGGCTGCGGGAGGTGCGCGGCCCGCAGGACCTGGTCGGGGTCGAGCTGGGCAGGGGCGGCGCCGTCGGCACCGGTGGGATGGTCACCAAGGTGCAGGCAGCCAGGATCGCCACCGGTGCGGGCGTGCCGGTGGTGCTGACCGCGGCCGCGCACGCCGCGCAGGCCCTCGCGGGCGCCGACATCGGCACCTGCTTCCACCCCGACGGCCGTCATCCGGGCACCCGCCTGCTCTGGCTGGCGCACGCGACCACCGGGCGGGGCAGGCTCCACCTGGACTCGGGTGCGGTGGACGCCGTGGTCGGGCGCCGCAAGTCGCTGCTGCCCGCCGGGGTCACCGCCGTCGAGGGAGACTTCGCCGCGGGTGACCCGGTCGATCTGTGCGGGCCGCTCGGCGGGGTGGTCGCCAGGGGACTGGTCAACTTCGACGCCGTGGAGATCCCGGACCTGCTCGGCCGTTCGACGCGTGAGCTGGGCGCCAGCCTGGGTCCGGAATATGAACGCGAGCTCATCCACCGTGACGACATCGTCATACTGGAGTCCCACCACTAGTTCTTTTGGAGCGCGACATGTCCGAGGACTTCCTGAAGGTAGCCCTGGCGGCTAAGGAGGCCGCCGCCGAGCTGGCCCCGCTGCCGCGGGCCCCGAAGGACGTCGCGCTCCGCGCGATCGCCGACGCCCTGGTCGCCAGGTCGGCCGAGATCGTCGCCGCGAACGCGCTCGACGTCGAGCGGGCGGAACAGAACGGCGTCCAGGCCTACATGATCGATCGGCTCAGGCTCGACGAGGGACGGGTCGCCGCCATCGCGGACGCCGTACGCCAGGTCGCCGACCTGCCCGACCCGGTCGGTGAGGTGATCCGGGGCGGCACGCTGCCCAACGGCCTCGAACTGCGCCAGCTCAGGGTGCCGCTCGGCGTGATCGGCATCATCTACGAGGGCCGTCCCAACGTGACCGTGGACGCCGCCGCGCTCTGCCTGAAGAGTGGCAACGCGACCCTGCTGCGCGGCTCGTCGAGCGCCTACGAGTCGAACACGGTCCTGGTGAGGATCATGCAGGAGGCGCTGGCGGGCACCGACGTCCCGGCCGGGGCCGTACAGCTGGTGCCCGGGCAGTCCAGGGAGTCGGCCAAGGAGCTCATGCGGGCCCGTGGCCTGGTCGACGTGCTGATCCCGCGCGGCGGGGCCTCACTGATCAACTCGGTGGTCGAGGAGTCGACGGTCCCGGTCATCGAGACCGGTGTCGGCAACTGCCACGTCTACGTGGACGCCGAGGCCGACCTCGACCTCGCCCTGGAGATCCTGGTCAACGCCAAGGCGCAGCGCCCCTCGGTGTGCAACGCCGCCGAGACGTTCCTGGTGCACGCCGACGTCGCGGACGCCTTCGTGCCGCGCGCGCTGGCCGCGCTGGCGGCCGAGGGCGTGACGGTGCACGGCGACGCCAGGATCGCCGCCCACGGTGACGGCGTGGTGCCCGCGGGGGAGGAGGACTTCCTGGCCGAGTATCTCTCGCTGGACATCGCCGCGGCCGTCGTGGACTCCCTGGAGGAGGCGGTCGCGCACATCAGGAGGTACGGCTCGGGCCACACCGACGCCATCGTCACCCGCTCCGTCACGGCCTCCCGGCGGTTCGTCGCCCTGGTCGACTCGGCCGCGGTCGCGGTCAACGCCTCGACCAGGTTCACCGACGGCGGCGAGTTCGGGTTCGGCGCCGAGATCGGCATCTCCACCCAGAAGCTGCACGCGCGCGGGCCCATGGGCCTGCCGGAGCTGACCTCCACCAAGTGGGTCTACACCGGTGAGGGGCATCTGCGCACCGGTGCGGGCACGGTCATCGCCTCCTCGGGTGCTACGAACGGTTAGAGCGTGTCGCTCCGGGTGATCGGGGCCCAGGGTGGTTTGACTGGGCCCCATGGAGACCGTGATCGCGTTCCTGTTCGTCGTCGTCGTGCTGGCGTGCCTCGACCGCCTGATGCTGTGGCTTGAGGACAGGGGGCATGTGCGCTGGCGCCGTACCGGAAGGCGGGACCTGTCGGCCGAGCCGACGGCGGAGCTGGACAGCCTCCTGGAGGACTCCCGCCCCTGAATCGGCACGGATCTTTCCCCTCCTACGGCGCGCCTCCGGAAAATCGTCATATTCGCCCGCTAGGGTGAGGACTCCTATGGCTGGAGAGCAGGGAAGCACGGGCGAACGTGCGACCCGGTAGGCACAGCGGTCCCCCCAGGGCCATGTGGCCGACGCAGGAGGTCACGTGGGTCGTCTCGGGCGCGTCGGCTCCTACACGTTGGTTGAGCGCTTAGGCCGGGGCGGCATGGGTGAGGTCTACCACGCGACCAACAAGCGTGGTGAGAGCGTCGCCCTCAAGATGCTCCACGACGCCGTCGACGCCGACGCGGAGTCGCGAATACGCCTCGAACGCGAGGTGCGCGCGCTGCGCCGGGTCGAGAGCCCCTACGTCGCGCGGGTCCTCGACGCCGACCTCGCCTGTGAACGCCCCTACCTCGTCATGGAGTACATCGAGGGAGACACCCTCCTCGACCGCGTACGGCGCGGCGGCCCGCTCGGAGGGACGGCGCTGATCAACCTGGCCCACGGCCTGGCCACCGCCCTGTCGATCACCCACGCGGCAGGGATCGTCCATCGTGACCTCAAGCCCGCCAACGTCCTGATCAACGTGGAGAACGACCCGGTCCTGATCGACTTCGGCATCGCCCAGGTGCTGGACGCCACCCGGCTCACCCTGACCGGAACCTTCCTGGGCACCCCCAGCTACGCCGCTCCCGAGGTGTTCGCCGACGAGCCCGTCGGCGAGCCCGCGGACGTGCACGCCTGGGCGGCGACCGTCGCCTTCGCGGCGACGGGGCGCCCCACCTTCGGCAGGGGACCCGCCGAGGCGCAGATGTACGCCATCCTCAACGGCCAGGCCGACCTGGCCGGTGTCCCGGCGGCGCTGCTCCCACTGGTGCGGGCGGCCCTGCACCGGGAGGCGGCCAAGCGCCCGACCGCGGCCCTGCTCACCGCCCGTCTCAGCCGCCTGGCCAGGGCCGCGGGAGCGGAGCAGCGGCCGCGCGGCGCGACGCGCCAGGTTCCGGTGGCCGCCGCGGCGGGTGCGGCGCGCAGAGCGGAGGCGCGCCCGCGTGGGACGGGCACCAGGACGGAGGAGCCGCCGCGGGCCGGACGGCCCGTCCAGGGGCACGAGGGGGTCACGCGTCAGCCCGTGACCGGTGAGCCGTCCGGGGACAGGCCCGTCCGGCGGATGGTCAGGAGGCCGCGGGCGGGAAGCGCAACAGAGGACTCCGCGCCCGGCAGGCCGTCCCAGAAGGGCAGTGCGGCGCTGGGGTTGCTGCTGGCCGTACTGGCCGTGCCGTGTGTCGTGGCGACCGTGATCTGGCCGGTGGCCACCTTCGCCGTGACGGGGGCCTGCGCCGCGCTGGTCCGTTCGGTCTGGGCCGGGCACCGGCTGGCGCGCGGACGCAGGACGGCCAGGTCGCGGGGTGTCCTGCGGGCCGCGTCCTTCCCGCCGGTCTTCGCGATCTCGCTGCTGACCGTGCTCGCCTGGCCGGGGGTTCCCGCCGCCGCGGCGGCCTGGGTGACCCTGTGGCTGGCCTGCGGGGGTTCACCGCCGCCTGAGTGGTGGTTGCAGCCTGCCCCGGTGATCCTCGCGGGCGTCGTGTTCGGCGTCCTCTGCGGCATGATCGTCAACCGGGAGGTGGAGCGGGTCGGCGCGAGGTTCCCCGAGCTTCACAAGGAGGGGCTGCGCATGCTCGCGTTGCTGGGCGGGTTCGTCGCCCTGTGCGCGGCCGCGGTGCGCGCGCTCGCGTTCCTGATCTAGCCTCCGGAGCGCCTCACGGGGCCTCCGGAAGGGGTGGCCTTCGGAAAAGGCCCGGAAGGCGGCCTTCCAGACCTTTTCAGGGAGCCACGCCCTCAGTTGCCGTCGCGGCGGGCGAAGCGGTTGAAGATGCGCTCACCCGCGTTGACCGCGCCCTCGGCGACGTCGCGAAGGACGCCGATGAAGGGGTCCTGCGACTGGGACCAGGACTCGCGGTAGGAGCGGGCGGCGGCCCTGACCTCCTCGGAGATCTTGGCGTTCGCGTCGTCGGCCCGGCGGGGGTAGTCGCCGGAGAGGATGGTCTCGTACTCGCCGCTGCGGCGCCACTTGTCCAGCTCGGCCACCCGGGAGACGGCGAACGGGTGGGTCGTGCCGAGCAGGTTGAGGACCTTGAGCAGGCCGTCGCGGACGTCACCGGCCGTGTCGTACTCGCGGGCCTGGTCGAGGAAGGCCTCGATGTTCATCTCGTGCAGGCGGGAGCCGCCGGCGAGCTTCATCAGCGCGCGCAGCGCGGCCTCCGGGTCCTGGCCGCAGAGCAGACCGCCGCGGTCGGCCGACAGCTCCGACTTGCGGTGCCACTCCTCAAGGCCGGCGACGATCGCGCGCAGCCCGATGTAGCCGAGCGGGATCCAGGCGACGCGGGTGGCCAGACGGGTCAGGATGTCCAGCATGGTGCGGTAGACCGCGTGGCCGGACAGGATGTGCGCGGTCTCGTGGCCGACGACGAAACGCAGCTCCTCGTCGTCCATGAGGTCGAGCAGGCCGGTGGTGACGACGATGAACGGGTCGTCGAACCCGATCGCCATGGCCTGCACCTGCGGGCTCTGCTGGACGTACACCTCGGGAATGCGGTGCAGATCCAGGGTGTAGGCCGCGTCACGGCCCATGTCGTGCAGTGTGCGGAACTGGGTCTCGCCGGTGCGCACCGCGGAGGCGAGGTAGATCAGGCGCAGGCGGCGCTCACTGATCAGGCCGGACATCTGCTTGAGAACCGTGTCGAACCCACTGAGCGAGCGCAGGGCTACCAGCGCGGACCGGTCGGCGGGATGTTCGTAGGCACGTGAGCTTACGCCGGGAAGCTGCACGCGATTGCGATCCGGGGTGGTGGTCATGTCCGGCATGCTACGTCGGGCCCGCCGGGCATGCGCGGGGGGTGATTAAAAGCCGGGTACGGCTTACGCGTATGGTCCGTTTCATGATGAAAGCGGCCAACGGCACGGGGAAGAGACGCCTGGGAGTCATGGGCGGCACCTTCGACCCCATCCATCACGGGCACCTCGTCGCCGCCAGTGAGGTCGCGCATCACTTCCACCTCGACGAGGTGATCTTCGTGCCGACGGGGCGGCCGTGGCAGAAGGCCGACAGGACCGTCTCGGCCGCGGAGGACCGCTATCTGATGACGGTCATCGCGACCGCCTCGAACCCGAGTTTCTCGGTGAGCCGGGTGGACATCGACCGCCCCGGGCCCACCTACACCATCGACACCCTCAGGGAGATCGCCGCGGCGGGGGGAGCCGACGTCGAGCTGTACTTCATCACCGGGGCCGACGCGCTGTCGCAGATCCTGGGCTGGCACGACGCCGACGAGCTCTTCACCATCGCGCACTTCGTCGGGGCCACCCGGCCCGGTCACATCCTGCGCGACCCCGGGCTGCCCGAGGGCAAGGTGAGCCTGCTGGAGATTCCGGCGCTGGCCATCTCGTCGTCGGAGTGCAGAGAACGTGTCTCTTCCGGACAACCCATCTGGTATCTGGTCCCTGACGGTATTGTGCAGTACATCAACAAACGCGGCCTTTACCGTCATGTGCGCTCTTCGCCGGACCATCAATCCGTTTGCGACGTGGAATCGGGTGGCACACGATAGGCGTTGTACCCGAAGGCGGCTCTTCGACAGGCGTTCGATCGGGCACCCTGATAGGTGACAGCGCCGACTACTGGAGGACTAACCGAAACCGTGACCGCAACCGACAGATCCGTCCAGCTCATCAGGATCGCCGCCGAGGCCGCGGCCGACAAGCTGGCCGACGACATCCTCGCCTATGACGTGAGCGACCAGCTCGTCATCACCGACGCCTTCCTGCTCTGCTCCGCCACCAACGACCGTCAGGTCCGCTCCATCGTCGACGAGATCGAGGAGCGGCTGCGCGTCGAGGCCCACGCCAAGCCCGTCCGCCGTGAGGGAGAGCGTGAGGGCCGCTGGGTTCTCCTCGACTACGTCGACATCGTCGTGCACGTCCAGCACGAGGAGGACCGCACCTTCTACGCCCTGGAGCGGCTGTGGAAGGACTGTCCCGCCATCGCCCTGCCCGACAGCGTCGCGCAGGCCGCCGCCCAGCGTGCCCGCCCGGCGGTAACTGAGTGAGCCGCCGTGTCGTCTGCCTGAGACACGGTCAGACGCTGTGGAACGTCGAACACCGCTTCCAGGGCCACAGCGACATCCCGCTCGACGAGACCGGCGTCGCCCAGGCGGCCAGGGCCGCCTCGCTGCTCGCCGCGCTCCGCCCCACCATGATCGTTGCCTCCGATCTCCAGCGGGCCTATGACACCGCCTCCGCGCTCGGCCGTCTCACCGGTCTGAGCGTGTCGGTCGACAAGGACCTGAGGGAGCGGGGCGGCGGCGAGTGGGAGGGGCTCACCCGCGAGGAGATCTCCGCCGGGTGGCCCGAGCAGTACGCCGCCTGGGAGGCCCCCGGCGGTGAGGAGGTCGCCGACGTCGCCGCGCGTGTCTCGGCCTCCATCCGCAGATGGGCCGAACGGCTCGACGAGGACGGCCTGCTGGTCGTCGCCTCTCACGGAGCGGCGATCCGGCTCGGCATCGCCCACCTGCTCGGCCTGCCTGAGGATCTCTGGTCCGCCCTCGGCGGCCTGGGCAACTGCTCCTGGTCGGTGCTGGAGGAGGGACGCAGGGGCTGGCGCCTGATGGAGCACAACGCCGGAACCCTCCCCGAGCCCGTCCAGAGCGACGACAGCCCCGAGGTGACGCAGAGCTGACCCCTCGTACGGCTCACGCCCGGTGAAGGGCGAGAGCCGTACGGTCGTCGATTAGGTGAACCCCCGGGTGTCCTTGTATGCTTCCCAAGCGCCGCAACGAGAGCACTCGGAGCGGTGACCAGGGGCTATGGCGCAGCTGGTAGCGCGCCTCCATGGCATGGAGGAGGTCTGGGGTTCGAATCCCCATAGCTCCACAGGACCGGCGAGATCCCGCCCGATCAGCTGATCGGGCGGGATCTCGTGTTTTCTGCAGTTCTTCGGCAGTGGGCAGACAGGCCTGAGACGCCCTGATCCGTGGGGCGGGGCCGGCGCACGATAATCGATGACATGTGGTTCGGCTTGCTCGGCGCGACGGAGATCAGGGACGCCGAGGGCGGCCCGGTCCCCGTCGGCGGGCCCAGGACGCGCGCGCTGCTGGCGCTGCTGGCCCTCGACGCGGGCCGGGTGGTGACCGTCGAGCGGCTGATCGACGGCCTCTACGGTCAGGAGACGCGTGGCAACGCCGCCAACGCGCTGCAGGCTCAGGTCTCCCGGCTCAGGAGACTGCTCGGGCACGCCGGGACGGTCGAGTTCACCCCCGCCGGTTACCGGCTCGCGGTGAGCCCGCAGAAGGTGGACGTTCACCGGTTCGAGGCACTGGCCGCCCGGGGACGGCGAGCCCTGGAGGAGGGGGACGCCCCGCGCGCGGCCGGCCTCCTGCGCGAGGCGCTGGCCCTGTGGCGGGGGCCCGCGCTGTCCGACGTGGACGGTGCCCCGTTCGCGCGCGGGCAGGCCGTACGGCTTGAGGAACTGCGGCTCTCGGCCGTGGAGGAGCGGGTCGAGGCGGAGCTCGCCATGGGCGGGCACCGGGCGCTGGTGGCCGAGCTGACCGGCCTGGTGGCCGCGCACCCGTTGCGGGAGCGGCTGCGGGGTCAGTTGATGCGGGCGTTGTACGGCGGTGGCAGGCAGGCCGAGGCCCTGGCCGTCTACGAGGAGGCCAGACGACTCCTCGCCGAGGAACTCGGCGCCGATCCGTCAACGGAGCTGGCCGCCACGCACCTGGCCGTGCTGAGGGCGGACCTCTCCCTTCTCTCCGGGCCGGTGGTGCCCGCCGCTCCGGAGAGGCACGCGCTCACGGCCCAGCTCACCAGCTTCGTGGGCAGAGGGCGGGAGCTTGAGCGGGTCGGCGCGCTGCTCGAACGGGCACGCCTGGTCACCGTCACCGGGCCGGGAGGGGCGGGCAAGACCCGGCTGGCGGTCGAGGTGGCCACCCGGCACCCGGGGGAGGTCCGGTTCGTCGACCTCGCGCCGTTGAGCCGGGACGCGGAGGTGCCCCAGGCGGTCTTCGACGCCCTCGGGCTGCGCGAGGCGTGGCTCACCCCCGGACTCGGCAGACCGGGAGGCGACGCGGTCGAGCGGATGGTCGCGGCGCTCGCCGCACGGAGCGTCCTGCTGATCTTCGACAACTGCGAGCACCTCGTCGAGGCCGTCGCGGCGCTCGCCGGGCGGCTGCTCGGCGCCTGTCCCCGGCTGCGGGTCCTCGCCACGAGCAGGGAGGCGCTGGGCATCACCGGCGAGAGCCTGTGCCCGATCCCCGCGCTCGCGGTGCCGCCGAGGGGAACCCCGGCGCGGGAGATGCCCGGTTACCCGGCTGTCGAACTGTTCGCCGACCGGGCCGCCGCCGTGCTGCCCGGGTTCACCGTCGGGGAGGACAACGCCGAGGCCGTGGGACGGATCTGCCGGGCACTCGACGGTCAGCCCCTGGCGATCGAGCTGGCCGCGGCCAGGCTGCGTTCCCTGCCGGTCGGCGAGGTCGCCGCCAGGCTGGACGACCTGTTCGGGCTGCTGTCGCGCGGCAGCCGTACCGCGCAGCCGAGGCACCGCACGCTCAGGGCGGTGGTCGAGTGGAGCTGGGACCTGCTGGGGGTGGAGGAGCGGGCGCTGGCCGGGCGGCTGACCGTCTTCGCCGGGGGCGCGACGCTTGAGGCGATCCGCGCGGTGTGCGGGCTGCCGGACGGCGGCACGGTCGAGGCGCTCACCGGCCTGGTGGACAAGTCTCTTGTGGAGGTCTCGGGAACCCGCTACCGCATGCTCAACACGATCAGGGCGTTCTGCGCGGAACGGCTCGCTGAGGCGGGGGAGACCCGGCGGACGCGGCGCGCGCACGCGGAGTACTTCCTCGGCCTGGCGGTACGGGTCGAGCCACGCCTGATCACCGCCGAGCAACTGGAGTGCCTGGCCGCGCTGGACGCCGAGCGCGACAACCTGCACGCCGCGCTCCGCCACGCCACCGAGGCGGGGGAGGCGGAGCGGGGGACGGCGCTGCGGCTGCTGGCGCGCCTGACGACCTACTGGTGGCTGCGGGGACTGCGCAGCCAGGGGGCGGCGCGGGCCGAGGAGCTCCTGCGCGGGATCGGCCCGCATCCTCCGGAGGGGCTGGAGGAGGAGTACACCGTGGGCGTCCTGAGCATCGCCTCCGGCGGGCCGCGCGGCGAGTTCGACGCCCATCTGGGCAACGCCGTCGCGACGATGCTGGCCGGGGGCCGTCCGCCCAGGCAGCCCTTCATGACCATGTTGCTCGGCATGGCCATGGGCATCCCGGAGGCACACACCGCGAACCTGGACGACCGGTGGTACGGGCTGGTCGGCACCGACCCGTGGAGCCGGGCCCTGAACCACCTCGGTGAGGGGCTCGTGGCGGCCTACACCGGGCGGCTCGGTGAGGCGGAGGACAGCCTGTCCGCCGCGCTGGCCGGTTTCCGGGCGGTCGGAGAGCGGTGGGGGACGTCGGTCGCGCTGTCCGAGCTCGCCAAACTGGCCTCCTGGCGCGGAGAGGCCGAACGGGCGTGGGCGTTGTGCGACGAGGCCCTGCGGACGGCCCGTGAGCTCGGAGCCGAGGAGGACGTCGCCGGGACCCTGTGCCAGCGGGCCGGTGTGCGCCTGCAGACGGGGGATCTCCGGGGGGCCGCGGAGGACGCGGAACGGGCCGCCGTGCTGGCGCGCCGTACGGGGGCCTCCGAGGTGTTCGCCCTCACCCGTCACGTGCTGAGCACCGTCGCCAGGGCGCGGGGTGAGACGGCACGGGCCAGGAGCCTGGCCGAGGAGGCGCTCGCCGGGTGCCCCTCCGGGTGGTTCGGCGGTGAGGAGGCCCGGGCCACGATCATGATCGGTCTCGGGCTGACCGCCGAGGCGGAGGGCGTCGCGGGGGAGGCGCTGGCGTGGTACCGCCGGGCGCTGGCCTCCACGGCGGACCTGCACAACGTGACGATGACGGCCCTGGTCGTCGAGCTGATGTCCGGGGTCGCGCTGCTTGAGGGTGACCCGGCCAGGGCCGCCCTGCTGCTGGGCGCGGGTACGGCGGTGCGTGGAACCGCGTCGGCCGGTGACGTGGACGTGGTCCGGCTCGCCGGGGCCGCCAGACGCGCGCTCGGCGACCGGGCCTACGAGGAGGCGTACGGCCAGGGCGCCCGTATGACACGTGAGGAGGCGTTGGCGATGACCGGGGCCGGTGTTTCCGGAGAACCCGCCTGACGGCGCGGGTCAGTCCTGGGCGTCCTGCGTGGCGTCCTTCCTGCGCGGCCAGCGTCTGGCCTGGGGGCGCCGGGCCGTACGGAAGAGGGGCTCGTACTGGTCGGTGCGCAGCCACAGCTGCACATGGGCGCCGCCGAGGACCGATGAGTCGATCCGCAGCGCGCCACCCGAGCCCTCGGCGAGCCTGCGGGCGATGTCCAGACCGAGGCCGGTCGAGCCCGCGCCGCTGGCCCCGCGCCGCAGCGCCGCCTCGGGGTCGGCGATTCCGGGGCCCGCGTCGGCGATCAGGATGCCGACCGCGTCCGGTCCCTGGTGCAGCGTCACCGTGAACGCGGTGCCCTGGGGGGTGTGCCGGAAGACGTTGCCGAGCAGCGCGTCGACGACCGCGCTGAGCTCGGTCGCCGCGACCGGGATCCTGACCGGCTCCGTGGCGCCGATCAGCTGCCAGGGCCGTTGCTGGTCGTCGGCCAGCGCCGACCAGAAGGTCAGCCGCTCACGCAGTACGTGGGCCGCGTCGCAGTGGACGAGGGCGGGGGCCCGTGAGGGCTGCCTGGCGGCCGCGATGATCTCGTCGACCTCGGCTTCGAGACGGCCCAGGGCCCGGCGGCTCTGTTCGGCCTCCGGGCCCAGGTGGTCCAGGCTGAGACGTAACGCGGTCAGCGGCGTGCGGAGCCGGTGCGAGAGGTCGGCCGCCATCTCCCGTTCCGCGGCGAGCAACTGGATCACCCGGTCGGCCATGGTGTTGAACGCCTCGCCGACCGCGACCAGCTCCGTGGGCCCCTCGGGGGCGATCCTGACGGTGAGGTCACCGGCTCCCAGGGAGGTCGCCGCGTTGCCGAGACGCTGGGAGGCACGCACCAGCCGGGCCCCCAGCCGGTCGGCGACGAGCACGGAGCCCGCCATCAGCACCAGCGCCACCCCGGTCAGCACCGCCCAGGAGACGGCGACCCCCCTGGTGAGTTCCTGGACGGGTACGAAGATCTCGATGACCGCGGTCCTGCCGTTCTCCAGGGTGACGGGGCGAAGCAGCAGGGAGTCGTCGCCCAGCTCGTCCGAGGTCGCGGCGCGGGTCAGCCGGACCGCCGTGGCGACGGTCAGCGCCGAGGCCCTGGGGGTGCCGATCTTCCTTCCGTCGGGCAGGTGGAGCGCGATGCGCTCCGGCTGGCCCGTGCTGGCGACCGCGCGGGCCAGCCGGGCCGGCGTGGTGGTGATGGCCAGTACCGGGACCAGCGCCGAGGCCTGCCGTTCCGCCTCGGCGATCGCCCGGTCGTGTGCGATGTCCCTGACGATGATCCCGAACGGGACCAGGAAGGCCAGGGCGATCATCGAGGCGCCGGCGAGGGCGAGCAGGGCCAGGGTGCGTCTCACGACGGTGTGATCAGCATGACGCCGACGCCGCGCACGGTGTGCAGATAGCGGGGGGCGGAGGCGCTCTCACCGAGCTTGCGCCGCAGCCACGACAGGTGGACGTCGATGGTCTGGTCGTCACCGTAGGACTGCTGCCACACCTCGGTGAGCAGCTCCTTGCGCGGGACGACCCGGTCGGCGCGGGCCGCGAGGTAGGCGAGCAGGTCGAACTCCCGCCGGGTCAGCGAGAGAGGCTCCCCGCCCAGGGAGGCCTCACGCCGGTTGAGGTCGACCGAGAGCGCGCCGACGCGCAGCACCGGGGGCGGCCCCGCGGCCCGGGCCCTGCGCAGCACCGCGTCGAGCCGCGCGTTGAGGTGGTCGCCGGAGAACGGCTTGACCAGGTAGTCGTCCGCGCCCGCCTCCAGC
Organism: Streptosporangium sp. NPDC020145; assembly: GCF_040631275.1. Taxonomy (NCBI): domain Bacteria; kingdom Bacillati; phylum Actinomycetota; class Actinomycetes; order Streptosporangiales; family Streptosporangiaceae; genus Streptosporangium; species Streptosporangium sp. NPDC020145. The sequence goes on along the minus strand of NZ_JBEXZT010000039.1, from coordinate 23,969 downwards.
AGGCGGACGATCTCCGCCTCGTCGTCCCTGGCCGTGGCCACGATGACCGGAACGCTGGAGACGCTGCGGACCATCTTCAGCGCCTCCGACCCGTCCAGGTCGGGCAGGCCGAGATCGAGGATCACCGCGTCGGGGGGATTCTGGGTGATCTCCCGCAACGCGTCGAGCGCACGTCCCGCGCTGCGCACGGCGTGTTGGCGCCTGCCCAGTTCCTGGATCATCGCGGAGCGCACGTACTCGTCGTCTTCTACCACGAGAACCGTCGCCATACGACGTAACCGTAGTGAACAAAGAAGCACATGAGGTAATAATTCACCGCATGAGGCAAACCTGGGGATTCGTTGTGGTCTGGTGTGCTGCCACGGTCCTGGCTGCCGGGATCACCTGGCTTGGTGTCCGTGACGTGCTGACCAGCCAGGTTTTCGACGACGCGAGGGTCGAGTCCCTGGACGCGGAGCTGTCCCGGATAGGGGCCGTCGCGATTCCCTCGAAGCCGCCGACCGGCACGGCCGTCGTGACGGGCCCGCCGAGCGCCTCTCCCCAGGGCAGGCGCACCCCGGGGGCCTACGTCTCCCCCCTGGGCCGCCGCGGCACCTCCCACCCGCGGGCCACCGGTCTGCCGAAGGGCGACACGAAGGGGTCGGTCGGATCCAGGCGGATCTCCGGCCACGAGCGCCAGACGGACGACTCCCCGGCCAAGCCGACCGCGACCGGAACCCCGACCCGGACCACGACCAAGCCCCCGGCCAAGGCGCCGACCGCAACGCCCGAGCCGGAGAAGGCCTCCGCCACTCCCAGCCCCACGCCCCACCTCGCGGCCGAGGGCGGGACCAAGACGGTGAGCTCAAAGAACGGCTCCGTCGCCTTCAGCATCGAGGGGGGCGTGTGCCGGGTGGTCTCCGCCAACCCCAACCCGGGCTACGAGGCCAAGGTGACCCAGGCCGAGGGATGGATCAGGGTGGACCTGGTCCAGGGGGAGCACGGTTCGGCGATCTACTGCGTCGGAGGGGAGAGCCGCACCGACGTGTGGGAGTACTGAGAACGCCTCAGGATCGCGACAACTCGCGCAGCCGTACGGCGGCGGCGGGAATCCTGTCCTCGCCGAACACCGAGACGCCGTGCTGTTCGAGCAGGGCGGTCGTGACCCCGGCACCGGCCAGCCGCCCGCCGCCGAAGGTGCCGTCGTGGATGGTCAGGCTTCCGCAGGAGGGGCTTGCCTCCTTCAGGATCGCCACCCGGGCGCCGCAGGAGAGCGCGGCGGCGAGCGCCGCCCGCGCCCCGGTGAGGAAGGCCTGGGTGACGTCGGTGCCGTCGGCCGTGAGCACCCGGGCCGCCCCGGCGAGCACGGCCGCGCCGCCCGCCCCGCCCTCGATCTCGGCGGGAGGACGCGGCACGGGCAGGCCGCCCTCGACCTCGGGGCAGAACGGCACCAGCCGTCCCTCGGCCCGCCAGGCGGCCAGCAGTGCGTCACCGCTGGTCTTGGCGGCCCCGTCGTAGCGGACCCGCCGTCCCATGAGACAGGCGCTGACCAGGATCGTCTCCACGTGTCCAGGGTATGCGGAAGCGGAGAGGAGGGCGGCGGCACCGGGCAGTAACCTACTGCCCATGCCTCCTGCCACGGTGATGTCCCGATGATCGGCCCGCTCGCGACCGCCCTGATCATCCTGGCCCTGGTCATCGTGCTGTCCGCCATCGTGGCCGCGGGCCGGAACAGGCCGATGGGCACCGTGCTGCTCGTCATGCTCGCGCTGCTCGAACTCGGCCTGCTCGTCCAGGCGGGCTTCGCGGTCGCCGGGGTGATCGGGGGCAGGGGGCCGGCGGAGACGGCGACCCTGATCGGCTACCTCGCGGGGACGCTGGTGATCCCGCCAGGGGCGGTCTTCCTCGGCCTCGCCGAGCGTTCGCGCTGGGGGTCGGCGGTGGTCGCGGTCGGCGCCTTCGCGGTCTGCGTCATGGTGGGACGGCTGCTGCAGATCTGGCAGGGGACGGCATGAGCGAACCGGTGATCGGCTCGGGGCCGGGACGCGCGCTGGTCGCGGTCTACGGTGTCTTCGCCCTGGCCGCGGGCGCGCGTGCCGCGGTGCAGATCGCGACCCGTTTCGGTGAGGCGCCGCTGGCCTACTCGCTGTCGGCGTTCGCCGCGCTGGTCTACCTCGTGCTGGCCGTGGCGCTGGTCAGGGGGAGGCGGGGCCTCGCCCTGACGGCCTGCGGCGTCGAGCTGGCGGGCGTGCTGGTCGTCGGCACGCTGAGTCTGGCCGACCCCGAGGCCTTCCCGCACGCGACGGTCTGGTCGGGCTACGGCAGCGGTTACGTGTTCATCCCCCTCGTGCTGCCGCTTGTGGGCCTTTACTGGCTTTTGCGGCGTAAGTAGTTATGTCCGCGGATCGTCGGGCAGGTCGGCCTACCGAACCCACGAGAGGGAGGCAGACCTGTGAGCACGATCGAACAGTCCGTCGATGTGAACGTCCCGATCAGGACGGCCTACAACCAGTGGACCCAGTTCGAGACCTTTCCCGAGTTCATGGAAGGCGTCGAATCGGTCAGGCAGCTGAGTGACACCCGTACGGCCTGGGCCGTGGAGATCGCGGGCGTCCACCGTGAGTTCGAGGCCGAGATCACCGAGCAGCACCCGGACGAGCGGGTGGCGTGGAAGTCCCTGGACGGCCCGCACCAGGCGGGGGTGGTGACCTTCCACCACCTGTCCCCGGAGACCGCCCGTGTCACGCTCCAGATGGAGTACGAGCCGGAGGGCTTCGTCGAGACCGCGGGTGACTGGCTGCAGCTCGTCCGGCTCCGGGTCCGGGGCGACCTGGAACGCTTCAAGACGTTCATCGAGTCGCGCGGCGGGGAGAGCGGCTCCTGGCGCGGTGAGGTCCCCGCGCCGCACGACCGTCCGGGCGGTTACGGCGCCGGCGGTGGCGCGACCGTCACCGACAGGCCGGAGGGCGGCGCTGGGAACGGCGGTTACGGATACGACGATCCGGTTCCGCCGCGCACGGTCGGCGGAGAGTACCCGCCGTCCTCCCCGCTCGCTCCTCCCGGTGGCGGCCCGCTGCCCGGAGCGGGCAGGCGGCCGGGCGAGGAGCCGCCCGCCATGCCGGGCCCGCGCGTCTGAGCCGGTCATCGCCCTGAACTGAGGGAAGGAAGCCGGATCACGCCCTGTAAAGGAGGGCGTGATCCGGCTTTCACAGTGTCAGGGCTTCGGGCGGGGCGCGCATTGCCAGGAACAAACCAAGTTTTAGGTCCTGTTACAGTTGGAGTCAGCCAATCATCCTACGATTGGGTGAATCGATTGAAGGAGGACTGAACCCCGCATGAGCGTGCTAACCCATCAGACTCGGGGCCGCACCGGTGGAACGACGGGATCTCTCGCCTGGTTGCTCGTGCTGGGAATCGTCCTCGCCGCACTGAACCTGCGCACCGCGGTCACCAGTGTGGGACCGGTGCTCGACCGCATCTCCTCCGGCCTCGGCATGTCGGGCGTCGGAGTCGGGCTCCTCACCACACTACCCGTTCTCATCTTCGCCTCGGTCGGCGCCGTGACACCGGCCCTGGCCAGGAGGATCGGCGAACACCGGCTGCTGCTGACCGCCCTGGTCGCCCTGGGCTCCGGACTGCTCATCCGCGCGATGGTCGGCTCGGCCGAGGTCTTCCTGTTCAGCAGCGCGCTGGCGCTGTCCGGCGGCGCCGTGGGCAACGTGCTCATCCCCACCCTGATCAAGCGCCACTTCCCCGGCCGGGCCGGGACCATGACCACCGTCTACACCACCGCCCTCGCGGCCGGCACGATGCTCGCGGCCGCCGCGACCGTCCCGATCGAACGGGCCGCCGACGGCAACTGGCACGTTGCCCTCGGGGTGTGGGCGGCGCTGGCCGCTGTCGCCGCCATTCCGTGGCTTGCGCTGTCGCGCAGTGAGCCGGAGCGGGACACGGGCAGCAGCGATCTCGGTCCCCGGAGCCTGGTCAGGAGCAGGCTCGCCTGGGCCGTCGCCGCCTACTTCGGCACGCAGAGCATGGTCGCCTACATCATGTTCGGCTTCCTGCCGAAGATGCTCATCGACGGTGGCTACACCCCCGGCCAGGCCGGGCTGACGCTGGGCGTCTTCACCGCGATCGGCATCCCGGTCTCCATGGTGGTGCCGTGGATCGCCTCGAAGTTCGCCGACCAGCGGCCCGTCGTGGCGGCCTTCGTGGTCTTCTACACGATCGGCTTCCTCGGCCTGTGGCTCGCCCCCGTCAACCTGGCCTGGCTGTTCGCCGTACTGGTCGGGATCGGGATGGGATCGTTCCCGCTGGCGCTGACCATGCTGGCCCTGCGCACCCGGACCCCCGAGGCCACCGCAGCTCTGTCCGCCTTCGGACAGAGCGCCGGATACCTCATCGCGGGCGCGGGTCCTCTGGTCGTCGGTGTGATGCACGAGGCCAGCGGAGGCTGGACGCTGTCGTTCCTGCTGCTGTTCGCGGTCGTCGGCGTGCAGCTGGCCACCGGCTGGTACGCGGGCAGGGCGCGCTATCTGGAGGACGAGAAGGGCGTCCCCGCCCTCTGATCCCCCCTCCCTCCGCCGTATGGCCCGTGCCTCCTCAGGGGTGGCGCGGGCCATACTCGTTTGGCTGAGATGATGAAGGAACCAACAGGGGCAGAAGGGGGAAACGGTGATCGAGGGATCGACGCTTGTCAGCTATCCGGCGGGGGAGACCGGGGGCCGCTCCACAGTCGTGGCGAGGGTCCCCGTGGGGGAGGAGCACGGGACGGTCGTGGCCGAGACCCCCTTCCATCCGCTCGACCACACCTGGCCCGACCAGCCCGCGGACCGGGGGACCATCGCCGGGATCGCGGTGACCGACTGCGTGACCGGGGCGGTGGCCGACGGCGAGCAGCGGATCCACCTCGGCGAGGACATCCCGGTACGGCGCGGCAGCTCCGGGTGGAGCTGGCTGGTCGTCCACGTCACCCGGGAGCCGGTCCCCGACGGGGAGGTCGAACTCGCCGTCGACGCCGAGTACCGTCACGCGCTCTCCACGGGGCACACCGCCTGCCACCTCGCCGCGCTCGCGCTCAACGCGGCGCTGGCAGACCGGTGGCGCAAGGAGATCTCCGCGGACGGCCTGGGCAACCCCGACTTCGACCAGACGGCCATCGCCTCCTCGCGAATCCTGCCCGGGGGCAGCCTCGACGTCTATCGCCTCGGCAAGTCGCTGCGCCGCAAGGGCTTCGTCACGGAAGGGCTGCAGGAGAGCCTTCCGGAGATCACCGGGAAGGTCTGCGACACGCTGAAGGAGTGGGTCGCGGCCGACGCCGAGGTCCGGATCGAGAGCCCCGGGCGCGAACTGACCGCACGCCGTACCTGGCGGTGTGGCCTGCCCGAGGGAGAGGTGACCATTCCGTGCGGCGGCACCCACCTGCCGAGCACCTCCCGGCTCGGCGCCGTCACCGTGTCCTTCGAACTGTCCCAGGACGGCACCGAGCTCACCATGCGCACCACCGCGGGCTGAAGGCGGCGCTCCCCGGGAGTCCACGGACATGGCGCCCAAGGCGTATCACGCCACCCGTGACGCGACATGACCCAGTAGATGACGTTTTCTGACGAGCATTTACCATCTCATTGCCGCAAGTCGATGGGAAAAGAGGGGGAGCATGGCAGGAGTGGCCGTCGCCGGGCCCGGTGCCGCGATCCGGAGCAGACAGCTCTGGCTCACCCTGCTCGCCCTCTCCATGGCGGGGATGGTCGTCTCCGTCCAGCAGACCGTGGTCATTCCGCTGCTGCCGAGGATGATGGCCGGCTTCGGCGTCTCGGTCGACGAGGTCGCCTGGGTCTTCACCGCATCGCTGCTCGTCGGCGCGGTGGCCACGCCACTGCTGTCCCGTCTGGGGGACATGTACGGCAAGAAGCGGATGATCCTGTTCACCGTCGGCCTGCTCGTCCTGGGCTCCGTGATCTGCGCCGTCTCGCTCACGCTGCCGGTGCTGATCGTGGGCCGTGCCCTGCAGGGAGCCTCCGCGGCGCTGATCCCCCTGGCCATCGGCATGATCAGGGACAGCTTCCCGGCCCAGAAGGTGATGACCGCGATCGGCGTGGTCAGCGCGACCATGGGCATCGGCGGCAACCTCGGCATGATCGTCACCGGCGTCATCGCCGACCGGACGCCCAGCCACCACCCGGTCTTCTGGATCACCGCCGGACTCGGCGTGGTCGCGATCGTCCTCGTCGCCCTGAGCGCCCACGACAGCGGGGCCCGCGCCGGGGGCCGCCTCGACCTCGTCGGCGCGTTGCTGTTGTCGATCTGGCTGGTCTGCCTGCTGCTCGCGGTGTCCAAGGGAAACGACTGGGGATGGGGATCCCCCCAGGTGGTCGCCCTGTTCGCGGCCACCGCGGTCGTCTGCGCGGTGTGGGTGTTCAGCCAGCTCAGGCTCAGGGCGCCGATGGTCCGTCTCGACCTGCTCGTCGGCCGCCGGTCGCTGCCGGCCAACCTGGCCGCGCTGCTGCTCGGCTTCGCGATGTTCGGCTCCTTCACGCTGGTCTCCAGCTTCGTCCAGACCCCCTCCTCGGCCGGGTACGGCTTCGGCGGATCGGTCCTCGACGTCGGCCTCTACGCCCTGCCGAGCACCGTCACCATGCTGGTGTCGTCCTTCATGGCGGGACGGATCTCCGGACGCCTCGGCCCGGCGCGTTCCCTGGCCGTCGGCGCGGCCATCACGGCGGCGGCCTTCGGCTGGTTCGCGATCTTCAACGCCTCGGTCTCGGATCTGATCGTCGCCAACACGCTGCAGGGGCTCGGGTTCGGAGTCGCCTACGCGGCCCTCGGGGCGCTGGCCGTACAGCATGTGCCGATGGACCAGAGCGGCATCGCCAGCGGGGTCAACTCCCTGGTCCGCTCCATCGGAGGCAGCGCCTCGGGGGCGGTGACGGCCGCGCTGCTGACCTCGATCACCGTCGCGGGCACGGCCGTCCCCGCCCGCGGTGCCTACGTGCTGTCCTTCACGATCGTCGCGGTGAGCGCCGTCGCCTCCGTCCTGGTCGCCCTCGTCGCCGCCGCGATGGCACGAGGGGTCCCGGAAGTCGGCTAAGATTTCTTCTGCACCACACAAGGGGCTATGGCGCAGCTGGTAGCGCGCCTCCATGGCATGGAGGAGGTCTGGGGTTCGAATCCCCATAGCTCCACAGCGAAGTGGTCGACGAAGATCCCGCCTGATCGGTCCGATCGGGCGGGATCTTCGCTTTCCGGGACGGCGAGGCCGTCGAGGGGCGTTTCGCGGTCCGGTGGTGACGGTCCGCCTCCGATCACGGCCGCGGGAGCGGCCCGGCTCTCCTGCGGACGGCCACGCCGAGGATCCGGTCGCCGGAGTACAGGCCGACCTGACGTGAGTCGTGACTCTCGCCGGCGTCGCCGAACACGATCAGCGAGTTCTCCGGGACGGTCTCCCGGCCGTCCGACGCGGCGCGCGCCGACACCGGGATCCGGTCGCCGGGCAGCGCCACCACCCGTTTGACCTTCCACCGTGTACGCGGTCGTGCGCGCGCGACGACGACGCCCCTTGGGTGAACCGGGCGGGGCGGCTCCAGGACCACGATGTCGCCGACCTTCAATCCGGTGATGCGGCACCGCCGTACCAGGAGACGGTCTCCCGGCTGGAGGGTGGGCGTCATGCTGGTGCCGCTCACGGTCACCAGCACCCAGCGCCGCCGCAGACGGGCGAGAAGGACGGCGGACGCGGCGAGGACGGAGACCGAGGTGAGAAGTCCGATCACGAGGAGACCGCCTGCGGTTCCTGCCCGGTGTCGTAACCCAGCGCCTGCAGGAGGAAGAGCCGGGCGTAGTCGCCGTCCACGGTCATCAGTTCCTCGTGCGTGCCCTGTTCGGTGATCCGGCCGTCGGCGAGGACGACGATGCGGTCGGCCATCCGGACGGCGTTCAGCCGGTGAGAGATGATCACGCTGGTGGCGCCGTGCCGGTGCTCGACCAGCCGCCGGTGGATCGTGTGCTCCGCCTCGGCGTCCAGGCCCGAGCTGGGCTCGTCGAGGACGAGCAGATCCCGCCTGCCCCGCATGAGGCCGCGCGCGAGGGCGAGCCGCTGCCACTGGCCGCCGGACAGTGTCACACCCGCCGTCCTGCCGTCCGACCGGGAGTTCATGAAGAAAATCCTGCTCAGGAGCGTGTCATATCCGTACGGCAGGCCCGAGACGGTCTCGTGGGCCTCCGCGGCGGTCGCGGCGGCGCGGATCCTGTCGCGGTCCTCCAGCGCCGTCAGGTCGCCGATGCCGATGTTCTCGGCGGCGGTGAAGTCGTAGTTCATGTGGTCCTGGAAGACCGTGCCGATCCGGTCACGCAGTTCCGCCACCGGAATGAGACGGATGTCCACCCCGTCCCAGGTGATCGTCCCGCGCGTGGGCTCGTACAGCCGGCACAGCAGCTTCACCAGGGTGCTCTTGCCGGCGCCGTTCACGCCGACCATGGCGAGCAGGGCACCGCGGGGGATGCGCAGATCGACGCCGCGCAGCACCCACGGCTTGTCGGCGTCGTAGCGGAACCAGACGTCCTTCAGCTCGATCGCGTCCCTCAGCGGCAGGGCGGGCAGCGGGGAGTCCGGCCTCGTCAGGTCGGGTCCCGCGTTCAGGACGGTGAGATAGTGGCCGAACTGCAGGAGCCCCTGGTGCCCGCTCGCCAGTAACGTGATCAGCCCGGACAGCCCGGACTGCACACCCGCGACCGCCGCGACGAAGACGACCACGTCGCCCGGGGTCAGCTCGCCCACCCGGGCCAGCTGGACGGCCCAGACCAGCCCGCCGCCGGACACCGCGGCGGCGAGCGCGGCCAGGCCCACCTGAGCGCGGAAGGCCCGCCGGTCGAGTTCGTGCTCCGCGCCGTTGACCTGTCGTAGTTCGGCCAGCATCCGCTTCCGCATGAAGTCGCCCAGGCCGAACAGCCGGATCTCCTTGGCCGCCGCGCGGTCGGTCATGAGCTGGGAGTAGAACAACTCCCGGCGCGCGTTGGGGCTGGTCGTCCAGAGCATCTCACCGCGCCTGCGGCTCAGGGCCAGCTCGGAGACCACGGCGGGCACGGCCGAGAGCACCACGAACCCCGCCATGACGGGACGCACCGCCAGCAGCGTTCCGGCGAACCCGATCATGGTGACGGCGGCGCGTACGCCTCCCAGCGCCGCGTCGAGGACGATCTGCGGCGCCGTCCCGCTCGCCTGCCGTGCCAGGCCGATGCGGTCGTGGAACTCGGGATCCTCGAACCGGGCCATACCCTCGAAACGAGACAGCGCCTCATACAGCCGGTCCCGGGTGCGGAACCGGATGCTCCGGCCAAGCTCCGCCTGCACGTACCGGGAGAGGAACGGCAGCGTCGCCGTGAGCAGTCCCAGGCACGCCAGCAGGACGGCCTGTGTCACCAACCGGCCGACGGGCACCCGCTCGGCCGACAGCCCGTCCAGAACGTACTTGGTCAGCCAGGCGACGCCGACCGGCGCGGCGCCCGTGACGAGCGCGGCGGCCAGATAGGTCAGCAGCAGGGCCGGTCCGGCGTGCCACGCGACGCCCAGGGCGGCGACCGCTCTCTCCCGCCAGGTCGCCTCACCGCCGACGTGGCCGGCGGTGAGGCCGAGTCCGCTCGTCACCGCGCGGGGACCTGGGGTGAGGCCAGTTCGCGGACGCTCACCGCGCTCGTGCGCACGGTGCCGTCCCGGTCGAGCAGGACGAACGTGGGTGAGCCCTGTACGCCGAACGCGCCGGTCACCGGACCGTCCTGCGGCTCCACGACCACCCGTGCCACCCGGCCTACGGCGTCGATGATGTCGGCGCCCTGTTCCAGGGTGCCGGAGACGACCACCAGTTTCCGCTCCGGGCCGCCGGGCATGGCGGCGGCGTACTCGACGAAACGGGGAACCTCCTCCCGGCAGGACGGGCACCCCGTGGAGAAGAAGCCCGTGAACAGGGGAGTTCTCAGATCGCGCAGGGACACGGTGGCGCCGTCGAGCGCCGTCGCCTCGAAGTCGGCGACGCGGTATCCGGACTCCGGCGACGACCTGCGCTCCACGAGCCGGTCGAGGCCGGCCCGTGCCCATTTCGCCTCGTGGTCCCGTAACCGGCGCAGGACCGCGAGCGACAGCAGCAAGTTGAGCAAGCCCAGAAAACCGACGACGACCACAGCGGCGATCAGTACGGCATCCATCGACACTCCCAGCCTGAGAGGACCTGCAAGAGAATTCAGCGGACGTTCAGCGGACAAGGATCAGCGCCACGAGGTCGTCGTAGGCGATGACCAGCGTGGCCAGGACGACGGCCACGAAACCGGAGAGGAGCATGGCGGTCACGTCGAGTCCGCCGGAAGCCAGGAGGGTCCCCGCCATGCCCGCCGCCGCGACGGACAGGAGGATCACGTTGCGCACCACGTGCCGCACACCCAAGGGCTGATCGGACGCGCCGAAGCACCGGCAGCTCGTCGTCGCGCCCCGCCGTACGGCCGAGCCGATCGCTCCCGTGAAGGCCGCCAGCAACATCGCGGCGAGTCCCAGGCCCACGGGAGCGGTGGCGTCGATCAGCATCAGCGACGCGGAGACCAGTTCGCCCGCGATCACCGCACCCGAGACGGCGGAACTCCAGCGCGGGGCCACACCGAACTCACCGACCGCGGCGCGGAACCGCGCCAGATCACCTCGCCCGCGTAACTTACCGGCGACGGCGGCGAGGAGAACCAGGGCGAGAGACAGGCGGCATATGAAACTCAAATATGCCACCGATATCACGAGCCTCCCGCTGAACGGGGGCGGTGTGATTGCGGGAACATTTCAGAGGAAATGCGTGCCGTCGCGGGATTCGCCGTTCAGCAGAACCACGGTCCGTGATCGCAGCCTCCGGCGGTACACGTCCCGATGCGGTACCAGTCGCTGCAGCCGCCGGGGCCGCAGATCTGCTGCCAGAGTTCGCAGTTCTTGCAGGTGCACCGCAGATATGTCGGGTCGGCGGACGCCTCGGCCCGGGGGGCGGTCAGGGAGAGGAGTGTGTCCCCGACCCTGTTCAGCAGACGAGTCATGTGAACCTCCAGGGGTTTGAGCTGGGTAAACCTCAGCAGGAGTAGACGCCGGTCGGCTTGGTGCACCCTCCGGCGAGGTACCAGTCGCTGCAGCCGCTGGGGCCGCAGATCCGCTGCATCAGCCCGCACGTGTCATTGCAGTAACACTGCAGATATGTCGGGTCGGCGGACGCCTCGGCCCGCGGCGCCGCCATCATGAGCATAAGATCGCCCGCGGCTCTGAACATACGAACCATTTCGCTTCCCTCGGGTCGGTGATTTATCGAAATCATAATTATGTGCGACCGGCCGATCCAGGAGCTTTTCTGCCATACATGGACGGTCGGCTGCCAAATCCGAACCCGAATTATTTCTCCGGCCGTAGCCGGGCGGGGGAGCGGTCATGTGGTCGATTTCGAGTAATCGTGCGGTGGCGACGACGTCCGGCAGGGCGTGTGCGAAAGACCGTCACAGTGGTCGCAGGCCGGGCACCGGGGGGTTCGGGGCCGCCGGACGCTCAACCGGCGCGGTTTCGGAGGCGAGCCGAGCAAGGAGACCGGTGCGCCGGGCCGCCGTCTCGCTGGGACCGCCGCGAACCCCGGGGACGATCTCACGGATCGCTCCGCCAAGCGTGAGCCGGTAGGACCCGGTCGGGCCGTGTTCAGCCTCGGCCCAGGGCGGTTCGAAGGGACTGACGGGGTCCGGGGTCACCCGCTGATCGGTTCGTAGGCGCCTCCCCACTCGTTGAGCAGGACGAAGCCGGGCGATGCCACCGTCTCCATGAGGAGGGTCAGCGCGTCCGTCGTCGACGGGAGGCGCAGCCCGAGCAGTCCGGTCAGCGAGGTACGGCACGCGTCGAGGTCGATGTCGTGGTCGGCGTACTCCTCCTCCAGTTCCGGAACCACCGACGACATCGCTTCGAGCCCGCCGGAGACGCGCCAGACACAGTCCCTCCAGTACGGGACCCGCACGATCAGCTGGATCGCGGAGGTCAGGTCACCGCCGATCAGCCCGGCCTGCCCCTCGGAGTCGGCGTAGAGCACGGGCCGCCGCCCGGCCGCGTCCCCGCAGAGGAAGTACGTCCCGCCCGCGCCGTCACCGGCGACCGCCTCAAGGGTCTGTCCGGACTGCAGCGTCACCTTCTCGACGTGGTCGGTGCGGGAGACGTCGAAGTCGAACGGCCAGGTCAGCAGTTCGGCGGCGGCCGGAGTGCGGTGGATGAGGCCGAGCAGGGGGTCGGGGTGCGTCATGGGGAGCACCGTAACAGTCGTTCGCGGGGCGAACCGGTCATCCCAGTCGCGCGTCTACTGATCATGAGATTGCTCCCGATCGCGCTGCTCGTCGTGCTCGTGACGGCCTGCGGTCCCGGACGCGCGCCGGTCACCGACGACGAGTTCGCCGCCCGTGCCCGCGAGGTCGTCGAACACTGGCGGGGCTCGGCGGAGCGGGAGGCCTGGGTCTCGGGGTTCGTCCCGCTGCGGAACCTGACCCTGGAGCCGGACTGGAGGCGCACACCCCGCTGGGTCGGACGGAGCGCGATCAACAGCGTCTGGAGGCTGGAGACCGAACCGCCGTCCGGGACGCCCGCCCCGGCGAGGTTGCGCTGGGCCGACGGAGGCTCGCTGGAGGTGCCGGTCCTGACGGCGGAGGCCGCCTACGCGGGGCTGAGCAAGCCCAAGTCCTTCGCCGACGAGAAGTGCCCGGCCGAGGGCTGCCGGCCGTTGAGCGTGGTCGCGGTGGCGCGGGGCGAGGCCACGGTGCCCAGCAGCAGGGGAGAGGTACGGGTTCCGACGTGGGACTTCACCGTGCGGGGCGTGCCGGAGCCGTTCCGGCGGGTGGCGGTCGACCCGGCCGCGATGGGCGGGCCGCCCCGGCCGCTGGACGACGGGATCCAGGAGGTGGACACCTACGAGGCGAGCGCGCCGACCGAGCTCCGGCTGAGCTACCTGCACGGCGACTGCGACACGACGTACGGCTCGCGTGTCCACGAGACGCCCGAGGCGGTGGTCGTGGACGTCGACGTCCGGGACGACGACGTGAGGATCTGCCCCGACGTCGGCAGGGCCGGCCGGATCGACGTCACGTTGCGCGAGCCCCTGGGGCGCCGGGTGGTGCTGGACTCCGGCAGCGGGGTGCCCCTGCTGCCGGAGAGCAATGTCCGCCTGATCGAGTTCCGGAACTACGACCCACGCCGTTCCTGACGGGAGTTTCGGCCGTTGACATGCGCTGATTTGCCGAAACGGACACCCATACATACCCTAGGGGGTATGGAGCTGACGGAATCGATGGTGGGCGACGCCGTGACACGGCTGCGCCGTGCCCATGGGCAACTCGCGGGTGTGATCTCGATGATCGAGGCGGGGGAGGACTGCGTGAAGGTCCTGACCCAGCTCGCGGCCGTGTCCAAGGCGCTCGACCGGGCGGGGTTCAAGATCGTGGCCAGTGGCCTGAAATGCTGCCAGGACGCCCAGGCCCGTGGTGAGGAGGCTCCGATGAGGGTCGAGGAACTGGAGAAGCTCTTCCTGGCCCTGGCCTGAACCGAAGGGCGGCGAGTGGTTGGGGCACCCGCTCGCCGTGTGTCCCGCATATACCCCCGGGGGTATCTGGCCCCTCTCATGTCTCACTGATACCCCCCGGGGTATTTACCAAAGGAAGGACCACGATGGAGGTCATCTCGTTCCGCACGCCCGGTCTCGGCGACCAGAGTCACCTGCTCGTCCACGAGGGGCGCGGTGTCCTGGTCGATCCACAACGCGACATCGGCCGCTTCCTGGACGTGGCCGCCGAACGCGACGTCGAGCTGCGCTTCGTGCTGGAGACCCACCTGCACAACGACTACGTCTCGGGAGGCGGACAGGCGGCGCTGCGCACCGGCGCCGAGCTGGTGCTCCCGGCGGCCGCCGCGGCGGCGTACCCGCACACCCCGGCCTTCCATCTGGAGGACATCGACGGTGGGGGCGGCCTGACCATCCGCCCGATGCACACGCCCGGCCACACGCCGGAGCACACCGGCTATCTGGTGCTGATCGACGGCGAGCCCGTCGCGGTCTTCTCCGGCGGCAGCCTGCTGGTCTCCTCCGCAGGGCGGCCTGACCTGCTCGGACCCGAGCGCGCCCGCACTCTGGCCAGGCTGCAGTACGGCTCGCTGCACCGGCTGGCCGCGCTGCCCGGTGAGGTGGACCTGTTCCCGACGCACGGCGAGGGATCCTTCTGCAGCGTGTCCGGCGTCGGCCGCCACACCTCCACGATCGCCGACGAGCGACGGGACAACCCGCTGCTCGCGCTGCCCGACGCCGAGGCCTTCGCCGACGAACTGCTGGCCGCGCCGATGCCCATCCCGGCCTTCTACGCCCACATGGGATCGGCCAACCTTCTCGGAGCGCCCGCCATGCCGGCCCTGCGTCCGCCGGAGACAACGGTCGAGGAGATCCCCGAAGACGCGCACGTCGTGGACGTCCGCCCGCGTGCGGTGCAGGCGGCGGGGTTCCTGCCGGGATCGACCGGCATCGCGCCCGGCGACGACTTCGGCAGCTGGGCGGGCTGGCTGGTGCCGTACGGAGAACCGATCGTGCTGGTGGCGGAACCCGATCAGGACGTCACCGAGGCCCTCACCCAGCTGGCCAGGATCGGCGTCGACGACGTGCGCGGCGTCGTCCGCGACCTCGGCGGGCACGCGAGCGCCGGCTTCGAGCTGCTCGGCCTGACCGACTTCCTCGAAAGGATGCCCGGAGCCCGGGTGCTGGACGTGCGCATGCCCGGCGAACGGCGGGCCGACCCGCTGCCCGGCGCCGTCGAGCGATTCCTGCCGGACCTGCTCACCCAGGGTGTCCCCGAACAGCTGCGGGGCGAGCGGCAGGTGCTGGTCGTCTGCGGCTCGGGCCGCCGGGCCTCGATCGCCGCCACCGTCCTCACCCGCCACGGCCTGCACCCGGTCGTGCTCGGCGACGCGGGCGCCTCGCAGGTGGCGGCGGCCCTGGCCGGAAAGGGGGAGGCGCGGTGAACGCCGTCGACGTGGCCACCGTCCGGGCGCTGACCGCGGCCCGGGAGACCGAAGGCGCCGTGCTGCTGCTGGACGTGCGAACCCCCGCCGAGTTCGAGAGCGCGCACATCGACGGGTCCGTCAACGTGCCCCTCGACCGGCTGGAGGCGTATCTGCCGCAACTGGCCGGCGCGATGACCGGCCGGAGCGTGCTCGTCTGCCAGTCCGGCGGACGAGCCAGGACGGCCCAGGACAAGCTCACCGCCGCCGGGCTGCGCGGGACGGCCGTCATGACCGGCGGGCTGAACGCCTGGATCACCTCGGGAGCGCCCGTCAACCGGGGACGGCGCCGCTGGAGCCTGGAGAGGCAGGTCCGCCTGGTCGCGGGGCTGCTGGTCCTCGGCTCCGTCACGCTGAGCCTCTGGTGGGCACCGGCCCTGTTCGTCACGGCGTTCGTCGGCGCGGGGCTCGGCTACGCGGGAGCCAGTGACAACTGCATGATGGGCATGCTGCTGGCCCGCCTGCCGTACAACAGGGCCGGTGCCGGTGATCCCGCCGCCGCGCTCGCGCGGGCCTGCCGGCGATGACTCTCACCGTGGCCCTGGTGCTGGCCGGCGCGGTGGTCGTGGGCGTCAGCCTGGGACTGCTCGGCGCGGGTGGCTCGGTGCTGGCCGTGCCGGTGCTGGTCTACGGCGCGGGCCAGCCGGTGGCGGTGGCCGTCCCGACCTCGCTGGCGGTTGTGGCGATCTCCAGCGTGGGGGCGCTCGTCCCACGCCTGCGCCGGGGACAGGTCCGCTGGAGCGTCGCGGCGGTGTTCGCCGCGGGAGGCGTGCCTGCCGCCCTCGCCGGGGCGGTACTCGGCCGTGGGCTGCCCGGCGAACTGCTGCTGCCCGCGTTCGCGGTCATCATGGTCGTGGTCGCCGTGCGGATGCTGCGCGACGCGGAGTCGACCGGCGGTGCCTGCCGTACCACGGCGGGGCGGGTGAACCGCCGCCGGTGCCTGCCGAGGGCGCTGGCCGCGGGAGGCGGTGTCGGGGTGCTGACCGGGGTGTTCGGCGTCGGAGGGGGGTTCGCCGTCGTCCCCGCCCTGACCCTGCTGCTCGGCCTGACCGCGACCGATGCGGTGGGGACCTCGCTGGTCGTCGTCGCGGTCAACTCGGTGGCGGGGTTCGCCGGGCACGTGGGCACGCGGCTGGACTACGGCCTGGTGCTGCTCTTCGCCGGTGGGGCGCTGCTCACCTCGCTGGTCGCCGGGCGCCTGGCCACGCGGCTGCCCGCCGACCGGATCCGGCGCTGGTTCGCCTGGACCGTCCTGGCGCTGGCGCCGCTGGTCGCCGCGGGCGCGTGGATCTAGGACCGGGATCGGCGTCACCGTGGAGAAGGGGATCCGTCCAGGTGGGCGACGAATCCCCTTCTTGGACGAACCGGGTCAGGGCTACCCGGCCGTCACGGCGAGCTGGATCTCCGTCACCCATTTCTCGTGGTCGGCCGGGCACTCAAGGCTGATCTCCCTGGCCAGGCCCAGACTGCGGTAGCCGTGCTCCTCGACCCAGTGGGCCAGGATCTGGTAGGTCGAGTCGACGTGGTCCATCGACCCCCGGTGGACGATGGTCGCGGCCGTCCCGATCTCGGGCAGGTCCACGATCTCGAAGTCGTGCCCCGGGGACGGCTGGGCCGTCACCTCGACTCCGGCGTGCACGACCACCGAGCCGTCCTGGACGGGTTCGTAGTGGGCGATGCCGTACCCGGACGGTGCGACCCCCGCCCTTTCGAGGCGCTGGAACAACTCCTCGTACAGGGGCTTGATGACGGGGCCGATCTCCTCACTGTCGTAGCTCGCCGCGACGGCGCTGACCTCCGCCAGCCGCACCGGCGGGACCCGCTTGACGACGACCTCTTCGACGGCCATGTGGCCCTCCCTCTCCATCGTCCGGAGCCTCGCCTCGATCCGCAGCAGCCGCGCGGTGTCCGCGGCGATCCGCTCCTCAAGCTCCGCACGGCGCAGCCGTACCATGCCGTGGAGTTCGGCCACGGTCACCTTCTCGTCGAGGATCGAGCTCACCTGCTGCAGGGTGAGGCCCAGGTCCTTCAACGCGATGACGCGGTTGAGGCGCGAGAGCTGCGCCGCGTGGTAGAAGCGGTAGCCGCTGGCCGGATCGACGTGGGCGGGCCGCAGCAGCCCGAGCGCGTCGTAGTGGCGCAGCATGCGTACCGAAACGCGGCCGAGCTGGGCGAAGTCTCCGATGCTGAACATGATGGTTCCAGGTGTACGGGCTCACACGGTGTCAGGGTCAAACGTGTCAGGTGAGGGCGGCGAAGGCCCCGGCGCCGACGAGGGCCACGGCCCAGGCGAGGTCGAGGTTGAACCACGCCTTGCGCAGCACCGCCACCCCCAGTTTCTCGTAGACCAGCAGGGCGACGGCCGTGACCGTCGTCAGCATCGCAAGGGTGTGGACCGCCGTGGCCAGCAGACTCTGCGAGGCCAGTACGGCGGCGCCGTGGCCACCGCGCAGGGTGACCGGGAGCACCATCAGGCCCGCCCCGTGCGCGGTGGCCATCAGGAACGACCACCCGGCGAGCTGCCACCGGTTCACCCGCATGCCGACCCAGCGGGGGTGGCGCCGCCGTACGATCCGCCAGATCCCGAACCCGCACACCACGGCCGCCACGCCGTAGGAGACGGCCCTGGGAGGCACGGCCAGTCGTGCGAGGGACACCAGCGCGAGCGTGACCAGCACCGAGCCCGCGTGGCCGAGCACGATGGGCGGCAGGGCGCGCAGCACCGCGGAGCGCGAGCGTTCCTGCAGGCCGAGGGCGACGGCGAACAGCCAGCCCATGGCCGGGTTCAGGCCGTGGAAGGCACCGAGACCGGCCAGGACCAGCACGGACGTCAGGTCCATCTCGCGCGCTCCGTCCTGTTCTTCGGGGCGGGGCCCGCAAGAGCGTTCATGGAGGAGGCCGACTCCTTTCTGCGGTCGTCGCGGGGATCAGGAGGGGAAGCAGTAGGAGTCGGAGGAGGAGTCGCCTCCCTGCAGCCTGATCTGGTGGGCCCGGCGGCCGTCGGCGGCGAAGTCGACGAAGAAGCCCTCGTCGAGGGAGAGCGAGCCGTCGTCGCCGATGTCCACCTTGGCGATCCAGCTGGAGATGCCGTCGGGGTAGAAGACGTCGTCCCAGGAGCGGTAGAGCGAGTTGGAGAAGTAGACCCGCCGGCCGTCCCTGCTGGCCTCGACCATCTGCGGGCCGCCGTTCAGCGCCCGTCCCCGGCGCGCCGGGTGCGGCGTCCTGCCGACGATGCCGCCGAGGCGCACCGAACCGGTCTCGCGGGGGGAGAACGGGTCGGAGACGTCGTAGGCCTTCAACTCGCCCGTGCCCCAGCAGGAGACCAGCAGGATGCGGTCGTCGAGGGTCAGCGAGATGTCGGTCACCAGCGGCGGAACCGCTCCGAACTGCTTGAGCGGCTCGGGCAACAGCTCGGGGTCGGCGGGCTCGGCGGGGATGGTGATGACCTTCTCCGCCTTCCAGACCCCGTTGTCCTGGTACCACGTGAAGATGCCGGCCGACAGGTCCTCGACGCTGATGACCGTGTTGACGAAGCCGTGGGTCTTGGACGGGTCGTGCGCGGGGCGCAGTTCGAGGGCCATCTGGTGCTGGTCCCCGAGGTCGATCTCCTGCAGGTGCCTGCGCTTGGTCAGGTCCCAGACGTGCAGCTTGTGGCCGTACTTCCTGCCGACCAGCAGGTCGAGCGAGGGGCCCGCCTCGATCTGGTTGGGGGTGCCCCACTCACTGGTGATCATCGTGTCGTGGCCGAGGTGCCACCAGAAGTCGTAGTGCAGCTCCTGCGGGCCCCGGTCGACCTCCCAGCGGCCCTTGGGCTCGAAGGTGTCGTGGTCGAGGGTGAAGACGCCGCCGGGCGCGTCGCCGTCCACGTTGCCGAGCGCGCTGACGTAGATCGCGTCGGTGCCGCAGTGGACGGTGTGCGGGCGGCTGTAGCCGGTCTTTTCGAAGACGGTCTCCGGCTCGATCGTCTTGACGAGCCTGGGCCGCCGGGGGTCGTCCTTGACGTCGAACACGTAGATCCTGCTGGAGCGCAGTCCCGGCAGGACCAGGTAGCGCCGCTCGACGTGCGGGTGCGGGGCGTACGGGCACAGGGCGGCGCTGCAGACGTTCCACCCGAAGTGGTGGAGCTCGTCGCCCGCGTGGGGCATGTCGCCGACGCTGACGATCGACCCGTCCGACAGGTCGATCGTGGCGAGCCCGTCGGGACGGCCCTGCCCTTCGGCGTCCAGCAGGGCGACGTAGGCGAGCTCCTCCCGAGGCGCCTGCATGGCGTCACGGGCCGACGGATAGAAGGTGGGATCGGGCTGAATGAGTGCCACGGGAACTCCTAGGCCGAGATCAATATCCCACTAATGTTGTAGGAAAACTCTCCGCTGTCTAGGGGTGATTTTACGTAGCCGGGTCAGGAGGGGACCTGGACGTGGATCTCGTCGAGTCCCTCGGGGGCCTTGCCCGGGTACGCGCCCGACAGCATCGTGGCCACCGTGTAGAGATGCCAGACCTGGGCGGGCTTGGTGACCACGGGCGCGGCGAACAGCTTGCGGACCTCGTCGGGGGAGACGATCGGGGCCAGCAGGTCGAGGTGCTCCAGGATGTGGTCGCGCAGCACGCCGCTCAGCGCCTCACCCGGGCTGGTGCGCCAGCTCCAGCCGCCCCCGGTCTTCGGAGCCGTCAGGAATCCCGGCTTACGCTGCCAGGGGTAGTAGCGCCTGTCGGCGGTGAAGCGCCACGGCTTGCCCTCGATGGGGATGTGGCGAAGTTTCGGGGCGAAGGTCGTGATGAGTTCGTGGACGACCTCCTCCGACAGCCGCCACGCCTGGTCGAGCCCGAGGGCCGCGCGCACCACCCGGTTGTCGAGGAAGGGCCAGACCGGGTCGCCCCGGCGCTGCGACCCCGCCCTTGAACCGGCCTGCCAGCGGCCGATCCGGTAGAAGACGTACATCTGGTCGAGGGCCTCGACCCCCTCGCGCTCCTGCCAGGTGCGGGCCAGTTCACGGGCGTGGTCGTTGGCCTCGGCGCTGAACAGGGCCTTGTCCCGCATGAAGGTGGTGTCGATCCGGCGCCGCAGCGCCTTGGGACTCAGGTCGCTCTGGAGCAGCAGGAAGCTGCCCGCGCGCAACACCTCCCCGCTCTGCCCCGACATGGTCGGCCTGGCGTTGTACGGCAGGTAGCCGACGATCGACTCGTAGGCCGAGGTCATCCCCTCGCAGGTCCGCAGTGTCTCGTAGGTCCTGGCGAGCGGGTGCTCGACCAGGACGGCGTCCCTGCGCTCGGTGCGCGCCGGGGGGATGACCGTGTGCTCGACGCCGAGCGCCCCGGCGATCCGCCCGGCGAGGATCACGTCGGGGTGGCTGTCGAGGCCGTTCGTGGTCGCGCGCAGCGGAATCCCCGCCGCGTGCAGCACCGCGGCGGCCAGCCTGCTGTCCCGGCCGCCGGTGAGGGCGAGGTTGACCGGCTCGCCGGCCGCGCGCAGCGGCTCGACCGAGGTCAGCAGGGCGTCGGCCAGCCCCCCGATGAGGGCCCTGCGCCGCCTGGCCGAGGACGGCGCGGCGACGGCGACCGGCAGCGGCGCCTCGGTGACCGTACGGCTGCCGCCCCTGACGGTGACGGTCGAGGAGGGCGGCAGCGCGCTGACCCCCCGGTAGGGCGTCTCGTCGGACAGGAAGTAGCCCTGCCGGATCATCGACTGCAGGGCGAGCACGTCCCACTCGATCCGCTCGCCGAAGGCGGCCAGGCTGACCAGCAGAGCCCTGCTGCCGATCACGTGCACGTCCGGGGTCTCGGCGTAGTAGACCGGGCAGACCCGGTGGATCGCGGTCGCGGCGGCCAGTTCGGTACCGGTCGCGCGGAAGACCGAGAAGCAGCCGCCGACCGCCTCGGCGCTCAGTTCGGGGGCGCCCGCGAGCCGGTCGACGTCGCCGGGCACGGCCAGGTTGCCGTTGACCCCGGTCACCCTGTCGTGGCCGGTGGCCAGCAGCGGGGGAGTCCGGGAGTCGTCGGGCTCGTTGGTCCAGGCGAACAGGCTGACGCCGGGCCTGTGCCACTCGCGGGGCCTGATGACCTCGGCCGGGACGGGGAAGGCGGTCTCGATCGAGGCGCGCACGGTGTGCAGCACCGCCTCGGGAATTCCGGCTTCGGGACGCTTGGCCGCCAGTCCGAGATACACGCGCATGATCCCGAATCCTATGTCCCCTTTTTTCCGCACGAAGCCTGATTAATGAGGAAAACGTGTGGTCACTTGAGGCGCCGAGCGGGGAGAGGCCGATCACGCGCCGGGCACGGTTTGCGCTCGCTTGGGTCAAGCGCCAGGCCCAGGTCATGAGGGGGTCGTCGTACGGGATGGCGCGCGAATCCCGCGAGTCCCCGTGAATCCATGCAAATCCAGATAAATCACGGCGAATCCTTGTGAATCTCTGTGGAGGCGAACATGAAACCACGCACGCTCGCCGTCGTCCTGGCCGTCCTCGCCCTGTGGGTCACGGCCGCCTGCGGGAGCTCGGCGAATAGGTCGCCCAGCACCCAGCCCAGGGGCGACGCGAACGCCCAGGCACCCGAGGAACGCGAGAACGACACCGGCATGTCCAAGGACATGAACGACACCACCGTCGACCAGATCTCCACCTTCGCCCTCGACGTGGACACCGCCTCCTACGACTACGCCAGACGCACCATCGGGGAGGGCAGACTCCCGGAGCGGGACAGGGTGAGACCGGAGGAGTTCGTCAACTCCTTCCGCCAGGACTACCGGGAACCCGAGGACGACGGTTTCTCCGTACAGCTGGACGGCGCACGGATGCCCGGCAACGGTACGGCGCTGCTCAGGGTCGGTCTGCGCACCCGTCAGGCGCAGTCACGGGAACGACGCCCGGCGAACCTGACCTTCGTGGTCGACGTCTCCGGCTCGATGGGCGAACCCGGCAGACTCGACCTGGTCCGTGAGGCGCTGCACCGGCTCATCGGACAGCTCGGGCCCGGGGACAAGATCTCCATCGTCGCCTTCAGCGACCAGGCCCAGGTCGTGCTGTCCATGACCCCCGCGACCGAACGGCAGGAGCTGGACGCGGCCGTCGAGCGGCTGGCCGTACAGGCCTCGACGAACCTGGAGGCGGGGCTGACCACCGGGTATCAGGAGGCGGCGAAGGCCTTCAGGCCGGTGGCGACCAACCGGGTCATCCTGCTCTCCGACGGCCTGGCCAACAACGGCGACACCAGCTGGCAGGGCATCCTGGACCGGGTCGAGGAGTACGCGGGCAAGCAGATCACCCTGCTGTGCGTCGGCGTCGGCCGTGACTACGGGGACCAGCTGATGGAGCAACTCGCCGACAACGGGGACGGCGCCGCCGTCTACGTCAGCTCGGTCGACGACGCGCGCAAGGTGTTCGTCGAGCAACTCGCCGCCACCCTCGACCTGCGGGCCCGCGACGCCAAGGCGCAGGTCGTGTTCAACCCCGCCACGGTCGAGTCCTACAACCTGATCGGCTACGAGAACAGGCGGATCGCGGCCGAGGACTTCCGTGACGACAGCAAGGACGGCGGCGAGGTCGGCCCCGGTCACACGGTGACGGCCCTGTACGAGGTACGGCTGCGCCAGGGCGCCTCCGGCCAGCTCGCCACCGCGACCGTGCGCTGGCAGGACCCCGACACCCGCGCCCCGGGTGAGGTCAGCGGCTCCATCGGGCGGGCCGACCTGGTCTCCTCTCCGTGGGAGAAGTCGTCGCCGCGGTTCCAGGTGGACGTGGTCGCCGCGGCCTTCGCCGAGTATCTCCGCACCGGAAGGCCGGTCGCCGGGGTCGAGACCGAGGAGCTGGCCGGACACGCCGGTCGTCTGGCGGCCTCGACGGAGGACCCCGCGGTGTCCGAGCTGGCGACCCTGATCACCCGCGCCCTGTCGCTCGGCTGACCGTACGGCCGCCGGGGCGGGCCTGTCCCGGCGGCCTCGACGGTCACCTCGCCGGTTACGGAGCAGGGTGCGATGTCCTATACACTGGCGTGGTGCCGCTGGGCGGTGCGAAACGCAAGGGGCTATGGCGCAGCTGGTAGCGCGCCTCCATGGCATGGAGGAGGTCTGGGGTTCGAATCCCCATAGCTCCACAGCGACAGCGTGTTGACGAGATCCCGTCCGATCGGACGGGATCTCGTCGTTTTCCGGCCCGGATGACCTGCCTGCGTCCCCACCCCGCGCGCCCCGCAGCATGGCTGCGAAACCGTGGACCCGGCAGTGGAGGCCGGCCGCCGGCGGACCACAGGGGTGGTCAGCCGTTCGGGAAGAGCGTGTGAAGGAGCGTGTGGCCCGGCATGGCCCGGGCCGGGAGCACGCCCACGGCGAACATCTCCGGGGTGTCGAACACGGGCTCCCCGCCGGGGCGGCGCGCGTAGGGGACCCGGCCGTAGTCCACGCCGTCGCCCTCGTGGAAGCTCATCCAGGTGATCGTCTCCTGTTCGCCCTCGCGGAGCGGGTGGTTGGACACGGCCCGGCTGTAGACGGTGCCGGAGGCGGTGACCCAGACCAGGGGGACGGCGAGGACCCATCGCGTCGCCCTGATCTCCCGAGCCCTGGCGGCCGCCCGCGTCTCGAACGAGACGGCCGACCGCGGGTCGCGGAGATAGTCGTAGTCGCTGAGCACGAGCCGCCGCTCGCCTTCGAGGGCCGCGACCGCCGGGCAGTGGCGGGCCGCGATGCTCCGCTGGAGACGTTCGACCACCTCGAAGAGCAGCGCGGCCGTCTCGTCGTTCATCGTGTCCTCCGGAACTCACGGTACGGACCGGTACGCCGGGCCCGCGCCGGAGAGGAGGCGCGGGCCGCGTGCGCGAGCCGTCAGATCTCCTCGACGCTGCTCGGCTCGCGCCGGGACAGGTCGATGCCGAGCTCTTCGGCGGCGCGGAAGACGTCCTCGTCGGTGTCGCGCATCTCGATGGACAT
>NZ_JBEXZT010000038.1:0-58712 GCF_040631275.1 Streptosporangium sp. NPDC020145 | reverse complement strand
TCACATCAAAACGCGCCACGTCCGAGTTCTACCAGCCACGGCCGGCCCGCCACTGGGCCACACCTAGATCCGAACCCCAAACAGCTCCTAGTAGCACTGACCGGGGTCTCCGTTGAGCCAGGCGTCCGGGCCCGAGAAGCCCGTGGAGGAGTAGACGTGGATGCCGGTGACCAGTAACGCCTGGCGAGCGGTATCGGTGGAGGCCTGGGCCGAACCGGTCGCCAGCACAGGCGCCAGCATGACCGCGGCACCGACGGCGCCGAGAAGCCTCAGCTTGATGGACTTCGTGCGCTGTGACATGGATAGTTCCCCTTTACTACCGTTGTCCAACTATCTGATATTTCGTTGATAACAGAGATCCGGTTGACGGATCACCCCTCGAATCCGTGTCATCTGACTGACCTTGTCGAGACACATGACTCCCGTTGACAACGCCACCCGGGGCGACGGATCGGCCCACCGTGGTCGGGGAACTCCGGGACGGGCCCCGATCGGGTCACCTCGCGGAGACTCCGGAGGCGGGCGATGGGCTATCGCGCGTCGTGCGGGCGGGGGTGCGGGGGGCGGTGGTGTTCGACGAGGACGGTGAGCAGTCGAGTGAGCTCCTCCCGCTGGCCGGGGGTGAGGGGGGCGAGAAGTTCGCGCTGGGCGTCGGCGATGAGCGCGTCGAGGTGCTCCAGGCGGCGGCGGCCGACGGGGGTGAGGGTGATGACGTTGCGGCGGCGGTCGGCGGGGTCGGGTTCGCGGCGGACGTAGTCGGCGTCCGCCAGCTCGTTGAGGACGGCGACCATGTCACTGCGGTAGATGCCGGTGCGGCGGCTGAGCTCGGCCTGGCTGGCGGGGCCGGCCTCGGCGAGCGTGACCAGTACGGCGAAGTGCCATTTGTGAGCGCCTTCCGCGGACAGGCGTTCACCGACGAGCCGGTCGGCGACGATCGCGGTCCCGGCGAGCAGGCGGCTGGGGATGGCGCGCAGCCGGGCCGGGGTCGGTTCGGGGATCGTGCCCACGGGATTCCTCCGCTTCTTGCGTTAGTGACACTAACAGTCTACCTTCGTTAGTGTCACTAACGTTTAAACCTCCCCGGAGTGAAGACCGTGATCAAGCCGTTCCGCATCGACATCCCCCAGGCCGACCTCGACGACCTGACCGACCGCCTCTCCCGAACCCGCTGGCCCAACGAGGTCGCCGACGCCGGGTGGGACTACGGCTTCCCGCTGACTCGGCTGAAGGAACTCGCCGAGTACTGGCGCACCGGGTACGACTGGCGTGCGCAGGAGGCCAGGCTCAACGAGCTTCCGCACTTCACCACCGAGATCGACGGCCAGAACATCCACTTCGTCCATGTGCGCTCGGCGAAGCCGGACGCGCTCGCGCTGATCCTCACCCATGGCTGGCCCGGCTCGTTCCTGGAGTTCCTCGACGTGATCGAGCCGCTGTCGCGCGACTTCCACCTGGTGATCCCGTCCATCCCGGGCTACGGCTTCTCCGGGCCGACCCACCGGCGCGGCTGGGACATCGTCCACGTCGCACAGGCCTGGGCCGAACTGATGCGCCGTCTCGGCTACGAGCGCTACGGCGCGCAGGGTGGCGACTTCGGTTCGGGCATCTCCCTGGCACTCGGCGCGGTGGCACCCGATCGGGTCGCCGGGGTGCACGTCAACTATCTGCCCACCCGGCCGGACCCGGACGCCGACGTCGAACTGTCGAAGACGGACGAGGCCCGGCTGGACAAGGTCCGGCAGCTGATGGCCAACCGCCCGCCGTACCAGGCACTGCAGGCCGCCACTCCGCAGACCATCGGTTACGCGCTGACCGACTCGCCCGTCGGCCAGCTGGCCTGGATCGCCGAACGCTTCGCGCAGTGGACCGACCCCCGCTCGACGATCAGTGACGAGCGGATGCTCACCGACATCTCCCTGTACTGGCTGACCGCCACCGCGGCCTCCTCGGCACGGCTGCACCGCGAGACTCCACGGCGGACCGAGCCGTGCCCGGTGCCGGTCGGTGTGGCGGTGTTCGCACACGACATCACGCAGTCGGTACGGCCGCTGGCCGAGAGGTTGTACGACATCAGGCACTGGTCGGAGTTCGAGCGCGGCGGCCACTTCGCCGCGATGGAGGTGCCGGAGCTCCTGGCGCAGGACATCCGGGACTTCTTCCTCACCCACGTCGAGGCCGACCAGCGAAGGCGCCCGGCCGTTGCTCTTTAGTTCGTGGAGTTACGAGGGCTTGAGAACCGGACCGGTCCCGGCCAGGCAGCCGCCGATCAGATGCGGCCGGTACTGGATCTTCTTCAACCCGCGCTTGATCGCACGCACCAGATGATCCAGGGTCGCCGCGGTGGTCCCACGGCCGGCCGCACCTGCGCCTTCCACACCGTGATCGCCTCCTCATCCCGTCCGCTCGCCCGGCGCGCCGCTGCCGGTTCGGAGCGTCGGTGCCGGAAGGCGCAGGCGTCCGTCGTGGACTTCGGCGATCTGGTCGGCGTCGGTGAGGTGGGTGCGGTCGTGGGTGACCAGGACGGTGGCGGTGGCCTGCCGGCGGGTGAGGCGGGCGATCAGGTCGAGAACCGCGGCGCCGCGTTCGTGGTCGAGGGCGCTGGTGGGTTCGTCGACCAGGAGGACGGTGGGGTCGTTCATCAGGGCGCGGGCGATGTTGACGCGCTGGCGCTGGCCGCCGGAGAGCTGGTGGGGGCGGCGGCCCGCCTGGTCGGCAAGGCCGACGGCGTCGAGGAGTTCCATCGCGCGGTCGCGTGCGGTGCGAGGTTTGCGACCGTCGATCTGGGCCATGACCTGGAGTTGTTCGGCGGCGGTCAGGGAGGGCAGCAGGTTGGGCTGCTGGAAGACGATGCCGATCTTGTGGCGGCGCAGTTCGGTCAACTCGCCGCGGGTGAGGCCGGTGGTGTTCCGGCCGTCGACGGTGACGGTGCCGGTGTCGGGAGTGATCAGGGTGGCGGCGACCGCGAGGAGGCTGGACTTGCCGGAGCCGGAAGGGCCCACCACGGCGGTCAGGCTGCCCTGGGGAACCTCCAGGCTGACCTGGTCGAGAGCGGTCAGGCGGGCCTCACCGTCGGGGTAGGTGAGGGTGATGTCGGTCAGGTTCAGGCTCATCGGGCGCTCCCCAGGGCGGTCAGCGGGTCCACGGAGGTGATACGGCGGATGGACAGGGCGGCGCCGAGCGCGCCGAGGAGGATGATCACGGCGGCCGGGATCAGGATGGTGGCGGGGGTGAGGAGGAACGGCACAGCGGAGCCGGACACGAGGGCGCCGAGTGCGACGGCGATGCCGGTGCCGAGCAGGGTGCCTCCGGTGAGCAGGACGACGGCCTGGCCGAGAGCGTCCTTGAGCAGGTTGGCGGTGGAGGCGCCCAGTGCCTTGAGGACGGCGACGTCGCCGCTGCGCTGGATGGTCCACACGGTGAAGAAAGCGCCGATGACGAGGGCGGAGATGACGAACAGGAAGCCGCGCATCAGCTGCAGGGAGCCGTTCTCCGAGGTGTAGGAACCGATCGCGGACAGGGAGTCCTGGATGGAGACCGTCCGGGTACCGATCCGCTGGTCGGTGGTCGCCGTGTCGGCTTCGGAGGCGGTGGTCAGGACGATGACGGTGGCGGTCGGGTCCTGCCCGCCACCGGTGGGTGGCGCGGTCTTGCGCCAGACATCCAGGCTGGTCCAGACGACCGGGGTGTGACTGAAGGAGGCATCGCCCTCGACGGCGGCCACTGTCAGCCGCTGACCTGCCAGGGTGAGGGAGCCGCCGGTCTGCACACCGAGGTCGTCGGCGGCTGCGGCGGACAGCACCACCGCACTGTCGCTGATCTTGTCGCCGACCGGGGCGAGGCGGGAACCGGGCTTGACGCCGAAGGCGGAGACGGCGGTGCTCTTGTCTCCGGAGGCGGCCTTGGTCGTGGTGATCCCCAGCGGTTCGGCGTTTTCGACGCCGGGTGCTGTGGACCACTGCAGCCACTGCTGCTCGGTGACGGTGGAGTTGGAGTACGACAGGTTCTGGCCGCCGCCGGGAGCCTGGAACGCGATCTTGTCTGCGGGCAGTTCCGTGATCGCGGAGATGTTCTGCTGACCCAGACCGGCCGTCAACCCGGACAACAGCCCGACCAGCAGGGTGATCAACACGATGACGGTTCCCATCAGGGCGAAGCGCCCCTTGGCGAACTTCAGGTCTCTCCAGGCGACGAACACGGCCTTGGCCTGTCCTTTCCGGTGGTGGAAGCGGGGTACGCCTCAACCGTCGCCGCCGGCGTCTCACACACGCGTCTGGCGCAGGGGGGAACTTCACGGGCCGAAGGACGGCACGCGGGTTCTAACTTTCGATGGAGGCCCCCACGGGCCTGCCTCCATAGGCTGGAGGACACTGTGAACGCCACCGCCTCCGCCCTGACCCTCACCACCCGGACCCTGGCCTGGTGCCTGCACCTGCTGATCATCGGCCTGCTCGTCCTGACCTCCGGCCGGGCACTGGCCGGCGACCATCCCCATGCCGGATGGATCGCCGCGACGGCGGGGGCGTGCGGCCTGGTGTACGCCGCCGGTGCGCTTGCGCCGCGCGTCCGGCGCACGTGGCGGGGTGCCGCCTGGTGGCTCGCGGTCGTGGGCACCGTATGGCTGGCGCTGCTGGCCTTGTCTCCCGACGCCGTGTGGGTGGCCTTCCCGCTGTACTTCCTCCAGCTTCATCTTCTGCCTCGCCGCGCCGGACCGATCACGGTGGCCGCCACCGCGGTGGCGGCCATCGCCGGATTCTCCGCCCACCAGCACTCCTTCAGCCCTGCCATGGCCATCGGCCCCGCGCTCGGCGCCGCCGTCACCGTCGCGGGAGTACGGGGTTATCAGGCCCTGTACCGGGAGAGCGAGCGCCGCCGCAGGCTGATCGAGGAACTCACCGCCACCCGCGCCGACCTGGCCCGGGTCCAGCACACCGCCGGTGTGCTCGCCGAACGCGAACGTCTGGCCCGCGAGATCCACGACACCCTCGCCCAGGGCCTGTCCAGCATCCAGCTGTTGCTACGGGCCGCCGAGCGCGCACTGCCCCAGGCACCGCAGAACGCGGCCCGCCACGTCGGCCAGGCCAGGCAGGCCGCCGTCGACAACCTCGCCGAGGCCCGCCGTTTCGTGGCCGCCCTCACTCCGCCCACGCTGGAGGGCACCACCCTGGCCGGTGCCCTGGAACGCCTGTGCGCCACCGCGTCCGCCCGGCATCGGCTCACCGCGCGGTTCCGCCTCACCGGCGATCCCGCCCCGCTCACCACCGCGCACGAGGTCGCGCTGCTGCGAATCGCCCAGTCCGCCCTGGCCAACGTCGTGCAGCACGCCGAGGCCACCACCGCCGAGGTCACCCTCGGCTATCTGGGTGACCACGTCGCCCTCGACGTCGCCGACGACGGACGCGGCTTCGACCCCGCCCGCCTGCCCGCCCCCGACCCCGAGACCGGCGGCTTCGGACTGGCCGCCATGCGCGCCCGCGCCCAGGCCCTCGGCGGCACTCTCACCGTCGAATCCGCCCCCGGCCACGGCACCGCCCTGGCCGCCCAACTGCCTCTCACCCCACCAGCCGACACCGAGCCCGAGGCCCGCCCGTGACCGACGACACTCCCATCCGCCTGCTCGTGGCCGACGACCACCCTGTTGTACGGGCCGGGCTGCGCGCCGTGCTGGAAACCGAGCCCGGCCTCGTCATCGTCGCCGAAGCCGCCACCGCCGAGGACGCCGTCACCCGCGCCGCCGAAGGCGACATCGACGTCGTCCTGATGGACCTGCAGTTCGGCAAGGGCATGGGCGGCGCCGAAGCCACCGCCCGGATCACCGCCCGCCCGGGAGCCCCCCGCGTGCTGATCGTCACCACCTACGACTCCGACGCCGACACCCTGCCCGCCATCGAAGCCGGCGCCACTGGCTACCTCCTCAAAGACGCCCCGCCCGAAGATCTGGCCGCCGCCGTGCACACCGCAGCCGCCGGACGCACCACACTCGCGCCCACCGTCGCCGACCGGTTGATGAACCGCCTGCGTGCCCCCGGCACCACCCTGACCCGGCGCGAAACCGAAGTCCTCGCCCTGGTCGCCGACGGCCTGTCCAACCAGGCCGTTGGCACACGCCTCCATCTGACCGAGGGCACCGTCAAATCCCACCTGGCCCGTATCTACGCCAAACTCGGCGTCGACTCCCGTACCGCCGCTGTCGCCATGGCCACCGACCTCGGCCTCATCCGCCGTTGACCCGAACACGCGCGGTTCTCGTACGGCTACGGCGGGTGGCGTGTGGCGCCGTCTGCCCAGGCCCGTACGCTGCGGCCGATCAGGCTCTGCGCGAGATGACCATGATGTACTCGCAGGGAGCGTTCGTTCGGTTGGCGAAGCCGTGGTCCGCGTCGGCCTGGAGGAACAGGGAGTCGCCGGTGTTCAGGGTCTCGCTGATCCCGCCGATCGCGACGGTGAGGGTGCCCTTGAGCACCACGAGTTGTTTCTCCGTACCCGGCGGATACGCGGGCAGCAGCCCGGTGGAGACCTGCGCGGGGAGATAGTGGACGACCATCTCGGCTCCTCCCGCACCCGGGGCCGCTGACACCATGTGCCGCTCGAAGCCGGTCTCCGGGTCACGGAAGACGGGACGATCGTTCTTGCGCATGACAATGGCCACACCGGGCGCGGCGGCGGCCGGCGCGCCGATCAGGTCCGAGAGTGACGCGTCGAGCGCGTGGGCGATCCTGGACGCGACGCCGATCGTCGGGCTCTTCTCGCCGCGTTCGACCTTGGACAGCATCGCCCGGCTGACCGACGACTGCGCGGACAGCTGCTCAAGCGTCAGGCCCGCCTCCTCGCGGCGCCGCCGCACGTTACCGCCGAACGCTCCGGCCAGGTCGTCACCGTTTCCGTCTTGCTCGACCACCGTGCTCCTCGATCGATGGGGGTATCTCGACGCCCACAGTGTATGGTTTCTTCTAAAGGAGATATTCTCTTCTATTGAAGATGCGCGATGCGCGCTCAGCACGATGGAGATTCCATGCGTTTGATCTCAAGTGGCCTGCGTTATGCCACGTTTGAATTCGGCGACCTGCAGGTGACCTCGTTGCGAGACGGGTACATCGACATGCCGCCGACACGGCTCCGCGACGAGGACGGGTGCGCTCTCGACGAGCTGCCTGCCGCCGTCCCGCTGATCGACGACAACCTGCGGCTGTCGGTCAACGCCTTCTTCGTCACCGACGGCACGCGGTCGGTTCTCGTCGACACCGGTGCGTCCAACGTTTGGCACGTCCCGGGCATGGGGTTTATCCACGACGCGCTCGACGAGGCGGGAATCGACCGCGCGCACGTCACCGACGTGGCCATCACCCACAATCACGAGGACCACGTGAGCGGCCTGATCGCGCCGGACGGTTCGGAGGCGTTCGCCAAACTTGAGCGGGTGTGGATCGGCGCGGGCGACACCTCGGTGTTCACCGGGCGGCTTGAGCCGATCCGCGACCGGGTCGTACCCGTGTCGGAGAAGGTCGCGATCAACGGCTGGGTCACCGCGATCCCGACGCCGGGCCACACGCCCGGTCACACCGTCTACGACGTCAGGAGCGGCACCGGCCACCTTCTCGTCTGGGGCGACACCGTTCACGTTCCCACGCTCCAGTTCGAGCAGCCGAACGTGACCTGGGAGCTCGACGGTGACCAGTCCCAGGCCCGCTCCGCGCGAGCGGCCCTTCTCGAACGGCTGACCCAGCCGGACCACTTCGTGGCCGGCGCCCATCTCGACTCTCCCGGCATCGCCCGCGTGACCGCCTCCGGAGACGGTTACGCGCTGGAGTACCTCGCGCCGCCGATCGGCTGATCGAGCACGTCGGCTCCGGGCCGCGTTCACGACGGTCCCCAGCCCACCCCGGTCGAGGCACACCGCGACCTCCGCAGCGGTCGTGGCGAGCCGGACGCCTCATCGGGCGTGGGCGGTGTTCTCCCCTGCCGCGCGGGCGGGGAGGACCAGGGCGATCAGGGCGCCGGTGAGGATGGGGGCACCGTGCTCGTCTCCGATGAGGGCGAGCACGACCGCGCCGGCCAGAAGCGCGGCGGCGGCGATCCTGGGCCTACGGGGCAGTCCGGAGTGGCCGCGCACCACCCAGACGGCCAGTCCGCCGAGCAGGCCGGCGATGGCGACGGACGAGCCGGCGCTGTAGTCGCCGACGGCGTAGCTGTAGACCTCCCCGGCCAGGGCGCCTCCCAGGTAGAGCAGCAACCAGCGGGCCCGGCCGTACGCCCGCTCGGCGTATGTGCCGAGGAGGAGCAGCGCGGCCCCGTTGAAAAGGATCTGGTACCAGCCTTCCGGGTTGACCAGGATGGGGCTGAGCAGCCGCCACCACTGACCGTCCAGCAGGCTGGGGCTCCTGGCCAGCAGCGCGGACAGGCCGGGAAGGAGCAGGCCCGCGGTGGTGGTCACGGCGGTCACGGCGAAGGTCGTCCAGGTCAGCCAGGGCTTGCTCATGCGTCCACCTGTTCAGCGGGGAGGGAGGGGGCGGCGGGTTCGCGCAGCCATGCGGCGAAGGGGGGCGCCATGATGGCCGCGGCGATCACGAACACGGCGTTGATCGGGGAAACGAACGAGATCACCACGCCGTTCCCGACCGTGGCCACCGGTGCCGCGACGCCGGCCAGACCACGTGACCCATGCCGCCGGTCGGGCCGAACTCCTGGACGAACGGGCCGAGGAGCCTCCCGTACTTCCCCACCAAGGAGGCCCTGGTCCTGGCGCCGCTGGAAGAACATGTCGACGAGCCCGCCCGTGTCGTCCGTGGCCGTGCGGCCGGAGAGCCGGCGGTTCGGGCCCTGCGACGCCATTTCCTGGCGGCCCTGGCCGCTCGCGACGCGGCCACCGGTCTGAGCGACGACCCCCAGGTGCTCGCCGTGCAGAGGCTCACCCATTCCACGCCCGCCCTCCTGCAGTACCTGCACCACTTCCTGGCGCGTGGTCAGGAGCTGCTGGCCGAGGAACTCGCCACCCAGGATGGGCGGGCGGACCCGATCGCCCGCGTCGCCGCCGCACAGATGCTCGGCACCCGCAACGCCCTGATGTCGGAGAACATCCGGCGGCTGCTGGAGGGCGAGACGGCCGACGCCGTCTACCCCGACGCGGTCGTCAACGCCGAACAGGCCTTCCACCTGCTCGAACACGGCCTGGGCGACTACCGCACGCGGTAGGCCCCGCCCGGTGGGAGGCACACGAGCCCACCGGGTCCGGTCTCACCAGCCGTTGAGCACCTCGCGACCCTGCAGGATCGCGAGGTCGAGCAGGCCGGGGAAACGGGCGTCCAGGTCGTCACGGCGCAGCCGGTTCAGCCGCCGTGTCCCCTCGTCCCTCTGCCGGATCACACCCGCCTCCCGCAGGACCTTGAAGTGACCGCTCCGGGTGGACCTGCTGACCGGTACCGCGAGCGTCGTGCACATCAGCTCGCCGTCGGGCTCGACGTCGGCGAGCTGGGCGACGATGGCCAGGCGCAGAGGGTCGCTCAGGGCCGCCAGCACCGCGGTGAACCGGAGCTGGTCGGAGTCGGGGTGGACGAGTTCGGTCGCGGTACGGCTTGCCATGCCTCCAGGATAGCGACATGTTCGGCATTCTCGAACATGTGTTATGTTCGGCAAGTCCGAACATGATGGTGTGGAGGAACGGATGTCTCTTGATCAACTCACCGCCGCGAGCCATGACCGTCCGCCGCGTCGTGACCCCCGCCGGGAAAGGCGCTCCCCGCAGGACGCGGGCCCCGCAGGACGATGGAGATTCTGGGGTACGGCGTACACGTTGCTCATCCTGCTGACCGGAACGAACCTGCCGACCCCCCTGTATCGGGGCTACCAGGCGGGCTTCGGCTTCTCCCCGTTGATCGTCACATTGATCTTCGCCACGTACGTGGCCGTGTTGATTCCCTCCCTGCTGCTGGCCGGTCCGCTGTCCGACCTGCTCGGCCGCCGCACCGTGCTGCTGTCGGCGGTGGCGCTCGCCGCGCTGGGAGCGTTGCTCTTCGCCCTGGCCACGAGCACCGGATGGCTGTTCGCCGCCCGTGCCCTGCAGGGCGTGGCGCTCGGCGTGGCCTCGGGCCCGCTGACCGCGACGCTGACGGAACTCGAACCGAACGGCGACCGCCGCAGGGCCGCGCTGGTGTCCACCGTGGCCACCGTCGGAGGGCTCGGCCTCGGCCCCGTGCTGGCCGGGCTGCTCGCCCAGTACGCCCCCGCGCCGCACGTCCTGCCGTTCGCGGTGGAGATCGCGCTGCTGGTTCCCGCGGCGGTGACGATGGCCGCGCTGCCGGTCATGGCCTCGGGCATCCGGCGCGGGCCCCACCTCCCCGAGATCCCCGCCGCGGTGCGCTCCATCTTCGTGACCAGCGGTACGGCGAGCTTCCTCGCGTTCAGTGTGATGGGGCTCTCCCTCGCCCTCGTCCCCACCTATGTCGCGATCCTCTCCGGCAGCGGGAACCTGTTCCTGGCCGGTGCGGCGGTGGCGCTGATGCTGCTGTGCTCCGCGCTCGCCCAGCTTCTCGGGTACGGCAGGCAGGCCCGCGACCTGGAGCTGGCCGGCCTGCCCCTCCTGGCCACCGGACTGGTACTGCTCGCCCTCGCCGGTGGCCTGTCCTCGCTGCCGCTGTTGCTCCTGGCGGCGGCGACCGGCGGCACCGGCCAGGGGCTCACGTTCCTCGGCGGCATCACCGCGGTCAACCAGGCGGCTCCCGCCGAACACCGCGCCGACGTGCTGTCCACCTTCTACGTGATCATCTACCTCGGCGTCGGGGTGCCGGTCATCGGGGTCGGCTTCCTCGCCACGGTCTCCGGGCTTCTCTTCGCCGTGCAGTGCTTCGCCGCCGCGGTCGCCGTGGCCTGCGTGGTGATGCTGATCGTCCTGGCCCTACGACGTCACCGCTCCCCCACCGCCGGCTGACGCGGGCCTACGGTCACCCCAGGACGAACGGGAGCCGCGCCGCCAGTTCCCCCAGATCATCCTTCTCCCCGTCGGTCGGGGCACGCCGCCCGGTGCCGACCAGCAGCGCGTCCTCGTCGGAGAACGAGGCGGGGAACGCGGCTCCGGCGATCTCCTCCAGCATCTCGCGGGTCCGGGCGAGCCCCTCGGCGGGAGGTCCCGCCACGTGCGGCAGGTGCGCCACCAGGTCGAGGTGGTGCAGCGTCCACTCCAGCACGTACGCGGAGAGGTAGTCGCCCGCGGTGAGGACCTGGCCCTGGGTACCGACCCGCCGGTCCGGGTCGGCGAGCCCGGCGGCGCGACCGGCGGCTGAGCCGACGTCGTCGAGATGGAATTTGAGCAGCTCGGGCTCCTGGTAGGCGGCGGCCAGCCGCACGATCAGCGCGTCGAGCGGGTCGTCACCGGTCGGGGGTTCCGCGGCGACGTTCCAGTAGGTCACCGCGTCGCGGGTCGGCTCCGAGTCCACGGGGGTCACGAGGGTGATCAGGACGTCCTGGGCGTCGATGACCAGGTGGCACACCAGGTCCCGTACGAGCCAGCCCGCACAACCGGACGGCCGCGCGAAGTCCTCGTCGGGGAGGTCGGCGACCGCCGTACGTAACGCGCTCCAGGTATGAGAGAAGAGATCCACTTCGGCACGGTAAGACGACGCGGCGACGTGAGGCAACCACATATCGGACCGTCACGCGAACGCGGCGACGCCGTCACCGGTGGGTGGCGAAGAACGCGCGGATGTCGTCGGCGAGCACCTGCGGTTCCTCCTGCGCGGCGTGGTGGCCGCCCTTGGCGTACTCGTTCCAGCGCACGACGGCGCCGTGGTCGCGTTCGGCGAGCGGGCGGATCGAGGGGAAGAAGTCGTCGGCGAAGCAGGCAACGCCCAGCGGGAAGGACGACCGCTCGGCGGGCGGTCTGCGCCCGTGATAGCCGACCAGGGCCGAACTGCCCGCGCTGTCGGTCAGCCAGTGGATCGTGGCGTTGGTGAGGATGTAGTCGTCGCCCACCCCTTCGCCGAAGAGCTGCAGGTTCCAGGCCAGCTGCCCGGCCGGAGAGTCGGCGAGCGCGTGCGCGAGGGTCTGCGGCCGGGTGGCCTGAAGGGTCAGATAGGCGCTTCCCCCGGCCATGAAGCGCTCCAGAGCGGCGAGTCTCCCCTGGTCGTCCGGCCCCAGCGCGGCCCGCTCGGCCGGATCGCCGGAGGGCAGCGAGAAGACCTGGGTGACGTGCACTCCGGCGACGCGGGGCTGGTCCAGGCGTCCCAGCTCGATGGAGACCAGGGAGCCGACGTCGTTGCCGTGCGCGCCGTAGCGCTCGTATCCGAGCCTCCGCATCAGTTCCGCCCACGCCGCGGCGACCCGGCGGCGGTCCCAGCCGGGCTCCCCCGGCGCGCCGGAGAACCCGAAGCCGGGCACCGAGGGAACGACCAGGTGGAAGGCGTCGCTCAGCCGTTCGATCAGCGGCAGATACTCCACGACCGACATGGGCCAGCCGTGGGTGAGGATGAGCGGAAGGGCGTCCGGCCGGGACGAGCGGATGTGCAGGAAGTGCACGTCGAGACCGTCGATCTCGGTCGTGAACTGCGGATGGGCGTTGATCCGCCGCTCCCAGAGGCGCCAGTCGTAGCCGTCACGCCAGTACTCGACCAGCCGTCGCACACGTTCGACGGGCACGCCGAGCCCGGCACCGGGCAGGGAACGGGTGAAACGTGTCCTGACCAGGCGGTCGGTCAGCTCGTCCAGGCTCGCCTGGGGAATCTCCACACGGAAGGGGCGTGTCATGACCGGGCCGTCTCGTCCAGCACCCGGGCCAGCTCGACCGGCCTGGTGATCATCGGCCAGTGCCCGGAGTCCAGGACGACCATGTCGTGGTCCGGAAGGTCCGGCGGGTCGCCCGGGTCACCCGCGCAGACGATGTAGGTACGCGGCAGTTTCCGCACCGCGCCGAGGTCGTCCGGCGCCGGGTCCTGGAGGGTGCCGACCGGCTGGCCGACACCGCGGGCACGCAGCCACGCGAAGTCCTCGGCGGTGAGTCCGTGGTCGCCGAAGTTGGCGTCGATGATCTCGTCGCTCATCACGGCGACCCGCCCGTCCTGGACGGTCTCCATGATGGCCTCGACGGTGGAGGCGGGGATGATGTCGAACAGGCTTCTGCCCGGCTCGGGCAGGGAGGCGGCGAGGTAGACCACCCGGGCGATCCGGTCGGGGATCGCGTTGGCGGCGATCGTGGCCGGGGCTCCGCTGTAGGAATGCGCCACGAGCACCACCTCCCTCAGGTCGGCGTACTCGATCGCGGCCGTGATGTCACGGGCGTGGGTGGTGAGCGTCGTGGCAGGCGAGCCCAGGTGGGCGCGGTCGCCGAAGCCGGTGAGCGTCAGCGGGTGCACCTGGTGGCCGTGTGCGGTCAGCAGCGGCGTGACCCGCTCCCAGGCCCACGCGCCGAGGAACGAACCGCCGACAAGAACGATGGTCGACACCTGGTCGACTCCTTTCGATCGATCTCCTGTGGCGCAACGCTAGGGCGGATTGTGGACGATTTCTGCCCTCATTAGGATCGGGTTCATGTCCCGTCCGGCAACCCGTGTCCTGGCGCTGTTGGAGATCCTCCAGGACCGCGGCCTGGTGCCCGCCGACGAACTGGCCCGGCGCCTGGCCGTCGACGCACGTGCCGTCCGCCGGTACGTCACGGCCCTGCGCGACATGGACATCCCCGTCGAGTCGGTCCGCGGCCGTTACGGCGGCTACCGGCTCGCGCACGGCGTTCGCCTGCCGCCCCTGATGCTCTCCGACGACGAGGCGGTGGCCGTCGCCGCCGCGCTGGTCACCGGCAGGCACGAACCGGTGGGCGAGCCGGGCCCGGCCGACCGGGTGCTGGTCAAGCTCAACCGCGTCCTGCCCGCCGCGTTACGCCGGCGTGTCACCGCGCTGGTCTCCTCGACCTCCGCGACGACGGGCCCGCTGACCCCGGACCCGCACCTGGTCCTGACGCTGGCCGCGGCCGTCCACGCGCGTCACACCGTACGGATCGAGCACACCCGCGGCGCGCGTGAGGTGGACCCCTACGGGCTCGTCGTGCACGGGCGCCGCTGGTACCTGGTCGGGCACGACCACCTGCGCGACGCCGTCCGCATGTACCGCCTGGACAGGATCGGCGCCGCCGCGGAACTGCCCGCCCGGTTCACCCCTCCCGAGGAGTTCGACCCCACCGACCACGTCATGCGGACGATGACGCTCGGGGCCTGGACCCACCGCACCGAGGTGTGGATGGACACCGACCTTGAAACCGCACGTGACCGGCTGCCCGCCCCCTTCGGCGACCTGTACCCCTGCCCGGAAGGCGGGGTTCTCCTGGTCAGCGGGGCCGAGGACCTGAAGGCCATGGCGCGCGTCCTGACCGGTCTGCCCTGGTCCTTCACCGTCAGGAACCCGCCCGCCCTGGTCACGGCGCTCACCGAGCACGTCGCCTCCCTCGCCCAGGCCGTGGCCCGCTCCCAGCCGTAGAAGGTCACAGCCCCCTACGGCACGCGCCGGTTGTCCGGCGGACGAGAGCGGCGTCGGCGAACCGCTCAGGCCGGAGTGTCAGCGGCTCTCGACGGCCATCCGCAGGCCCAGGGCGATGAGGACCGTGCCGCTGACCGCTTCCAGCCTGCGCCGGATCGCCGGGCGGCGAAACCACGCCCCGGCCCGTCCGACCACGGCCGCCAGTGCCAGGTACAGGACGATCTCGATGGCCACCTGGACCGCGGCGAGCAGCGAGGTCGTGGCGAACAGCGGCCGGTCGGCGGGTACGAACTGGGGATAGAAAGCGATCATGAAGGCGGCGATCTTCGGGTTGGCCAGCATCACGACCGCCCCCTCACCGAACGCCTTCCACCAGGACGGCGACGATCCGGGCCCAGGCTCCTCCGCCACCGTCTCCCCGGCCCGCGCACCGCGCCACGCCGTACGCCAGGCCCTGAAGCCGAGGTACAGCAGGAAGCCGCCGCCCACCACGCGCAGGATCAGGTAGGCCACCTCGGAGGCGGCGACGAGGGCGGTGAGCCCGGTGGCGGCGAGCAACGCCCACGCGTACAGGCCCGCCTCCAGGCCCAGCACCGTGGGCACCGCGCCGGAGAAGCCGTGCAGGGCCGCGCGCCGCAGGATCAGCGCCATCGCGGGCCCCGGTGAGGAGGAGATCAGCATGACGGCGAGGACGAAGGCGGGCAGCGAGGAGAGGAGGTCCATGGAGGGCATCATGATCGTCCATATATCGCCCGTTCAACGGATTTAGTGCCATATACAGGTTTCTGCCAGGGCCTCGCCGACGGCCGGGAAGGCGACGGCGGGAACACTCTTTACCCCCTGGAGTGGGCGTCCTCCCCTGCGGGGGAATCGTTTCCTGGCGGGTTCTTTCGGGACCCGACCTGCGCCGATCAGCACCACCGCTGAGAAGGCAGAGTGCGAACGGGGGTAGGGATCATGACCGTTTCCAGCGCTCCGATGAACCTCACCCGAGCCGCCCACGTTGGGATCTCGGTCTCGGACCTGGACGCGTCGATCGCGTTCTACAGGGCCCTCACCGGACGGGAGCCCGTCGTCGCGGACGAGACCATGCACAGTGTGCCCTTCGGTGAGGCACAGGGGCTGCCCGTCGCGAAGCTGCGGTACGCCACGTTCAATCTCGACAACGTCGGCATCGACCTCATCCAGTTCCAGGACCCGGTCGGGGAGCGGACGAACGGGGCGGCGAACCGTCCGGGCTCGATGCATCTGTGCTTCAAGGTCGACGACTTCGACGCGGTGTACGGGCGTATGAAAGAGGCCGGGTACGACTTCCTCGGCGAGGACTACACGTTCATCGCGGGCGAGGTCACTCCTGACGCGGCACTCGGCACCCAGGTCGCCTACTTCAACGATCCTGACGGCACCAATCTGGAGATCATCCGGCCTGAGGGAGGTTTCTCCAACTGAGACCGCCGATCCGGCCAGGCCGGTCCGGCCGGATCCGGGAGCGGCCGTGGATCAGCTCCTCGTCCGGGACGGGGCCAGGCGAAGGAAGGCGGCGTAGGCCAGCAGCACCAGCACGACCGCGTCGATCGTCAACGTCACCAGCGACCGCACCACCAGCCCGGCGCCCACCGTCACGATCAGCCCGGCCGCCAGCACTCCCATCGCCGCCGGCAGCGCCAGCCGTACTCCCAGGCCCGGCTGGGACACCGGTTCGCTCAACGGCCTGCGCCACAGCCACCAGCAGGCCGAGCCCAGCGCCGTCAGGGTGATCAGTGAACCGACCAGGTGCACCCCCTCGGACTCCATCAGCACCACGTCCCCGGCGGCGAGCAGCCACTCGTCCACCAGGCGGTCCCACAGCAGGTGGGTGGCGATCCCGACGGCGGCGGCCACCGGCCACCATGCCCAGTGCGCCGCCCGCCCCCGGCCGCGGCGCCCCATCCTGCGGGCCAGCGCCTGGGGCAGCAGGGCGCGGACCGGGGCGGCGCACACCGTGATCACCCCGGCCAGGATCAGCGCCATGACCAGGTCGAAGACCATCGACCCCGTCTCCACCCGGTGGGTCTGCCCGGCGTCCCGCAGCGGGGACCATGGCGCGGAGACCGGAACGAGCACGTCGGTGAGCCCGTAGGGGACGAAGTAGGGAAGGTCGGGGACCATCGCTCCTGCGGCCAGCGCCGCCGGTGGCAGGAACCGGCGCAACGGGATCGCGACAACAGGATGAATAAGGGTAAAAGGCACGAAATGGCACACTATCGGCCATGGCGGGGTGGTGTTGACAATGGTCATGAGCCCCCGGTGGGCGCCGGACCATCGGTCCGCCCGCGGGTTCGCAGGTCCCACAGCCGGACCGTGCCGTCCTCGTCACCGCTGAGCAGTACCTGGTCGCCGTTCACCGTGCCCGCCGCGAGCGCGGTCACCGCCGTCCCGGGTCGAACGGTCATCTCCGCCAGGACCGCACCGTCGGCGGGGTCCCGTAGCTGGATCGGAGCCCCGGCGACCCGGCCCGTGACAAGGACGGGTCGCCGGCCGTCCAGGGCCACGGTGAACGAGGGGAAGGAGAAGAGCCGGGCGTCCTCCTGCCGGTTCTCGACGGACGGGCCGAGCTCCTGCCGCCTTTCGAGATCCCACCGTCTCAGGCCGTAGTCGGAGCCCGTGACGAGGGTGGGCCGCCCGTCGAGGGTGAGCACCTGGAACCGGTCGAAGCTCTCGGCCTCCTGCCTGGCGGGCAGGACAGCACCGGTCCTGTGACGTGTGGTGAGATCCCAGAGCTGCGCGTGGCCGGGGTCGTCCCCGTGGTTGTCGACGGCGACGACGAGGATCGGCCGGGAGCGCACCCGCGCCGACGCCAGTGCCGTGATCGCCGTGCCCGCGCCGGTGTCCAGGCTCCCGGCGGACGTGCCCGAGGTCAGGTCCCAGATCCGGACCCGGCCCCGGCGGTCGCCGGTGAACAGTGCGGGAGCCCCCCGAAGGGCGCCGAAGGCGAACGCGGAGACAGGTGCGGGAACGTGGAGCAGCTCCCTGCGGGTGTCCAGATCCCACAGGCGCCCGCCGTACCCGCCGGCGGTGAAGACCACCGACCGGCCGTCCAGCTCGGCGACGGCGGCGCGGTCGCCGGGCAGCGGCCCCGCGGCGGGTTCCAGGGTGGGCAGCCACCGGACCCTGACCAGCCCGTCGGCCCCGGCGGTGACGGCCACGTCCCTGCCCCGCGACCTGCCGAAGGCCACTGTCCGGACGGCGGATCGGACAGCGGCCCGGTCTCCGGTGCTCGCCCGCGGACCGTCCTCTGGCGCATGTGTCCTGGAGGGCGTCGTGGTCACGGAGGAGCACCCGGCGAGGCCGGCGGAGCAGACCCCGGTGACCACGGCGGCGACGATCGATCGCCGGAGCGGCAGTCTGGGCATGCCCCTTTCTCCCAGACGGAGGTCCCACGGGCAACAGGACCCCGCTGTTCGCACCACCGGTTCCTGTACGGATTTGTACGGATAATTCGGCCGGGCTTTCACCGGTCACGGCGCCTCGTCAGCGTGGTTCCGGCAACGCCCCGTCACGGAGCGCACAACTCCGTACGAGCAGAGAGGAACCCCCGTTGTCCAGAGCCATCAGGACCGTGGTCGCCGCCACGGCGCTGTCCTGCGCCCTCGCGCTGACGGTCACGGCCGCCAACGCCGTGCCCAGCTCCCAGAACGGCACGCAGACCGGCGCGCAGTTCTTCGCCGGGGAGAGCGCTCCCTGGACCGCCCAGACGGTCGGGGCCTGGGGGAACATCCCGACGGCGTCCGTCAACGTCACCGTGCCCGCGGGGACGACCCGGTTCGTCGACGCCCGCTTCACCGCCGAGTCTCTCTGCGTCGGCGACCCCAGCGCGTGGTGCTCCGTGCGCGTCGTCGCGGTCAACTCCGCGGGAACGACCATCGAGCTGCAGCCGGTCACGAGTACGGACTACAGGTTCGACACCCCCGGCGGCGCCGAGGAGGCGCACGCCCTTGAGCGCTTCTCCCCCTCGCTGGGCCCCGGGACCTACACCGTCCGGGTGCAGGCCCTGCGCATCACCGGCATCACCCAGTTCACCCTGGACGACTACGCGTTCGTGGTCGGCCTCGTCGAGCCCTGAGGTGTGAGGGGACGGCACCGACCATCGGTGTCCCCGCGGTCAGGTGTGCGCCGCGAGGACCGCGTGGTGGTCGGTGCCCTCCGGCCCGTCGGGATCGGTGTGCACGGTGGCCGCCCGCAACCGGGGCAGCTCGTGGATGAGGTGGTGTTCGGCCTCGACCGCCACCGCGTGCGCCCGCACCAGCGACAGTTCGTGACCGACCACGATGTCGACCTCCGCGCGCAACGCGTGCCCGATCCAGCGCAGCCGTATCGAGCCGACACGCTTCACACCCGCGACCCGGGCGACGATCTGCTCGGCCTGTTCGACCAGGGAGGGATCGACCGCGTCCATCAGCCGGTGGTAGACCTCCCGGGCCGCGTCCCTCAGCACGAAGCAGATCCCCACCGTGATCAGCAGGCCGACGACCGGGTCGGCGAGCGGCCAGCCGAGCGCGGCGCCGCCCGCGCCGAGGAGGACGGCCAGGGAGGTGAAGCCGTCGGTACGGGCGTGCAGGCCGTCGGCCACCAGGGCGGCCGAGCCGATCTCACGGCCGACCCTGATCCGGTAACGGGCCACCCACTCGTTGCCGAGGAAACCGACCACGCCCGCGACGGCCACCCAGCCGAGCGCCTGGACGTTCTCGGGGACGATCAGGCGCCTGATCGCCTCATAGGCGGCCATGCCCGCCGAGGCGGCGATCAGGATCACGATGACGATCCCGGCCAGGTCCTCCGCCCGGCCGTACCCGTAGGTGAACCGGCGCGTGGCCGCCCGCCGTCCCAGCGAGAAGGCGATCGCCAGCGGGACGGCGGTCAGCGCGTCGGCGACGTTGTGCAGGGTGTCGCCCAGCAGCGCCACCGACCCCGAGGCCGCCACGATCACCGCCTGGACCAGCGCGGTCACCATGAGCACGGCGAAGGAGATCGCCAGCACACGCATGCCACGGGTGCTGGACTCCAGCGCCACGTCGGTTTTGTCGGCGCTGTCGTGACTGTGTGGGACGAAGGCGTGCCTGGCGCGGGCCAGCAGTCCACGACTCCCGCCATGCCCATGCCCATGCCCGTGGCCGTGGCCGTGGGGATGGTGGTGCGGCTCGTGGGGGGTGGTGTGATCGCTCACGACAGCTCCAGTCTGTGCGAATCGGGGTGAGCCGGTTGGACGGCGGACCGCCCATCCCTCATTATGTGCAGATGAGCGCACGCATGCACCTATCAGGTGCGCATGACTCGCAAGAGCGTGACCAGGGCGAACGCCTGGC
Organism: Streptosporangium sp. NPDC020145; assembly: GCF_040631275.1. Taxonomy (NCBI): domain Bacteria; kingdom Bacillati; phylum Actinomycetota; class Actinomycetes; order Streptosporangiales; family Streptosporangiaceae; genus Streptosporangium; species Streptosporangium sp. NPDC020145. Next base: position 38,922 of record NZ_JBEXZT010000038.1, on the reverse strand, counting down.
CGTCGCCGCCGACATCCTGTCCCTGCTGGCCGACCGCACCCGCCTGGCCCTGCTGCGGCGGCTGTCAGAAGGCGAGGCGGACGTGACGACGCTCACCGCCGCCTGCGACCTCGCCCGCCCGGCGGTCAGCCAGCACCTGGCCCGCCTTCGCCTGGCCGAGCTGGTCACCACCCGAAAGGAGGGCCGCCGCGTGATCTACGCTCTGCGTCACGGACACCTGCGGCGTCTGGTGGACGAGGCGCTCAACGCCGCCGACCACCAGCTCGGGCACCTTCCCCCGCACGACTGAACGCACCCCCGAACCACCTCGCCGCCCGGGAACCACGCCGGGCGTGAAATAGTTCAGGGCGTGGCGGATATTCGAATCGAGTGGCCGGACCCGGAGGGCCAGGAGATCGTGGAGCGTCTGTTCGCCGTGGCGGCGGCCCTGCGCGTGAACTTCGAGGAGACCGCCGCCCATGTCGGGCTCACCGTTCCGCAGGCCCAAGCACTGATCCACCTCCAGGAGCCCCAGCGCATGGGAGGGGTGGCCGCACATCTGCGCTGCGAGCCGTCCCACGTGACCGCGATCGCCGACTCCCTCGAACGGAGCGGCTTCCTACGCCGGGAACCGGACCCCGAGGACCGCAGGGCCAAGCGGCTTCTCCTCACAAGCCGTGGACACCAGCTCAGGGACCGCCTCCTGGCCCGCCTGTTCGAAAACGCGCCGATCATCTCGGTGCTCGACGCCGGCCAGCGGACCGAGTTGCTCTCGCTGCTGCGCACGGCCCAGTCGGCGACCGGACCCGGCACCCGGAACTGAGCCCCGGAGGGGCCCGCCTCCACGGTTGGCCCGGCACCGTCGGGCGGTGTCATCGCTGCCTGGAAGCCGTTCGTCCTTGACGTGGCGAGGCCCTTTGGCCCTGGTGGGCCCCCCGCCGCCATGCGAGAAACAACTTCTGATAGAAAACAGTTCAATCATTGAAGTAATTTCCGTGAGGAGATCGCGGCCATGTTCATCGCCACCGCCGTCCTGTCCGTCCTGCTGGCCCTCGCCTTCGCCGGAGCAGGCTTCCCGAAGGCCTCCGGCAAGGAGGAGATGGCCGCCCAGCTCGGCAGACTCGGCGTGTCCGCCGGGTTCATGCGCGTCATCGGCGCACTGGAGATCATCGGAGCCGTCGGCCTGATCGCCGGGCTGTGGGTCGGAGCCCTCGGCGTGGCGGCGGCGATCGGCCTGGCGCTCCTCATGGCCGGCGCCGTCGCCACCCACGTCAAGGCCCGCGACGCCGCCAAGGGCAGCCTGCCCTCCCTGGTCCTGCTGGTGCTCAGCGCGGTCACGGCCGCCCTTGGCCTGGCCGCCCTCTGAGTCCTCCTCCGCGCGGAGCGCCCACCCGGTCCTCGTTCTCCTCGGAAGCGCCCTCGGCGGTTCGGGGCGCGGGCCGGAGAACACCGCGGTGGCCGTCGGAACGGACGGCCAAGACCGCCTCCCGGAGGGTCTGGGGACGTCGAAATGTAAAGCACACCTTCCATGAAGTCATGGACACTTTACTTCATGGAAGGTGTGCTTTACATTCGTTCCATGGCAAACCAGATACAGCAGGACCAGCTGACACGCGCGGCCCGGCGCGCCGTGCTCATCGACGGCATACCCGTGTCCACTTTGGGGGTGATCGCCCTGGCCCTCGGCAGCAACCCCGACCAGAGCACCGCCCAGAAGGCCTGGTGGATCGCGACCACCATCGTGTTCACCCTCGCGATCGCCTGGGTGCTGCTGCGTGCGTTCCGGCGCGCGGACGAATACCTGCGCAGGATCCAGCTGGAGAGCATGGCCGTCGCGTTCGCCGCGGTCCTCGTGGCACTGCAGGTGGCCACCCTGCTCGACGCCGCGGGTGTCGTACGGCTCCAGCAGCTCGCGCAGGTGATCCTTCTCGGCGGTGTGGCGACATGGCTGCTGATCGCGGACCTGCGCACCCGCCTGAACCGGTGACGGCCCACCATGAAGAACCGACTGCGCGAGCTGCGTGCGGCCCGCCGATGGAGCCAGGCCGACCTGGCCGACCGGTGCGAGGTCTCCCGGCAGGCCATCAACGCCATCGAGACCGAGCGGTACGACCCCAGCCTGCCCCTGGCCTTCACCATCGCCGACGTCTTCGGCCTGACCATCGAGGAGATCTTCCAGCCCGACCGACCGGAAGCGACGGACAACCCGCTCTGACGCCGAATCCTTTCAAAAGGTCAGGTGGCGCGGGTTCCGCGGCTCCTCGGCGGTTTCGAGGTCGCCGGGACATCGACGCCGGGTTGGCCTCCCCACGGCTTGAGCATGTCGCATGACGACCGGGAGGGCGTTTCCGGTGCCTGTTGTCCGATGAGGTGGATGCGGTGACGGTAATCGATCGGAGAGATCTCGTAGGCGGCGCGAAAAAGACGACTGAAGTGCGCGTTGTTGGCGAATCCCCAGCGAGCGGCGATGGCGTGGACGGGCCGGAGCCGCAGAGCGGGGTCGGCCAGGTCATGGCGGCAGCGTTCCAGGCGGCATGAGCGGATCCAGGCGGCCACACTCAGCCCCTGGTCCTGAAAAAGCCGGTGCAGGTAACGAACGGAGATCTGGTGTGCCGCGGCGATGCCCGCGGGGCACAACTCCGGGTCGCTCAGATACCGCTGGATGAACGCGTGGATGCGTGCCCGCAACATCTGACGGGGCGACTCGGTCTGCGGGAAGGAGCCTGCTTCGAGGATGTGAGCGCAGGTCGCGGCGACCAGGTCCAGGGTGATCATGGACAGCCGGGTGGCGTCGGCCGCGCTGCAACTGGAGGTGTGCCGGGCCAGCCCAAGGATGTGCCGGCGCAGCAGGGCGCCGACCCCGGCCGAGCAGGGCAGGCTTCGACCGGCGAGCCGTACCAGAGAGTCGGCGGGCAAGGGCATCAGCACCTTGGGGATGTACAGGATCACGATCTCGGCACCACCGGTCGCGTCGGCCAGCAGGTGGATGTGGAAGGGCTGGGTGGTGTCGTGGAACAGCAGGTCCCCCGGGCCCGCGATCACCTGCCGACTCCCCAGATCCAGCTGCTCGGCGCCGCGCAGGGGCAGCGAGAGGCAGTACGTCCCGGGGGCCGAGCGGCGGATCAGCGTGTCGGCACGCCAGACCTGCGACGGCGGGAACGAAAGCCATGACAGGTGCAACGCCCCGAGACCGATCCGGCGCACGACGGCGTGGGACGCCTCTTCGTGGTCGCCGAGGACGACCGCGGGAGGCCGTCCGCCGACCGTTTCCCGGTGCCGGACGAAACGGCCGGCGGATGGTTCGTGGTCACGGAAAACGGGCTCGGTATTCACCGTGGAATTCGTTGGCTGCCCGCCGCGCTCGTCGAGGCGCAAGAAAGCCTCCAGCTCGTTCTTTGGAAGACGTGTCTTTTCCTTTCTCGACCATAGGTAGCCGCCGGAGAGGTTGTTGCGCAGGTCAGGCCCCGGTGCGCAACAAAAAGAATCCGATCGGCGCAGGCCGCAATTCTCTGACGGGCGCACCCGAAACCACGCAGCCGATCCGGTGAAGGAACGCCACGGTTGCCGCTGTTTCTCGGCCTGAGTTAATTTGACGGCTCGGTCGACCTCTCGGCGCCGAGGCGGAGGGAGCACTGGATGGGCCGGAGTGAGACTCCCCTGGATCCCACCGCGGGGGTGGTCCAACGTTTCGCCTACGAGCTCCGTAAACTGCGGCAGGAGGCGGGTGGTCCCACCTACCGGGAAATGGCCGACCAGGCGGGATATTCGGTCAGCGTGCTGTCGCGGGCGGCGGCCGGGCAGCGGCTGGCGTCCTGGCCTGTGGTGGAGGCCTACGTACGCGCCTGTGGCGGGGACGTGGCCGACTGGCGGACGCGCTGGCGGCAGGCGGCCGAAGAACACGCCTCCCCCGCCGCCGGTGAGGAGGAGCGGGCCGCGCCGTACCAGGGGCTGACGCACTACGACGTCGGCGACCGTGACCGCTTCTTCGGCAGGCAACGGTTGCTGGACCAGGTGACAGGAATGCTGGAGCGGCGGCGCCTGGCCGCGGTGTTCGGCCCGTCGGGCAGCGGCAAGTCCTCACTGCTACGCGCCGGCCTGATCCCCGCCGCCCGGTACGGTGCCCTGGGCGAACCTGTGCCGGTCGTCGTGACGCTCACTCCCGGTGCCCACCCGATGCGTGAGCACGCCGGCACCTTCACCGCCTTCACCGGGGGTGAGCTGGTGGTGGTCGACCAGTTCGAGGAACTGTTCACCCTGTGTTCGGACGTGGCCGAGCGGGCCGCGTTCATCGACCTGCTGCTGGCGACGGCCGGACCGGGCGGTGGGCGGGTGGTCCTCGCGGTGCGGGCCGACTTCTTCGGCCGTTGCGCCGAGCATTCCACTCTCGCCGAGGCCCTGCAGGGCTCGACGGTGCTGGTCGGGCCGATGAACCGGCAGGAGTTGCGGGAGGCGATCGTCAAACCGGCCGCCGCCGCCGGGCTGATCGTGGAACGCGCCCTGACCGACCGGATCATCGAGGACGTGGCGGGAGAGGCCGGTGGGCTGCCGCTGATGTCACACGCGCTGCTGGAGACCTGGCGACGCCGCCGTGGCACTCTGCTGACCCTGGAAGGCTACGAACGGGCCGGCGGAGTGCACGGGGCGATCGCCGCCACCGCCGAGCAGGTTTACACGCACCTGTCTCCCGAGCAGGCCGACCAGGCCAAGCGGGTGCTGCTGCGGCTGGTCAGCCCGGGTGAGCAGGCGGCCGACACCCGCTGCCCGGTCTCCTATGAGGACTTCGACCATGTCGCACACCCCGAAGGGGTGCTGGAACGGCTCGCCCGGGTCCGGCTGGTGACGCTGCACGACGACCACGTCGAACTGACCCACGAGGCGCTGATCACCTCCTGGCCGCGGCTGCGCGCCTGGATCGATCAGGAGCGTGAGCTGCTGCGCCTGCGGCGGCGCCTGGGTGAGGCCGCCGCCCTCTGGAACGAGCACGGCCGGGACGCCGGTGTCCTGTACCGGGGAACGCGCCTGACCGCCGCCAAGCCGTTGCTGAGCCACCCCGACGACCTCACCGTCGCCGAGCAGGCCTTCCTGCGGGCCTCCGTGCGGGCGGCGGAGTCGGCCGACCGCGCCACCGCCCGGCGCAGGCGGCTGGCGCGGCTGGCGGTGGCCGCGCTGGCCGTCCTGGCCATCGTGGCCTCGGGCGCCGCCGTGTCCGCGGTCGCCGCGGCCCGCCAGGTCGACGCCCGTGGCCGCGAGATCCTGGCCCAGCTCGTCGCCAAAAGAAGTGACGAACTGGCCGCGACGGACCCGGCCCTGTCCGGGCTGCTGGCCGCCGCCTCCTGGCGTTTCGCCTCCACCGCCGAGGCCCGCTACGACATGCTGACCATGCTGACCGGTTCCCTGGACGGAGTTCTGAAAAACCCCACCGGCGCCGTCACCACCGTGGTCTTCAGTCCCGACGGCCGCCTGCTGGCCACCGCCGGCGCCGACGGGAGCGTTCAGCTGTGGCAGTTCGCCTCCCATCAGCTCGTCTCCACCTTGTTCGTCGGCCCCGCCCGCTACGGCGCTGTCCTCACGATGGCCTTCAGCCCGGACGGCCGCCTGCTGGCCACCGCCGGCGTCGGTGAGGACGTGCGGCTGTGGGAGGTCGCCACCCGTCGCCTGGTCGGGGCCCTGCCCACCAGTCACACCACCGCCGTCACCACCATGCAGTTCAGCCGGGACGGTGTCCGGCTGAACACCGCCGACGACGAGGGAGGCGTCCAGGTGTGGGACGTCGTCGCTCGCCGTCCGGTCGCCACCTTGCCCATCGCCTCTGCTCGCGGCGCCGTCATGGTGGCCTTCAGCCCCGACGGCACCACCGTTTCCGCCAGTTACCTTGATGGGGCACGCGTACAGCGCTGGGATCTGGCCACTCGCCGCATGAAGGGCCCGATGTTCGACGGCGACGTCGGAATGTCCCCTCGGGTGAGGTTCAGCGCCGACGGCGCCGTCGCCGCCACCTTCGGGATGGCGAGTCCGAGTGTGCGGTTATGGGACGCCGCCACCGGCAGCCCGGTCGGCCGTCCCCTGCCGACGGGCTACACCGGCGACCTGGCACTCAGCTCGGACGGCGCCATGCTGGCCGTCGTCGACGAAGGCGGCAGACGCATCCGGCTGTGGGACGCCCGTACCCAGAGGCCCGTCGGCGTTCCGTTGAGCGGACACACCGGCCCGATCACGAACATCGCGTTCAGTCCGAGCGGCGGCATCCTGGCCAGCGTCAGTGATGACGGCACCATCCGGTTGTGGAACACCGCGACATTCCACGAGATCAGCGGCCTTCCATCCGGTCACACCCTCGATGTCACCGCCGTGGCCTTCAGCCCGGACAGCCGTCTGCTGGTCAGCGGTGGAACCGACAAAACCTTCCGCCTGTGGGACGTCACGACGCGCCGCCCGAGCGGCTCCCCCGTGACCGGCTCCGCCAGCGGTATCGCCACACTGGCGTTCAGCCCTGACGGCCGTCTGCTGGCGACCTCCGGCAGCGACGCGAACGTTCACCTCTGGGACGCCGTCACCCGCCAACCGGTCGGTGCTCTCGCCCTTGGCAACTCCGAAAGTGTGGTGAACTCGGTCGCCTTCAGCCCCGACGGCCGTCTGCTGGCGGCGGGGAACTGGCGCGGCGTCATCCGGCTGTGGGACGTGGCCTCTCATCTCCCGGTGGGCGCTCCCCTCGTGAGGGGAAGCAGGCCGGTGAACTCGGTCGCCTTCAGCCCTGACGGCCGTCTGCTGGCGGCGGGGAACTGGCGCGGCGTCATCCAGTTGTGGGACGTGGCCTCCCATCTCCCGGTCGGTGCTCCTCTGGAGGGGCACAACGGTCCGGTGAACTCGGTCGCCTTCAGCCCCGACGGCCGTCTACTGGCCACGGGTGGGCAGGACAGGACCATCCGGCTGTGGGACATGGCCACCCGCCTCCCGGTCGGTGCTCCTCTGGAGGGGCACAACGGTCCGGTGAACTCGGTCGCCTTCAGCCCCGACGGCCGTCTACTGGCCACCGGTGGGGAGGACAGGACCATCCGGCTGTGGGACATGGCCACCCGCAGGCCGATCGGCACTCCCCTGTCCGGTCACAGCCGTGCCGTCCGCACGGTCGCCTTCAGCCCCGACGGTCGCCTGCTGGCCACCGGTGGGGAGGACAGGACCATCCGGCTGTGGAAGACGGAGCTGCCCCCGGATCCGCCCGCGGCGGTCTGCGCCGCCGTGGGGCGCTCCCTCACCCGGCAGGAATGGCAGCAGTATGTTCCCGGGGAGTCGTATCAGCAGATCTGCCCTTGACGATCCGCGGACCAAGCTCTCAGCGCGGGGCGAGGACGCAGAACTCGTTGCCCTCCGGGTCGGCGAGAACCGTCCAGGGAACGTCGCCCTGGCCCACGTCGGCGGACGTCGCGCCAAGGGCCCGAAGGCGCGCGACCAGGTCCGCCTGGTGGGCGGCGGAGGTGGTCGCGAGATCGACGTGCAGGCGGTTCTTCACCGTCTTGGGTTCCGGTACGGCGACCACGTCGATGTACAACGCGGCGGGGTCGGGATAGGCGAAGCCCACGGGTTCGACGTTGGTCACGCCGGGTCCCTCGCTGGAGACGCCCCAGCCGAGGGCCTCCGCCCAGAAGCCGCCGACCACGGAGTCATCCCGGGCGTCCATCGCAATCTGTACAAGCCTCGTCGCCATGCCGCCGATCCTACGAGGGAGAACCGGCTCAGCCGGAGTGCAGGACCCGGAGGCGACCGGGTTCCGCCGGGTCCCGGTCGACGATCTGGACCGGTGCCCAGACCCACTGCCGGACGCTGATGCCCGGAGTGCGGGAGAACCGGATCCACCCACGGGTGCCCTCGACCGCGACGTGCGGCCATGCTTCGGCGACACGTGCCCGGTCCGTGCCGTGGGACCGCAGCGCGTCGGCGAGGACGGCGATCGTGTCGTAGCCCTCGAAGGCCACGAAGGAGGGTGCTTCGGCCAGCCGTTCGCGAAGGGCCGTCTCGACGCGTGCGCCGAGCGGGCTGAGGACTTCGGGCAGGTAGCGCAGGAAGGGGATCGCGACGCCGTCGTCGCCCAGCAGCGTCGCCCACTCGGCGGACTCCGGTTGCCCGGCCGGAGCGCCGATCATGATCTCGCCGAGGCGCGGGTCACGGCGGACGGACGTGACGATCGACGCCGCCGGCTCCGGGTGACCGACCAGAAGGAGAAGGGCTGTCGCGCGGTCACGGACGAGTGCGTCGCACACGGCCGCGGGGGTGAGTGCGAGCATGTCGAGTTCGGTGACGGTGCCGCCACGGGGGGCGAGGTGGTCCCGCAGGACGCGGGTCCCGGACGCCCAGTAGACACTCGGCTGGACCGCCACGGCGATCCGGCTGTGGCCCGCGCGGAGAAGGAAGTCCGCGTAGATCCGCCAGCCGTGGGACTGCGCGGGGGCCAGGCGCGCGACCCACTCCGTCGGCCGCTCGGTGAGCTCGTCGAGGACCGCCGACGAGCAGAGGAACGGCAGGCCGAGGGCGTCGGCCCTGGCTGCGGCGGCTCGGGCGACGACGCTGTGATACTCCCCCACGAGGGCGGTCACCCCCAGACCGGCCAGTTCGTCCACGGCCGCCGCGGCCTTCTGCGGATCGGCCGCGGTGTCCCTGACCACCAGTTCGAGCGGCCTTCCGGCGATGCCCCCGGCGTCGTTGACCTCGTGAACGGCCAGCTCAAGTCCGGCGATCAGGTGCCGGCCCGCCTCGACCCAGCCAGGCCGGGTCAGCGGGGCAAGAGCGCCGATCCGGATGGATGACTCGGCGGCCCGTTCCGCTCCAGATGACGACGATGACGTGTTCATGTGCTGGCGTCTCCTGTGCGGTGAGTCATTGAGCGGTTTGCCTGGATCACGGAGTGGCAAGGCCTGATCGTACGCGGCGGGGCGCGCCCGGGTGATGAGGCCACCGCCGTCAGGGCCGGAACGCGTCGGCGTCACGTGCACCAGTGTGCGAACGTCCGTGGTCCGCGTCCGAGCGGTCGTTCCACGGCGTCGGTGAGGAAAGGTCACGGTGGACCTCACCGGTAGCGGTACAACTGACCCTGGTCGGGGTGCTAGGCTGCCGTTCGTTCGGTATTGGATCGGTGTGGGAGGGAGGTGAGGTTTGATGACCGCGGTGAAGACCGCTGCCATGGGCAGCGCCCGGACCAACCTCACGTCCCGGGCCCCGGTCTGACCCACTTCTTCCCCCAGCCTTGAGCCATCGGGTTCGCCAGGCGGGGTGACGTCCGCGTCTCGTCGGGGCCCCTTCTCCGCAAGGGTCTCTCACGTTGCCATACACGTACACCGATCCATCCGGCCTGTTCAGGTACGGGTGGACCGGCGCACTCGACCGAACCTTCACCGAGCACTACGAAGCGGGCCTCGTGCCGGCGCGGATCTCCCGGGTCGATCGCGGCCTGTGCACGGCGATCACCACGTCGGGCCCGCTGCGGGCCTCGTTCGCCGCGCCGTACCCGCCCGACCCGCTCCTGACGCCCTGCACCGGCGACTGGGCCGCGCTGCGCCCGGGCGCCGAACCGCACCTGGCGGCGCTGCTGCCGCGGCACAGCGCGATCGTGCGCTCGTCGGCGTCCAGGTCCTCCCACGGACAGGTGCTCGCCGCCAACGTCGACACGGTCGTCATCGCCCTGTCCCTGGCCACGCCCCTGGACGCGGCCAAACTGGAGCGGCTGCTCGCCCTGGCCTGGGAGAGCGGGGCGCAGCCGGTGATCGTCTTGACCAAGGCGGACCTGGCCGACGATCCCGAGGCCGTCCACGCCGAGGCCGAAGCGCTGGCACCCGGCGTGGACGTCCTGGTCACCAGCGTCGCCACCGGTCACAACATCGACGTGCTGGCCGCGCTGGTGCGCGGTACCACCGTGCTGCTCGGCCCCTCGGGCGCGGGCAAGTCCAGCCTCGGCAACACGCTGCTCGGCGAGGAGCGGCTGGCCACCGGCACGGTACGCGAGCAGGACGGCAAGGGCCGCCACACCACGGTCCGCCGCGAACTGGTTCCCCTGCCCGGCGGCGGGGTCCTCATCGACACGCCCGGCCTGCGCGGGATCAGCCTGCATGACGCCGCCGACGGCCTGGAGCAGGTCTTCGCCGAGATCGAACGCCTCGCCCGGGACTGCCGCTTCGGCGACTGCGCCCACGACACCGAACCGGGTTGCGCGGTTCAGGCCGCCATCGACGCGGGCGAGCTGACCGGACGCCGTCTGGACAGCTACCGCAAGCTGCAACGGGAGAACGCCTGGGCGGCCGCACGTACCGATGCCCGGTTGCGCGACGAGCGCGTCAACCGGCAGAAGGCCATCACCAGTCACCTGCGCGCCACCTACAGGTTCCGGGACCAGCAGCCATGACCGGCCGCGTCCCACCGACCTCCTCGACCGTTCATCGGCCACCCGGAGGCCGCACCACCATGCCCGGAAGACCGTACGACCCGGTCGGCGACCCCACAGTGGCGGCGTTCTTCGCCCTGCACGACAACCTGGCACGTCAAGGCCCCGGCTCCGACGCGACCGCCCGCCACCTGCTGTCCCTGGCCGGGCCGCCGACGCCGCGCCCGCGCGTGCTGGACATCGGCTGCGGGCCGGGCCGCTCCTCGCTGGTGCCGACCCAGGCCGGAGCCGAGGTCACCGCGGTCGACCTGCGTCAGCCGTACCTCGACTGGTTCGAGGAGTACCGCACGCCGCTGTCACAGCGCGCCCACGCGGCCGACCTGGCCGTACCCGGGATGCGCGAGGCGGTCGCGGCCACCCTGCAAGAGATCACCATGCGCCGCGAGCACGGCGCTGACTACCGGTACACCGGCTATGTCCTGCATCCGCAGAAGGACAAGGAGACGAACCCGACCATGACCTCTTCCTGGACCACCCGTCCCGAGAACGCCGGCGACGTCGCCGCCATCCGCGACATCAACCTCGCCGCCTTCCCCAGCCCGCACGAGGCCGACCTTGTCGAGGCTCTGCGAGCCGACCCGCAGGCGTGGCTGCCCGGCCTGTCCTGGCTGGCCGAGACCCCCGACGGCGATCTCGCTGGATACGCGTTGCTCACCCGCTGCCATGTCGGCGACTCACCCGCCCTCACCTTGGGCCCGTGCGCCGTCAAGCCCGACCATCAGCGGCAGGGCTCCGGGTCCGCCGCCATCCGCGCCGCTCTGCGAGCCGCCCGTGAGCAGGGCGAGAACCTGGTGCTCGTGCTCGGCCACGCCGAGTACTACCCCCGCTTCGGCTTCACCCCGGCCTCCGGGTACGGAATCCGCCCGCCCTTCGACGTCGAGGACAAGTACATGATGGCGCTCGCCTTCAACCCTGAACAGCCGGTCCCGAGCGGCGTCATCCGCTACCCGGCGGCGTTCGGCGTCTGACCTCACGCTCCTCGAACGCAGCGAACGGCCCCCAGCACCGCTGGGGGCCGTTCGCCCGTCGCGAAGGTCGGCGGAGCGGCTTCGCGGCCGAGCATCCGTGGTGCGAGATGGGGCAGGTTCACGAGATCGCCAAGCATCATCCCAGGTCAAAGGGGGTAAGCCAATCGCAGCTTGGGGGTCCGGGCCGTACGCCGCTCCAACGAAACCGCGGCCATCGCCTACCGGGAGGGCGACCATGGGTGAGGCGTTCGCCGACATGCTGCCCTACACGCTGGGCCTGATCGTCTCACCGTTCCCGGTCGTGGCCGTCATCGCGTTGCTGATCAGCGCCAACGGGCGGGCCAAGGCCCTGCTGTTCGAGATCACCTGGCTGATCATGAGCTGGGTCGTGCTGCTGGCCCTCATCGCGCTGCTGGGCGCCACCGGTGCCACCGGCCACGAGTCGCCCGCCTGGGCCGGTTGGATCAGCCTGGTCATCGGCGTCCTCCTGCTCCTGACGGCCTTCTTCGGTGTTCGCAGGGCCGTACGCCGCAAGGAGGGCAGGGACCCGAAGGTGCCCGGCTGGATCGCCGCGATGGACACGATGACCAAACCCAGGATCGCCGGAGTGGCGGCCGTGCTCATCGTGGCCAACCCGGTCAACCTCGCCTCCCTGGCCGGCGGTGCCGTCGCCGCGGGCCGGGTGCCACTGCCCGCGGGGCGGCAGGTGATCCTCGCGGCCGCGTTCGTCGTCATCGGCAGCCTCGGCGTGCTCGCCCCCTACGCCACCGCGCTCAGCAAGGACGGCCCGCAGCGACTGCGGCGGATGCGCGGCTGGCTGATCCGGCACAACGGCGCCCTGTCCCTGCTGCTGATCCTGGTGTTCGGCATGCTGTTCCTCGCCAGGGGCCTGCGCGGCCTGCTGGCCTGAGGCGTACCCGCGAGTCAGTGAGTCCGTGGAGTCCGTGGAGTCCGTGGGGTCGCGGTGAACCAGGTGCGGTCGTCGGTGAGCCACCGGCCCAGGGTCAGGTCCGCCTCGGCCAGGTCGCCGGCGAGTTCGGCTCCGTCGACGGGGTGGCGGCTGAAGGCGTGGGTCCAGGTTCGTTCGCCGACGTGGTAGTCGATGACGACGTCGACGCACGGCCCGTCCCGGTGGACCTCTCTGACCACGCGCCGGATGCCGTCGTGTTCGTGCGCGGTCGGCTGGGCCGTGTCGAACCAGTCCGGGGCGGTCCGCTGGAAGACGGCCGTGCCGTTGGGGGCGAGGTGTTCACGGCAGGTCCGCAGGAAGGCGCGGCGTTGCGCCGGGTCCGTGTTGATCATGGTGCTGGCGAGCAGGACGGCGTCGAAGACGCGCCCCAGACGCACCGTCTCGATCCGGTCCCGTACGGCGGGCAGCTCTCCCAGGCGTTCCAGCATCGCCGGGGACTCGTCGACCCCCATGACCGGGTGGCCGAGATCGGCCAGGGGCCGCAGGATCCGGCCGGTCCCGCAGCCGAGCTCCAGGATCGACGCCCCGGCGAGCAGAGCCGCGTGCACGATCTCGGCCTCCCCCATCGGCGGCAGGAGGTCGTAGAACTCAACGGCACAGCCGTCCGGGGTGATCTCCCCGGGACCGGACCCGTGGTAGGGGCTCAAGATCGTTCCCTTCTCGTCACTCGGAGCGGGCGGCCTGCGGTGAGGCGGTCGAATCATCGTCGGAGAGTTCCTGGACGGAGCGCATGTGACGCACCGGTGAGAACCACAGGATCACGGTGGGCACGAACAGTCCGACACCGGCGACGAGCACCGTCTCCCTGAGACCGATCCGGCCGCCCAGCGCCCCGCCCGCCAGCGAGCCGAGCGCCAGCGCGCCCCAGGAGATCATGCGCACGGTCGCGACGACCCGTCCGAGCAGGTGGTCGGGGGTGACGGCCTGCCGCAGGCTGATGATCGTGACGTTGTAGATCGGGACCGCGAACAGTACGACGAAGTTCGCCGCCGCCGCGGTGACCAGCCCGATGCCGCCCCCGTGAACGGTCGCGAGGCCGAGCACCCCCACCCCGGGCAGCGCGGTGGACACCAGCAACGACCGCCCCGTGCCGAGGAAGCGTGTGACGGGTCCCAGGCAGAACGCGCCGCACAGCGCCCCCACGCTCCCCACCGAGATGATCAGGCTGACCCCACCGGCGCCGGTGCCGACGTCACGGATGAGGAACAGGAAGAACACGGCCGTCAGGGCGTCGAAGAAGAAGTTCCCCACGGCGCCGGCGATCATCGCCCAGCGCAGTACCGGATGGCGTAGCACCATGTCCAGGCCCTCGCGCAGCGAGGCCCGTATCGAGAGCGCCGTTCCGGACGGGGGCGGCGCCGGGCGTTCGTCCCTCTTGACGCCCAGCAGCGAAAGCGCGGACACGAGATAGCTGATCGCGTCGATGGCGACGACGACCGGCGGCCTCAGCACGCCGATCAGCAGGCCCGCGAGCCCGGGGCCCGCCACCTGGGCCAGCGATTCGGAGATCTGCAGCCTGCCGTTCGCCTCGACGAGGTGCCCACGCCCCACGAGGCCGGGCAGGAAGGCCTGGTAGGACACGTCGAAGACGACCGTCATCATGCCGATGACGAACGCCACCACGAACAGTTGCCCGATCGACAGGAAGCCGAGGCCGTACGAGACGGGGATCGAGCCCAGCAGCAGGGCCCTGACCGCGTCGGAGCCTATCAACAGCGGCCTGCGTCTGCCCCGGTCGACGAGCACGCCGATGAGCGGCGCGAACAGCAGGTACGGCAGGCGTTCGAGGAAGCCGAGGACACCGGCCTGCATCGGGGTCGCGTTCAGGACGACGACCGCGGTCAGCGGCAGCGCGACGAGGGTGATCTGCGTGCCGACCAGTGACAGTGACTGGCTCGACCACAGCAGCGCGAACGACCGGTTACGGACCACCGAGTCCGGTTTGAGACCGAGTTTCATCGTGCCGCTCCCCCATCCACTCGCTGCCCGCCTTCTCGCACGTCCCGGCACCGGATCACGGGCCGAGTTCCTCCAGCGCCTCGTCGAGCGCCGTCACGATCTGGGTCACGTCGTCCGCTGAGATCACCAGCGGGGGAATGATCATGATAGCCGGGCTTATCGCGAGTGCGGAGACGAGAACCCCCCGATCCTCCATCGCCAGCCGCAGATGGCTTGAGGCCGCCTCGTGAGCGGGCTCACCGTCCGGCCCGCGCATCTCGACGGCGTACATCAGGCCGGTACCCCGGACCGCGTTCACATGCGGATGCCTTTCGGCCACCGCGGTGAGACCGGCGTACAGCTCCGCGCCCCGGTGCTTCACGTTCTCCAGTACGCCGTCGCCGGTCAGCGTGTCCACCACGGCGATGGAGGCGGCCAGCCCGAGGGGGTGACCGTCGTTCGTCGAGCCGATGAGGAACTTCTGGTCGTAGTCGAGACCCAGAATCCGTTCGTAGACCGCGTCCGACAGGACCACGGCCGACAGGGGCGCGTATCCGGCGCTCAGGCCCTTGCCGAGGGTGAGCATGTCCGGCTGGACACCGACCTGTCCGGTGCGGGTGAACTCGCCCGTGCGGCCCATCCCGGTCGTCACCTCGTCGACGATCAGATAGATCCCGTGGTCCCGGCAGAAGGCCGCGAGCGTGTGCAGGTACTCGTCGGTGAGCACGTGGCCGCCCTCACCCACCACCGGTTCGACGACGACCGCCGCCACGCGTTCCGGACCGTAGGAGGTGATGAGCCGTTCGAGGTCTCCGGCCTCGCCGGGCCGCCCCGCGGTGAACGGGCCGGGAGCGTGTTCGACGTCGGGCAGCAGGGGGCCGGACTGTTCGTGCACGTACGGCATGCCGGTGAGCGCGCCTCCGGCGGCCCCGAGGCCGTGGTAGCCGCTCCACAGGCCGAACACCGCCCTGCGGGCGGGCGCACCGTCGGCGCGGTGCAGGAAACGGGCCAGCAGCACCGCCGTCTCGACCGCCTGCGCGCCGTTGCTGCAGTATCGGATCTTGTTCATCGTGGGGGGAAGGTGCGGCACGAGGGCGTTGGCCGCCTCGACGGAGATCGCGCTGGGCCGTCCGTAGCCGATCAGGTTGGCGTAGGCAAGGGTGTCGATCTGCTTCTTGACGGCCTCGCCGACGGCCTGGTGGCCGTATCCCAGCGTGACGTTCCACAGCCCGGAGCGGGCGTCGAGGAACCAGCGTCCGCCCCGGTCGCGTACCCGCACCCCCCGTCCCTCGACCAGCATGCTCTCCGGCCTGAGCGTCCGAAGGTAGGCGCCCATCGTGGGGCTGTTCCACAGCGGGTAGTCGGCAGGATCGATCAAGGCTTCACCTCTCCGATGTCCGATTCGGCCGGGGCCGTACCTCTGACGGCCTCGATCACGCTCATTCCCGGCGGACCGGTGACGACCTTCTCGAACCGCCATCCGCCGTGTTCCAGCAGCCGCCGATACTCCGTCAGCGTGCGTTCCCTGGCCCCCTCGTACAGGACCATCATGGCGACGTCGCTCCAGCTCTGCTGGGAGGCGGGGACGCCGTGTTCGGGAAGCAGGTCCTCGAACAGCAGGAGGCGGGCCTGCCTCGGCGCCCCGCTCGCGACGGCGCGGAGGATCCGGACCGCCGCGGCGTCGTCCCAGTCGTGCAACACCCGGGCGAGCAGATACAGATCGCCCGGCGGCGGCGGGACGAACAGATCGCCGGGATGGAGCGCGTATCGGCCGGACACCCCCTGACTCTCCAGGTACGGCCCGGCCAGAGCCAGGACCTGTGGCTGGTCGACGAGGACCGCCGTCGCCCCGGGCGCCTCCTGGAGCGCCCCGGCGGTCAGGACGCCGACGCCGCCCGCGACGTCGACGATCATCCCGCTCTCCGGCCAGTCGAGCAGCGGCAGGCACGGCAGCGACAGCAACCGCGCCTGCTCCACCATCGCCCTGCCGAAGGTCGTCTGCTCCTGCGGCCGCGGGGCGAGATACTCCCAGAAGCCCGTGCCGAGGACCCCGGGCGCCGCCGCGTGGCCCGTGGTGAGGGTCTCGGTCAGCGCGTGCGCGACGTCGGAGATCCCCAGCGTCGCGAACGTCGCCTGCAACGACATCGGGTGCGAGGCGCACAGCAGCCGTCCGCGTCCGGTGAGCGACACCTCATCCGGCACCGGGTCGAACGTGACGATCCCGTGGCCGGACAGCAGGCGCAGCACACGGCGCAGCGCGTCCTCGTCGGCACCGGCCTCGGCCGCCAGCCACGCGACCGGGCGGGCGCCGCCGGCGAGCAGATCGGGGACGCGGAGCCTGCTGATCGCGCACACGCAGTGCCACGCGACGCCGCTCTGGTAGATGTCGAAGAGCGCGCGGATGTCGGCGATCGGCTCGGTCGCCGTCTCCGCCGAAGGGGCGCCGTTCATCTGTCGCACGCTAGATCTCCTCGCCGTGCAGCTCCGGGACCATGGTGACCTCAAGCCGTTCCAGGCCGTTGAGGAAGTTCGACCGCTGACGCACGGCCTCTCCCGCGGGCTCGACGGCGGCGACGCGCCGCAGCAGGACGCGCAGAAGACAGCGCAGTTCGATCCGCGCCAGCGCGGCGCCGACACAGTAGTGCGGCCCGCCGCCGAAGCTCATGTGCGGGTTGGGCCTGCGGTCGATCAGGAACCGCCCGGCCTCGGGGAACACCTCCTCGTCACGGTTGCACGAGGGGAACCAGACCACGACGCGGTCGCCCTCGCGGATACGGGCGGCTCCCAGTGTCGAGTCGGTCATCGCGGTGCGCATCGCGTGCATGGCCGGGGAGGTCCACCGGAGGATCTCCTCGACCGCGCTGTCGATCAGGCCGGGATCCTCCTTCAGCCGCCGCCACGCGCCGGGATGCTCGATGAACGCCAGGAGCGCGCCCGACATCGCGTGCGGGGTCGTTTCGAGGCCGCCGTTCATCAGGCCGTCGCAGTTGAGGATGACCTCCTCGTCGGACAGGGGGCGTCCGTTCACGGCCGCCTGGGCCAGCGAGGTCACCATGTCGTCGCCCGGGGCGTTCCTGCCCTCTTCGAGCCGATCGGCGAAGTAGGCGAAGACGCCGGCGTGCGCCGCCGTCCGCGCCGAGGCCGCGGCGGGTCCGGGGTCGGTGTCGTCGAAGGCGACGGCGATGAAACGGGCGAGTTCGTCACGGTCGTCCGGCGGGACGCCCATCATCTCGAACAGGAGCCATGTCGGGATCGCGACGGCGAGGTCGCGGACGGCGTCGAACGCCTCGCCGCGTTCGAGGAGCGTCCGCACGAGATCGTCGATCATCCGTTCGAGCCCCGGCTGCAGTGCCGCGACCGCCCGGCCGTTGAACCATGTGGAGTGGGCGGCGCGGAGCGCCCGGTGCTCCGTGCCGTCGGACACCACGAGCATCCGGCCGGAGGCGGCCTTCACCGCAGCCTCGTTCCCGCCGAGCCGCATGCCGAGCGCGGAGCCGAACCTGCCCGGGTGTTTGACCACCTGGCCGCCGAGCCGGTGCGTGGTGACCGACCAGAAGCCCCCCGCGCGTTCGGACTCGCACCAGGCGATCGGATGGGTGCGGCGAGCCTCCCGCCACACGTCGAGGTGCCGGTCGCCGACGTAGAGGAGCGGGTCCGCGATGTCGAGCCCCGCTCCTCCCGCCGTCCATGTGGGGCTGCGTCGGCTCATTGCCCGCGCTCTCCCCGTCCGGGCTTCGCCCGGTGCCCATCGATCGGTCCGCCGGTCAGGCCAACGCCCACAAAACACGAGAATAAGCCCATAATCTACCCCGAATTCCTCTTTGGCCGCCATTCTTGTGACGTTGAAAACGCCGGAACCCGAAACGCTGGACGGCCCTGCCGAATGTCCGATGTCGCGCCGCTTCCGGCACGGAAAGACGATCCGTCGAAAGCCGGGATCCGGACTCCGTTTTTCCTTTCAGGACATGTCATTGGGCCTGCTCCGCGGAGGAAGGACGCGCAGAAGATTGCGGTTGAGGATGAGCGCGTGCTCCCTGCGGGGCAGCCCGGCGAGGACCCGGGGCCCTCGGACGACCTCCTCGACCAGGCGTCCGAGCCCGCCGGAGATGCGGTTGAGCGGCCAGTCGGTACCAAAGATGATCTTGTGGTTGAGGCCGAGGCGGAACAGGTGACGCAGATGGGCGGGCCAGCCGCCGGGCGTCGCCGCGCCCGCGAAACCCCCGATGTCCAGATAGACGTTCCTCCGGAAGGCCGCGAGATACGCCGCGACGTCCACATGCGTGACGCCACCGTGCCCGAGGACGAAGTTCACCCGGGGGAAGTCCCGCACCGCCTGGTCCACCCGCAGCGGATGCGCCGGCGCGAAGTCGAGACTCCCCGCGGTCGGGCCCGTGTGCACGAAGACCGGAAGCGACCGCGCCGCGCACACCTCGTAGTAGGGGTACAGCCCCGGGTCCGAGGGCGAGTAGCCGCACGGCGGATAGAGCTTGAGCCCGTCGAACCCGTAGGTGTCGACCAGCCTCTCGAAGAGCTCCACCCCCTCGGGGCCCCGGCGCGGGTCCGCCCCGATGTACACCCAGAAACGGTCCGGGTGGCGGAGACGGATCTCGTGGTGACGCCGTGCCATCTCCTCGATCGTGAGTGGCGAGGCCATCCTGAGGGTGAAGTCCGGCACGAGGAGTACGGCGCGGTCCACCCCGGAGTCGTCCATCTCCCGCACCAGCTGGTCCGCGTGATGGTCCTGGTGCTGGGCGACGTAGGCGTCAACGAGCCGGCCACGCCGTGGGGCGGCGCCCTCGGCCTCCAGGCGGCGGTGCACGTTCGCCACGACGTCCTCGATGAACCTCATCGGGATGAAGTCGGTCGACGCCACGTGACAGTGACCGTCGTAGACCGGCACGGGCGGCGCTCCGCCCGCCCCGGCGTTCACGCGGACCTCTCCGCGGCGGCCACCGCACCGTCGTCGCCCGCCAGCCGCCGGATGGTGCCGGCCATGATGAGCCTGCGATGCGACCGCCTGACTCCGGCGAAGACGGTCGTCCCCTCCCTGAACTCCCTGGTCAGCGAGTCGAGGGACACGCTCATCCGGAAGGAGGGCCAGCACGTCCCGAACAGGATCTTGTGGTTGACGCCCAGGTGGAAGAGCCGGTTGAGGTGCGCCTGCCAGCCGTCGGAGCTGAGGACGCCGGGGAACTGGCTGATGTCCAGGAAGACGTTCGGCCGGTGCAGGCACAGGTACGTCGACTCCTCGACGTGCGTGACGCCGCCGTGCCCGAGGATGAAGTTCACCCCGGGAAAGTCTCGCGCCGCCTCGTCGATCATCAGCGGCTGGCCGTGGGTGAAGTCCAGCGGGCCCCAGCCGGGACCCGTGTGGCTGAGCACGGGGACGCCCCGATGCGCGCACACCTCGTAGTACGGGTACAGGCGGCGGTCGCTCGGGGAGTAACCGGCGGGGGGATAGAGCTTGAGCCCGGCGAAACCGTACTCGTCGAGGCACCGTTCGAAGAGCGCGATCCCGTCGGGGCCCGACCGCGGATCGACCCCCCAGAACACCCTGAACCGGCCTGGATGGCGCTGCGACACCTTGTGGTGCAGTTCGGCGAGCTCCGGAGGCGACAGGATCCCGTCCGCGACGTGGGAGAAGTCGGGGGCGACGAGGAACGCCTGGTCGACGCCCGCGGCGTCCATCTCCGCGACGAGCCGATCCCCGTCGTGATCCTGGTACAGGGCGAGCAACCGGTCGGTGACGCGTCCCAGCTTGACCGGCTGCCCGTGGGAGACCAGCCGGTGATGGACGTTGGCCGCCTGTTCTTCGAGGAACCGGCGCGGAACCGCCAGGTCCGTGGCGAGGTTGACGTGCGCGTCGACGACGGGCTCGTCCGTAGGCTGCCCCGTCATGTGGTCTGCGCCCCAGCCGGGCGGTCCGTCGGTTCCTCGAACCTCATACTCGTCTCCTCCGGCGTTCCCGCAAAGAGTCGGTGACGCCATGAGCCGGGATGGCGGGTTTCGGGACTTGTGCGAACCGTATTCCGTTTCACGCGGAGAGTGAGGTGAATGCCGCACCACCGCATCCGGACAATTCCATATCAATGAAATTGATAGTTCGCGCCCGCAATATTTGCGATTAATCCGCATTTGACATTACAAGGTGGTCAGACTCAAAGTCAACGTTGTTATCACTGCTGTTTTCGCGTATCCGGCTGAACAGGTGATACGGCGGTGAACCGCGCCGGAGGGGGGCGCGGCGACCGGCCCGTCACGAAGCCGCCAGGCCGGCGTCACGGATCCTGGCCCCCAGGATCGGCCCCGTGACACGCGTCGCGTCGGCCTTCAGCACGTCCATGTGCCCGGCCTCGATCCGGTGTGTCTCGACCGGCCCCTTGAGCGTCTCCCGCCACGCCTCGGAGGCCAGGCCGTCGTGTCCCGGCTCCGGTGAGGCGTCGAAGAACAGGACGGGGCCGTGGAAGCTCCGCGACCGGTGTTCGGCCATGGCCCGGACGTTCTCCTCGGTGATCGAGACAAGGTCCTCGATCACCTTCTCCTCCAGCGTCCCCAGGGAGCTCCCCGACTCCCGCAGCACCGTGGCGAGCTCTGCCGCCGGTGGACGGTACGGCCCGTTCCAGCCCGGTGCGGTGATCCCGCCGAAGGCGAGGTGCAGCACGTCCGCCACGCCGTCCCGCACGACGCCGTCTCCCGCGCCGCCGGGGAAGGAGTCGAAGAGCACGAGCAGGGCCACCTCCTCGCCCCGGCCTTCGAGCTCCACGGCGATCTGCTGCCCGACCACGCCGCCGAACGACCAGCCGACGATGACGCAGGGCCCGGCAGGGTGGATCTCCCGCATCTGCCGCAGCAACGCCTCCGCCAGGTCCGTGACGGACAGCGCCGAACGCCCGCCGAGAAGGCGGGGGTCCTGCAGGGCGTAGACCGGGTGGTCCGGCGGCAGATGGCTGATCAGTGCCGAGTAACACCAGCCCAGGCCGTTGATCGCGGGAACCAGGAAGATCGGCACGCGCTCTCCCCGGGGACGGTAGGCCAGCACGGCGCCGAGGTCGTCGGGTGGGCCACCCCGGGTGAGGTGCCGTTCCAGGAGCGCGACGGTCGGATGGTCGAAGATCGCACGCACCCCGAGCTCGACCCCCAGCACCTCCGCGATCCGGCTCACCAGGCGGACGGCCAGCATGGAGTGGCCTCCCAGTTCGAAGAACCCGTCGTCCGCCCCGACCGCGGGCAGCCCCAGGACCTCCGCGAAGATCCCGCTCAGGACCTCCTCCCGGGCGGTGTGCGGGCGGGACGGGACGAGGTCGCCGGCGGGACCGGGCGCGGGCAGCGCCGTACGGTCGATCTTGCCGTTCGTGGTCAGCGGCAGGGCGTCGAGCACCACCAGGGCCGACGGCACCATGTACTCCGGCACCCGTCCGGCCAGCCGGGCCCGCACCTCGGCGAGGTCCAGGCCGTTCCCGCCCACGGGGACGACGTAACCGACCAGCCTCCGCTCGTCCTCCGCCCGCTCCCCCGCGCGGGCCAGCACGACGGCCTGGTCGATCCGGGGGTCGTCCGTCAGCGCGGCCTCGATCTCCCCCGGTTCGATACGGAAGCCACGGATCTTCACCTGGTGATCGGTCCGCCCGAGGAACTCCAGCTGCCCGTCGGACGCCCATCGCGCCAGGTCTCCCGTGCGGTACATCCGGGTGCCCGCCGGTCCGAAGGGGTCGGCGACGAACCGCTCGGCCGTCAGGCCGGGACGGTTCAGATAGCCCCGGGCGACTCCGGCCCCGGCGATGTACAGCTCGCCGGGGGTTCCGGCGGGGACGGGCCGCAGGCGCGCGTCCAGCACGTAGATCTGGGTGTTGGCCATCGGCCGCCCGATCGGCGGGTCCCCGGGACGCCCGTCCGGGCCCGTGTCGACCGGCGCGAAGGCCGAATAGACGGTCGTCTCCGTGGGGCCGTAGGCGTTGACGACACGTGCCCCGCACGCGGCCAGCTTCCGCGGCAACCGGTCTCCGCCGATCACGATGAGCAGGTCCCGGAGCGCTTCGGGGTCCGCCGTACGCACCATCTCCCACAGTCCGGGCGTGCCCGACGCGAGGCTGATCGAGTGACGGCGGATCAGCGCGCCCACCTGGTGAGGATCGCGTACGGCCTCCGCCGGGGCGACCACCACCGTCGCCCCGCTGAGCAACGGAAGGTACAGCTCCTGCCCGGCGACGTCGAAGGCGAGGTTGGTGGTCGCGAGCACCGTGTCCCCGGCCCCGAGGGGAAACCTCTCCCGCAGGTCGGAGAGGTAGTTCAGCAGTCCTCCCCTGGTGGCCGCGACGCCCTTGGGCCGCCCCGTGGAGCCGGAGGTGTAGACGAGGTAGGCGACGGTGTCGGAGGTCACCGGTGCCGGCAGGTCGGAACGGGTGAGGTTCTCCGCCGAGTGCCCGGCCATGCCGGCCACGGTGGCGTGGTCGTCGAGGACGACGCGCCGGACGGCTCCGGTCCCCTCCTGCGCGGTGTGGGTGTCGGTGAGGAGGATGAGCGGCCGGGTCTCATCCAGCATGAAGGCCACCCGGTCCGCCGGGGTGCCGGGGGCGATCGGCAGATAGGCGGCGCCGGTCTTGAGCACCGCGAGGAGGACCACCGGCGTCCACTCGGAACGGGCCAGCGCCAGCGCCACGTAGCGCTCGGGGCCCGCGCCCCGCTCCAGCAGGTACCGGGCCAGCCTGTTCGCCCGTTCGTTGAGCTCGGCGTAGCTCGTCGCGGCTCCTTCGCAGATGACCGCGGTGCGGCCGGGCGAGCGTTCCACCTGCCGTTCGATCAGCTCGACGACGTCGGCGCGCGGCAGCGCTCTGGCCGTGTCGTTCCACTGCCTGAGCAACCTGTGCCGCTCCGGCGGAGTGAGCAGCTCGATCTGGTCGATCGGCTGCCCGGGATCCGCCGCGACCGACTCCAGCAGGCAGGACAGCCGCGCCGACAGGGCGAGCGCGGTCGCCCTGTCGAACAGGTCGGCGCTGTACTCCAGCGTCCCGGTGAGTCCCAGCGGGGAGCCGTCCGCGCTGTGCCGTTCGCCCAGATAGAGGGTCAGGTCGAACTTCGCCGTGCCGCTCTCGGTCGGATGGGGAACGCTCTGGAGCCCCTCCAGGTGGAGGTTCGGCGCCTCACCCACGGCGGGCGAGAGGAACACCTGGAACAGCGGGTGCCGGGACAGCGACCGGGCAGGCTGCAGATGCTCGACCAGTTGCTCGAAGGGAAGGTCCCGGTGCTCGTACGCCGCCAGATCGGCGTCGCGCACCCGCCGCAGGAGCTCGTCGAAGGTCGGCCGCCCCGAGGTGTCGGTGCGCAGCACGAGGGTGTTCACGAAGAATCCGACCAGGTCCTCCAGGGCCTCCGCGTCGCGGCCCGCCGTCGCCACGCCGATGGGGATGTCCGTTCCACCGCCCGAACGGGTCAGCAGCACGGCCAGCGCCGCCTGTAGCACCATGAACACGGTCGCCCGATGGCGGTGCGCCAGCTCCAGCAGGTCCATGTGCGTCCAGGCGTCCGTCCGGAACGGGACCTCGCCGCCCCGGTAGGTCGCCTTGGCCGGTCGGGGGCGGTCGGCCGGGAGCGACAGCTCCTCCGGCAGCCCCGCCAGCGCGTCACGCCAGAAGGCCAGCCGGACGGAGATCCGGCTCTCCGGATCCCGCGGGTCCCCCAGCCTTTCCCGCTGCCACAGCGCGTAGTCGGCGTACTGGACCGGCAGCGGTTCCCACCCTGGTTCCCGCCCCGAGCGCCGGGCGGCGTAGGCCAGCGACAGGTCCGCGCTGAGCGGTGCCAGCGACCAGCCGTCACCCGCGATGTGGTGGACCACCATCACCAGGATCTGTTCCGCGGGGCCGGTGCGAATCACCTTCGATCGCACGGGGAGTTCGGCCGAGATGTCGAAGCGGTGGCCGAGGACTTCGGCGACCGCGGCGTCGATCTCGTCCGCCCCGCACTCGGTGAACTCCACCCTCACCCGTGCCTGATCCGCCGGGACGATCCGCTGGACGGGTTCGCCGTCCTGCTCGGCGAAGTGGGTGCGCAGGGATTCGTGCCGGGCCACCAGGTCGCGTACCGCCGCGAGGAACGCCTCGCGGTCCAGTTCGCCTCGTAGCCGCACGACCAGAGGCAGGTTGTAGGTGGCGCTCGGCCCGTCCATCCGGTGCAGGAACCACAGGCGGCGCTGGGAGTAGGAGAGAGGCAGGGCCGCCGGACGAGGGTGAACGGCCGCGGGTTCCTCCGCTCCGGGCCTCCCCGGCCTGGTTTCCGTCATGTCCGCCCCCTGTCAGTCGGTCGAATCGCGAAAGTCCGGCGAATTGCCGTTCCGGCCTCGAATGCGCGGCGCCGGAGACGCCGATGTCCGGGCCGATGCCGTCCCGGTAATTCTCAATGAAATGGCGTGCGGGCCCGGTGATTCTGTCGGCGATATTCCGGGTTCCGGTCCTGATTCGCTTGTACGGGCCGCGACGGAGCGAAGGCAGGTCATTGCCGAACGACATGGACTCACGGGTGAACGGCGAAGTATTCGCAGGTGAAGGCGGCATTCGCCCAATGGCCGCCGGTGGGGGAACCCCGTCGTTCTCTCTTCACGATCCACATTTCCACCCAGAAGAAAGGCAATGATTCATTCCGCGTCCGGGTGTGCGTTCCCGGGTGCGGGGGTCGCGATTTTTCTGCGAACCGGTCTTCCATTTCGGGATCGAGTTGTTATTATTTCTGCATATGCTCACCGGAAATCGCGATAATTCCACGAGAGTGACCCGAACGCCGTAGCGGAAATTCGAGCACCGACGAGAGGAACCTCCGATGTCCAAGGAAGCGACCCTCTACTCCCCCGTCATCAAGGATGAGCGGGGAATTGTCTCCGTAGTGTTCGCCAAGGACCACCCTGGATATGACGACCCGGAGTACCAGAGGCACCGGGCGGGGATCGCCGAGGCCGCCCTGCGGTACGTTCCCGGGCAGCCCGTGCCGGACGTCGTCTACACCGAGGAGGAGCACGCGACCTGGCGCCTGGTGAACGCCGAACTCGCCGAGAAACACCGGCGGCACGCCTGCCGGGAGTTCCTCGCGGGCAAGGAACGCCTGGCGCTCCCGGACGACCGGTTGCCGCAGCTCGGCGAGGCCTCCGCCGCGATCAACGAGGCGACCGGATTCCGCTTCAGCCCGGCCGCCGGCCTGGTGGAGGTCCGTGACTTCTACGGTTCGCTGGCCGACCGCCGCTTCCAGGCGACCCAGTACATCCGGCACTTCTCCATGCCGCGTTTCTCCCCGGAACCCGACATGATCCACGAGGTGGTCGGTCACGGCAGTCATCTGTCGGCCCAACGGCTGGCCGACCTCTATGAGCTGTTCGGGAAGGCGGTTCGCCGGCTGCGCTCCAAGGAGGCCGTCGGCATGGTCTCCAGCGTCTTCTGGTTCGCCATGGAGTACGGCCTGGTCAGGGAGGACGGGGAGATCAAGGCGTGCGGAGCCAGTCTGCTCTCCTCCTGCGCCGAGCTGGAGCGCTTCCAGGAGGCCGACATCAGGCCGCTGGACGTGGCGTCCATGGCCGGTCAGGGCTATCTGGTCGAGCAGTACCAGCCCGTGCTCTTCTGCGCCGACTCCTTCGCGCACATGGAGGAGTTCCTGTCGACGTTCCTGATCACCGTGAGTGACGCGGACCCGCTCGCCACCACCTGAGAACGTCCCCGTCCCGCTCCCCGAGGATCCGGACGGTCGCGCCGTACGCGGGTGGGCACCGTCATCCCGTGCGCGCCCCGCTCCGCACCGGTGTGGAGCGGGGTGGTGGGGCACGGGATGACGGCGAGCGTCGTGGACCGTCATCCGACGCAGTGCTTGATGAGGTCGCGGATGGTGACACCTCCGCTGGAGTTGAACGATCCGAAGTCGAAGGAGGTGTCGGTCTGGTCCTCCAGGTAGGCCACGAGCGCGACCAGGGCCATGGAGTCGAGCAGCCCGGCCCCCTGAAGGTTGGTGTCCGCCTCGACGACGAGGTCCGTCTCCTCGTTCCACCTGGCCACCCAGCCGACGAGGTCGTTCTCCAGGGCGGTCATGTCAAAGCCCATGCGCGGTTCCCTTCCTCTGTTCCTTCGTGCAGGACTGTTTCCCGTGCGGAACCGTCACCGGCCGTGTTCCGCGGCCCGCTCCTGCCGCCTGGCCTGCGCGGCTTCGGCGAAGTACGCCGCCGCGAGCGGCCGGCTCAGCTTCAGGTTGGCGGTCATGTAGCGGGGGTCGTTCCGCAGGGGCCGGTCGGAGAAGACCAGCGACGTGATCCGTTGATGGGACTCAAGCGACTGGTTGGTCTTGTCGATCCGCTCACGGATCGACAAGACCAACGCGTCGTCCTTCGGGTCCGCCGGGGTGACGATCGCCCCGAGCCTGCCGGTTCTCGGAGTCGGGACCACGAGCAGTTCGACGACCCCCTCGACGCCGGCGAACAGGGACTCGATCTCGGCCGGGTGCACCTTGCGGCCGCTGTCGAGGACGATCACGTCCTTCTTGCGGCCCAGCAGGGTGAGGAAGCCGTCGTCGTCCAGCGTCCCGTAGTCGCCCGTCACGATCGTCCCGTCGGGACGGTAGGTCTCGTCGGCCGCGCCTGCCGTGTCGAAGTAGCCGGTGCTGAGCGGGGCGGGGCGATGGACCAGCAACTCGCCGTCGGGCAGGAAGGTCACGGCCTCCGGGTCGATCAGCTTGCCCACGCTGCCCAGCCGGTGCTCCTCCTGCGTGTTCCAGGCGATCATTCCGGACTCGGTCATGCCGTAGGCCTCCAGCAGCCGCACTCCCTGAGCCCAGTAGGCCTCCAGGGTCTCCCGCCGGATGGGCGCCATTCCAGTGATCATGAAGCGGATTCCGCCGCCCAGGAAGTCACCGAGTGAGCCCCCGCCGGTCTTGTGGAAGAGCTGGAGCGCGGTGTCGTAGAAGACGGGCGGGGCGATCAGGAAGGTCGGCCGTTCGTCCCTGACCACACCGAATATCCGCTGGTAGGGCGCCAGAACCACGTCGGCCCCGATCCACAGGCAGCAGTAGACCGACAACCGCTGCTGGTAGTTGGACAGCGGCAGGAAGATCACATGCCGGTCATCCGCGCCGACGCCGAAACACTCGATGAAACGGCTGATGACGTACTCGGTGCCCTTCCGGCTGACGTTGAGCCCCTTGAGCAGTCCCGAGGTGCCCGAGGAGAAGACGAGGCTGTGCAGGTCGCCCGGCTCGCCCCGGGGGGCGTCGGCCGGCACGACGTCCACCCCGGGCACGCCGTCCGGCCTCACCAGGGCGGGGTGGCCGGACGGCACCTCGGCGTCCGTGACGAGCAGCGCCAGTCCGTGACGGGTGACGAACTCGCCGGGGTCGCCGATCACGGTCTCGTCCGCGAACGCCTTGAGCACGGCGCCGGTCATCATGGCGGCGAGGTCCCAGAGCACCCAGTCGATGCCGTTGCCCGCGCGGATGCCCACCACGTGGCCCGGCCGTACCCCGGCGGCGGTCAGCCGATCGGCGTACAGCACCGCCAGGTCGTGGAGCCGCCGGTGTGTCACCTCACGCCGGCGGCCCGTGGAGTCGATCTCCACGACGACCGCCGAGGCGTTGTCACGGTAGCGGTCGGCGAGTTCGTGAAGCCTCATTCCTGCCCTCCTTCTCCAACGTCCGTTCCAGGCTCGCGACGAGGTCGGTGAGCCGCCGGGTGACGAAGAAACCGATCCGTCCGCCGATCATGGATTCGTAGCCGCCGCTGCCGGTGTCCCACTCGATCCGGATCTCCAGCTCGCATCCGTCGTCCTCGACCGGCTGCCGGACCCGCACCGACCGTTCGAGCGAGGCCCACAGCCAGCAGGGGTCGGCCCGCAGCGCGACACCGTCCTCCAGCCGCCGCGCGCGGTCGGCCCACACGACGTGGTCGTCACCCAGGGTCCCCCGGAACTCCACCTCCGCCGACGCCGCCGTCGCGTCCGCCTCCGGGTCCGCCGCGAACGGATCGAGCAGGTACGGCCTGCCGTGGAGCAGGTCCAGAACCTGCCGGGCAGGGTGGGAGCTTCGGACCCGCAGGGTCAGCGGCGACGTCACCGCCTGGGGCCGGTCCCGCCGTCCCCGGTGGGCCGCGGCCTCGGTCAGGACGGCCTCCAGCGTCTCCAGGCCGCGTTCGAGGTCGGCCTCCGAGATCA
The DNA here is from genome assembly GCF_040631275.1 of Streptosporangium sp. NPDC020145. NCBI lineage: Bacteria > Bacillati > Actinomycetota > Actinomycetes > Streptosporangiales > Streptosporangiaceae > Streptosporangium > Streptosporangium sp. NPDC020145. Next base: position 10,479 of record NZ_JBEXZT010000038.1, on the reverse strand, counting down.
CCATCGGTGGCTGGATCCGCAGCACCCTGGTGTTGTACAGCGAGTAGGTGGAGGTCACGCCCGCCGCCAGCAGCCCGCCGAGCACCAGCCCCGCGATCGAGTCGTCGTGGAACTCAAGACCGTGCATCATGCCCAGGCCACGATGGGCCGCGACCAGTTCGGGAAAGCGTTCCACGATCCGTGCGAGCCGGTCCCCGATCACCCGGGCCTTCTCCCCGACACCGGTGAGGAACTCCTCCTCCGTCGCGATGGCGATCGACTCCAGGCCGATCCGGCAGGACAACGGGTTGCCGCCCAGGCTGGAGCCGAAGGTCGAGGGAAGTGCCCGAAGCGTCTCCCACACCGCCTCGGTCCCCAGCACGGCGGAGATCGGGAGCATGCCCCCGCCGAACGCCTTGCCGATGCAGACGATGTCCGGGACCACGCCGAACCGCTGATGGGCGAAGAAGGCACCGCATCTGCCGAAGGCGGTCTGCATCTCGTCGAGGATCAACAGGGCGCCGTTCTCGTCGCACAGGCGGCGCGCCTCCCGCAGGTAGCCGGGAGGCGGCACGATCACCCCGGCCTCCGCCTGGACCGGTTCCAGCAGGACGGCGGCGGTTTCGCCGTCGACGGCCGCCGCCAGTTGCCCGACGTCGCCGAAGTCGACCAGTTCGAACCGCTCAAGGAACGGCCCGAACAGGACCTCGTGCTCGGGTCGCGCCGAGGCGCTCAGGGTGGCGAAGGTCTTGCCGTGGAAGCAGCCGCGGGCGCTGACGAACTTGGGACGCCCGGTCGTGGCACGGGCGAGCTTGAGGGCGTTGTCGATCGTCTCGCCGCCGCCGTTGGCCAGGTAGGCGAACGGCAGCCGGCCGCCGGTGAGTTCGGAGAGGCGTTCGGTCAGGCGGATCTGCACCTCCTCGAACATGATCTTGGTGCTGTTCAGGACGCCCAGGTCGAGCTGGTCCCGCAGCGCCGCGATGAGCCGCTCGTTGGAGTAGCCGAACGACTGGTTGCCGTACTGGTCGAACAGCGCGAGAAAGGAGCGCCCGTTCTCGTCCAGCACGCTGCTGCCGGAGCCCCGCCCCTGGACTCCGCAGCCCATCACGAACGCCATCTTCGAGTAGGTGGGATGGTTGTGCGCCGCCTTGGACTCAGCGAGCACCTGACGGTGTGTCCGCAACACGGCTCCCCTCGGCGTAGTCGTCGTAGTCGTGGAAGAAGTACTGCAGGAGCCTGTTGCCGCGCCCCGCCTCGGTCCTGGCCCGCGCGGCGGCGCCCGCCAGGTCGAGTACGGCGACAAGGCTGAGCGGGGCCTCCCTGAACCTGACGTCCCGGTACGGCTCGTGCAGCGCGACGAAGCCGATCTCGGTGTAGAAACTTCGCAACCCGCCTCCGGCCTCGGCGAAGAAGTCGCCGAGGACGTGGGTCGCGCCGTGTTTCGTGACGCTGTGCACCAGCCCCCGGCGCATCAGCGACATCCCGATCTCGCGATGGCGGACCTGGGGCAGGGTCATCAGGTGGCCGAACTCGACCAACCGGCCTGCGGCTCGCAGGCCCGTGACGTCCACGACGTCCTCACACGGCAGACCGGCCACCGAATCCGGCACGATCTTGACCGTCCCGACCGCCTCCGCCCCCTGGTAGGCGACGATGTAGTCCGCGTGGGCGTCGAACCGGTCGAAGGTGTCGGCGGTGTCGGCGGTGTCGGAGAGGCGTCCCTGGTCCTGGACGTACACGGCGTCACGCAGCCGGAGCACGGCGTCCCGGTCGGCCTGTGACTGTGCCACACGGAAGGTGACAGAGCTCATTTCTGCTCCATTCAACCGGTTCGTCCGGTCAGCGAGACTGTCCGATGATCAACTTCTTGAAGTAGTCGAAATAGCCCGTGTGGAAGTGGTGGAGCCGGTCACGGATCTCGACGTGCAGGTTCGGCAGCCGCGAGATCGGCAGGTTCGGCATCACGTGATGCTCGACGTGGAAGTTGTTGCCGTTGGTGAACCACGTCATCAGCCGGTTGGACCTGACACTCCGCGTGTTGGCGAACACGTCCACGTTGAGCGTCTCGCAGCCGTGGTGCTCGGGCAGCTCGATCAGGGCGTGCACCGGAGCAGCGACGGTCAGCAGCGGCACCAGCCAGGCCCAGAGCATGAACGGCGAGCCGGTCACCACCGAGACGACGGTCAGCGTGACGAGCACGGCCAGGATCAGGAGGTGGTCGTAGCGGATACGCCGTGAGACGGTGCGGGTCTCACCGTCGAAGTCCCTGCCGAGCAGGGAACGCCCCAGGTTCACCAGGAACAACCGGTAGTGGTGGAACATGGTGAACCGCGCCGTCCAGTCCATCGCGCGCCGGAACCCGGACCCGCCCTCCGCGTCGCCGTACTGGTCTCCGTAGTCGAAGAACTCACGGTTCATCGCGGTGCCCAGATACCGATGGTGCCGCAGGTGGGCGACCCGGTAGGCGGTGAACGAGATGAGCATCGGCAGGCCGAGCAGGGTTCCCGCGATCGTGTTGGCCCGCTTGTTGCGGAAGGCCAGGTTGTGCAGGGTCTCGTGCTGAAGTTCGGCGGCGTGCGCGAACATGCAGCCGATCAGGACGACACCCGCGAGCCTGGCCCACGGCGTGGGCTGCAGGGCGAGCACCAGACCGGCGGTGGTGAGGGCGCCGCACAGCAGGAGCTTGAGCGTGAAGATCGCCCCCCGGGTCTCGGTTCGCAGGTGCTTCAGCGAGGCCCGGAGTTCCGCGGCGCTTTCCGGTGCAACCGTCTCATCCGCCTGGGATTCCATCTCTCCCCCATCTCCCTCGGCCGTCAGGAGGTTTCGGTCTGTTTCCGCAACGCGTCGTCGACGAGTCCTGCCAGGCCGGCGGGCGTGGGCGCGTCGAAGAGCTCCCGCACGGTCAGCTCCACGCCGACCGTCTTGCGGATTCGGGCGAGCAGGCGGACGGCGGACAGGGAGTGCCCGCCGAGGTCGAAGAAACTGTCGTCGATCCCGGGCGGTTCTGCTCCGAGGATCGCGGCGAACAGCTCGACCATGAGCCTCTCGTGCGCGGAGACCGGAGGACGGCTCGCGACCGCCGTCACCTGCTGCGGGGGTGGCAGCGCCCTCCGGTCGAGTTTCCCGCTGGCCGTACGGGGCAGGCCGGCGATCCGCGTGATCACACTCGGGACCAGGTGGGCGGGCAGCCCGGCGGCCAGCCTGGCGCGCAGACGTTCGGGGTCCGGCTCCGCGCCGGGATCCGCCACGACGTATGCCACCAGCCTGCGGTCTCCCGGCTGGTCTCCCCACACCGTGGCGGCCGCGCCGGCGACCCCCGGGGAACGGGCCAGGGCCGCCTCGATCTCGCCGAGCTCGATCCGGAAACCCCGCACCTTGACCTGGTCGTCGTTGCGGCCGACGAACGTCAGCTCGCCGTCCGCCGTCCAGCGCACGAGGTCACCGGTGCGGTACAGCCGGGCGCCGGGACCGGCGAACGGGTCGTCTCCGAAGCGTTCGGCGGTCAGGACGTCCCGGCCGAGATAGCCGAGGGTCACCCCGGCGCCACCGACGTACAGTTCTCCGACCGCGCCCGCCGGGACGAGTTCCATGCGGTCGTCGAGCACGTAGACCCGCACGTTGCGCAACGGCCTGCCGATCGGCGGGGCGTCCGCCTGCGACGGCGACAGCCGGGTGCTCATCGCCGTCGACACCGTCGCCTCGGTCGGCCCGTATCCGTTGATCAGCGTGCAGACCGGGCTCCACCGTTCGATCACGGTCGGCGACCCGGCCTCGCCCACGATCGAAACCGTCGTGCCGCCCGGCCATTCCTGCGGCGACATGACCTCCAGGGCCGACGGCGGCAGCACCAGGTCGTTGATCCGCTTCTCGGTGACCAGCCGGGTGAGGTCCGGGCCCGGCGTCAGGCGCTCCGCGGCGGCCGAGACCAGGGTCCCGCCGTTCAGCAGGGACTGGGTCATCTCGCCGACGAAGGCGTCGAAGCTGGACGACGCGAACTGCAGGGTACGGGTCCCCGGTCCCGAACCCAGGCGGTCCACCATGGCCGCCACCAGGTTGACCACTCCCGAGTGCCTGACCACCACGCCCTTCGGCACACCCGTGGAACCGGAGGTGTAGATGACGTAGGCGGGCTGGTCCGGGGAGAAGACGGCACCGCGCTCCTCGTCGGTGAGGTTCCGTCCGGGCAGAGTCCGTACGGCTTCGGCGACCTCGGCGTGGTCCAGGAGCAGGCACCGTGCGTCCAGTTCCGCGGCGAGCCCCGCGGTGACGGAGTTCAGCACCACCAGCGCCGGTTTCGCGTCGCCCACCATGAAGGAGAGCCGGGCGGCGGGGTAGGCCGGGTCCAGCGGCAGGAAGGCGGCGCCGGTCTTCAGCACGCTCAGGGCGGTGATGTGGAGATCGGCCGAGCGCGGCAGCGCGAAGGCCACGATCTGGCCGGGCCCCGCCCCCAGGCTCAGCAGATGCCGTGCCAGCCGGTTGGCCCGCTCGTTCACCTCGGCGAAGCTCAGCACGGTGTCCTCGAACTCGATCGCCGGGGCCCGCGCGGTCCGCGCCGCCCATGCCTCGACCAGCTCGTGCACCGCGGTGGGCGGGATCTCGTGGACCGGCCCGGTCCCCCACTCGCGCAGCCGCGCCCGCTCCGCGGGGTCGACCAGCGGAACCTCGTGAACGGGCGTGCCCGGCTCCTCCAGAACCAGAGAGTCGAGGAAGAAGAGGAAACGCCGCAGGTGGGCCTCTGTCTCCTCCACGCTGTGGATCTCGGGGTGCGCGTCGACGATGAGCTCGAACGTGTCGTCCGCCGACGTCCGGTAGAAGGTCACCGACAGGTCGTCCGCGGCGGAGAGCGAGATGGTGCGCACGGTCGCGGTGGCGCCCGCGAAGTCGAGCGCGTAGTCGAAGTCCATGACGTTGACGACCTGTCCCCACAGCCTTCGTCCCGTTCCCAGCAGCCCCGTCTCCCTGGCGAGCTCCGCCGAGGGGTAACGGGAGTGCTTCAGCGTCTGCCGCAGTTCGAGCGACACCTGCCGGGCGAAGTCGGCCACGCTCGTCCCGGGGACCATCGGCACGCGCACCGGCAGGCCGTTGGTCGTCATGCCGGGTACCCGCCGCACCTGCGGGGTCATCCGCGCCATCGCCGGTATGCCGAGGACGACCTCGTCCGCGTTCGTCATCCTGCCCACGTAGGCGGCTGTGATCCCGGTGGCCAGGTCCGACCAGCTCACCCCGAAGCGGTCGGCCGCCGCCCGCAGGCCTGCGATCCTGGCCGGGCCGAGGTCGGCCCGGCGCCGGTGGGCGATCCGTACGGCGGAGGAGGACCGGCCTGCCAGCCGTACCGGATCGGGGCGGTCGGCGAACCTGGCGAGCCAGTAGGCGTGGTCTGTCTCGAAGCGCCTGGACTCCTCGTACTGCTTCTCGCTGCTGAGAAGTTCCTGGAAGGCGGGGAAGGCTCCGTCCTCGCTCGCGCGTCCCTCGGCCAGGGCGGTGTAGACCGCGGCGAGGCGGTTGTGGACGAGCGCGAGGCTCCAGCCGTCCACTACGGCGTGGTGGACCCGGCGGTAGAGGACGAAACGGTCCGCAGCGGTCCTCAGCAGGGCCGCGCCGCAGAGTCTGAGTGGGTCGATCGGCCGCCTCATGTCGGCCTGCATCCAGGCGTCCGCCTCCGCGACGGGGTCGGCCTCAGCGCTGAGGTCGAGGTAGACGAGTGGCGCGTTACCCGCGGGATCGACGTACTGCCGGTATCCGTCCTCGGTGCTCACCAGGCGCAGGCGAAGCGCCTCGGCCTCGTGCTCGACCCGCTCGTTCGCCGCCCGCATGACGGCCGGGTCCACCGGCCCGTGGATTTCCAGGCAGTCGGTGATGCAGTTGGTCGGGTCCGTCAGGTCGGACGACTGAGCCATCCATGTACGCAGCTGCGCGGAGAGCAGCGGCCATTCTTCCACCCCGTGATCGAGCAAAATTCATCCTTCCGACACAGGCCATAGACATCGAAAATGCATTAGCTGTGCGTGCGGATCCCGCGCGGGCCGACTCGGCAGACCCAGCGAACTAAATGCCGGACAACGAGATCCGGCACCTTGACGAACTGATTAACTGTATGAATTCAGATCAGTCATACATCGACATACTTCCTTCGCGTAGCAGATCGTGTCAAGGGTGCCATACGGCCCGTATGTCGCTGGTGACGATATGCTCCCCGGCTGACCAGCACGTCTTGTGCCTTCTCTTTCTCCTCATTACAGACGGTTCACAAAAATGAACCAGATGTAGCCGGACATCAGGGCGGGACGGCCACGGAGAGCAACAAATAGAAGGCAGGCCATTAAAGGATGCGGATCTTCGTTTTTCGCCTCCCGAATCCGGTGGGCGGCACGCGCATTCACACCTGTATCCGCGGCGAAGAATCCCGGGTGGCGCGACGGGCACCGTCTGCCATATTCGCCGGACATGGGAGGCGCGCCGACGCCGTTCGCGCTTTCCGCGGCCCGCCGGACGGGCCGGTGGCCGGGGTGGACGGCGGGCCGTGCCGGACCGCCGGGCACCGGTCCGGCACGGCGGCGGTCCTCGCCCCGAGCGGGCCTGTCCGATAATGCCCAAAACTGCACAAACAGCATCACCCTTGGCCGGGTCAGTACGGCAAATATCAAAGCAACCAAAACGGCGAAACCTCGCCCCATTGGGTCGTCTTGCCTGCGATAGGTTGCCAAGCATGATCACCAAGATCGATGAGTGCGAACTCACCGGGCCCTGGGAGGGGTTCCTCGCCGAAGCCGCATCGTCGGCGGACAGCAGTGGTGCGGGTGTCCTCGTGCTGTCCGGGTCGAGCGGCCGTGTCGAGCGCGAGCGGTGCAGGCTCTTCGCCCGTGCCGGTGTGACGGCGATGTCGATCCGGTGGTTCGGCGGACCGGGGCAGCCTCCCGGCATCTGTGAGCTTCCGCTGGAGACTTTTGTCGCCGCGGCCGAACTGCTGCGCGAACGCGGTGCCGGACGCGTCAGCGTCCTCGGGCTCTCCAAGGGCGCCGAGGCGGCGCTGCTCGTGTCCGCCCTCTCGGACTGCGCCGACGCCGTGATCGCGCTTGCTCCGTCGTCCGCCATCTGGGCCAACGTCGGCCCGGGGACCGACGGCAGGAACCGTCCGTTCCGCTCAAGCTGGACCTGGCGGGGACGACCGCTGCCCTTCGTCCCCTATGACGACTCCTGGACACCGGCGGAACCCGAAGGCACACCGGTCGCCCTGCTCGGCTCGTACGAACGCAGCCTCGCCACCCATGCGGACCTGGTGCCCGCCGCGGCCATCCCGGTGGAGAGGATCAGTGCGGACCTGGTGCTGATCGCCGGTGGCGCCGACCGGATGTGGCCGTCCCTGCGTTTCGCGCGTGAACTGGAGGCCCGGCGCTTGGCGGCCGGGCGCGATGTGGTGCTCGTCACGCGTGACGACGCCGGCCACCGGGTCGTCTTTCCCGGTGAGGTGGCACCGCCCCCGTCCATCCACTTCGACCACGGCGGCACGTCCGAGGCCGACGCGGCGCTGGGGGCCGCCGCCTGGCCGTACGTGCTCGCGGCCGTTCGCTGAGGCCGACGGCGGAGGCGGGGCGCCCAACCGGTTCCGGGGCGTACGGTATGCGATCGGCCAAGGGGCGTGTTGCCGTCCGGAAGCGCCGGGGATGATCACATAACGTCACGGCATGCCGGTGAGAAACCCCGCGTCGTCGTCCGTCGGATTCCGCACTCTCACGTCCTGCGCGGCGGCGGTGATAGTGCTGTGGGGAGTCAGACAGCTCAGCTCGGTGATCGCCCCGGCGTTCCTGGCGCTCACCCTGACGATCGCCGTGAGCCCGCTGCGTGACAGGCTGAAGGGATGGGCGGCGGCCTTCGTCCCCCTCACGGTCATCCTGCTCGTGCTGTGCGCCCTCGGCGGAGCCGTGGTGGTCGCCGCGGCCAGGTTCGCCGGCCTCGTCCCGCAGTACGCCGACCAGTACCGGCGTCTGCTGTCGTCCGCGGGCAGGGTCCTGCACGACATCGGCGTCGACCGGTCCCAGATCAGGAAGGCGCTGAGCGGCGTCGACCCCGACCGCCTCGTCCAGGCGGCGCAGAGCCTGCTGTCCGGTCTCACCGGGACGGTCTCGGCGGTGCTGATCACCGTCCTGGTCCTGTACGGCATGAGCCTGGACGCGGCCGTCCTGCAGCGGGCGACGGGTGCTCTCACGACCGAACGCCCCGGCCTGGTGACCGCGTTGCGGGGATTCGCCCGTGACACCTGTGCCTACCTGATGGTCTGCACGGTCTTCGGACTGATCGTGGCGCTGCTCGACACGGCGGTCCTGGCACTGCTCGGTGTGCCGTTGCCGCTGCTGTGGGGCCTTCTGTCGTTCATCACGAACTACATCCCCAACGTCGGTTTCATCATCGGGCTGGCTCCCCCGGCCGTGCTGGCGTTGCTGGACTCCGGGGTGGCCACGATGCTGTGGGTGATCGCGGCCTACTGCGTGCTGAACTTCCTGATCCAGTCGGTCGTCCAACCGAAGTACGCGGGGCGGTCGGCCCGCCTGTCCACCACCGTGACCATGCTCTCCCTCCTGGTGTGGACCTGGGCTCTGGGAGCCCTCGGGGCGGTTCTGGCGGTGCCGCTCAGTTCCTTCGCCCGTGCCGTACTGCTGGACGCCGACCCCACGACCGCCTGGGCCTCCCCCTTCGTCACGGGGCACGACGAGCGTTCGGGCGAGAAGCCCCGCTGACGGAGCTCTCGGCGGGGCCGGCGTCAGCCGTCCTGACGGAAGACGATCGCGACACCCAGCGCGGCGTCGGCGGGCACGAACATCTCCTCAGGGCCGGTCCGGACGACCGGGATGTCGTTGTCGCACAGGAGCTCTTCGGTGACGGAGAGGTCGCGTACGGCCACCGCGTAGGCGACGAACGCGGGCAGGGCCGCCGGTCGCTCACCGGGCAGCAGGTCGGCGAGCGCCGATGCGGGCACGACGGTGACGTTCGCCCGGTCGAAACGCGTTACCCGACCGTGTCGCGCCCGGCCGAAGTAGCCTTCGTAGCGGCGCTCCACCTCGGGCAGCGCCGTTTCGGCCACACACAGCACGCACTCGACCAGCCCGGTCGCGCCGTTGGGGTGGTCGATGTGCCACTGGTCCTGGGGAGTCTCGGCCGACACGTTCTGGGCGAACCCGAGCCTGCCTTCCTGCACGCGTCCCGGTGACAGCCGGAGGTCGGAGACCTCCAGGTAGCGGGCGGGTTCCATGCTGGTCCCCGTGGGGGTCTCGACGGGCCGCTGGATGTCGTGGACGCCACCGTGACTGACGCCGTCGGCCGCCAGTCGCGCGGCCACGTGGTCGATGTCGGGTGTGTCGGCGATCATGATGTGCACGCCCTGGAAGCGCTGCAACAAGGACGCGATGCCGTCGGCGGTGGCCCGGATGGCGGCCCTCAGCCCCGCCACCCTGTCCTCGGGCACCCGCAAGGGAATGGGGCGCGCGTCGCCGGGCATGCGGCCGGTGCCGTCGATGACGGCCACCAGTTCGACGAAACCACGCGGGAAGTACACGTGGGTGTTGGCCACCCCGAACGGCTCCGCGGGGCCTCCCGGCGTGGCCGGCATGACCGGGTAGGCGGGGGCGGCCACGGCGAAGCCGAGCCGCCGGTAGCGCTCCATCGCCTGGTCCAGGTCGTGCACGATGTGGCCGACGTGGTGCAGGCCGTTGATGTCATGGCCCATGGCGGGCGCCTCCGGGTCTTCTGGTCCGATCATTTTGATAGTCAACTCTTTTTTGAGAGTACACCATCATTTGTGAGCGCGATAGAATCTTCTACGTGGCTGAGATCGGACTGCGCGAACGTAAGAAGGCCAGAACCAGGGAGACGATCCTGCGTGAGGCGTTCAGGCTCTTCCGAGAGCGTGGCTACACCGTCACCACCGTCGAGCAGATAGCCGAAGCGGCCGAGATCTCCCCGGCCACCTTCTTCCGCTACTTCCCGACGAAGGAGGACCTGGTCACGCTCGACCGCTTCCCCCCTCTCGTCGAGGCGCTGGCCTCCCAACCGCCAGGCGCTCCGGTCACCGTGCTACGCGGCGCGTTTCGTACGGCGTTCGCCGCCCTGTCCGCCGAGGAGATCGCCGCGGGGCACGCGAGGGAGGTGTTCGCGGCCACCGTGCCCGAACTGCTGGTGGCCAACCTGCGGAGAAGTCCTCACCTGATCGGCGAAGTCTGCTCCATCGTGGCGGAGAAGGCCGGATGCGCCGGGGACGATCCGCGGATCCGGAACGCGGTCGGCGCCGCCTTCGGCGTGGTGGCGATGGTCTGGGTGCAGTGGGCGCGGAATTCCGGCCTTGACGGCCCGGCCGAGATCGACACGGCGCTGGCACATCTGGAGTCGGGCCTGACCCTGTGAACCGGATGCCCTAAGAACTGCTAACGCAATGAGCTGAGGCGGCGCCAGCAGATCAGGGCGCAGCCGAGGCTGAGGAAGGCTTCGTGGATGTCGTCACGGACCTCCCAG
>NZ_JBEXZT010000037.1:0-59226 GCF_040631275.1 Streptosporangium sp. NPDC020145 | reverse complement strand
CCCGGCCCCACCCTCGCCCCCACCCCCCCCCTCCCCCATTGGGCCTTCGGGGCGGGGGTTCTTCGCTCACCCGCCCAACCCCGCTTTGGCCCGGGGAACGGTGGCGTTCCCTGTCACATCGCTCGTTCGACGTAGGGGCGGAGAATGGAACAGCACACCGAGGAAGAGGAACCACCATGCGCTACCTGATGACCACCAAGCCCTCCGAGACCGCCCCCGACGAGCGGCTGTACGCCGAGATGGCGGCCTTCGTCGAGGAACTGACGGCGGCCGGCGTCCTGCTGGCCACCGGCGGCCTGGAGCCCGCGGGCGTACGGCTGGTCTCCTCCGGTGGGGAGATCACCGTGACGGACGGCCCGTTCGCGGAGGCCAAGGAGGCCGTGGCCGGGTTCGCCCTGGTCGAGGTGCGCTCCAAGGAGGAGGCGGTCGAGCTGGCCCGCCGTTTCCGCAGGATCGTCGGCGACGGCGAGAGCGTCATCCAGCAGGTCTTCTCCTGACCTTCACCCGACCAGGGCCTCCCCGTCACCGCGGGGAGGCCCTGGTCGTGTCCGGCCCCCGGATCAAGGACGTGCGGGCCGTACGGAACCGGTTCGGCGGAGCGAAGGCTCTCCCGACGAGCCGGTCACCACGACACCGTGGTCCGGCATTGTTCCTGCTGAGGCGCATTCCGGGCATATGCGGATTGGATGCGGGTGATTTATCGCGTTATCAATGTGGATATGACCCCCGTTGTCACCGAGCGCCACCCCACGCGCTTCCGAGAGGCCGAACAGCGCGGCCGGGACATCTCCCGTCCGATGCTCCGGCTCACCCGCGTCGGCGCCGAGGTCGACGAGTCGTTCATGGAACGGCTCCGCGCCGCCCTGCTGGAGCGTGACGAACTCGGAGCCGACCTGGCCGGGGCGATGCGCCTTCCCCCCGGCGACCCCGGCCGTGTCACGCACCGCCAGGTGGCCGCCGCCCTCCGGGACGCGCCCCACCGGGCGGACGACCTGCCGCCCGCGCTCAGGCGGTTCATGGACGAACTCGTCGAGGTGCCCGAATGGGTCGACTGGGATCGGGTCGAGCGGGGCGCCGTGGCCTTCCGCTACCTCGGCCGCAACGCGAACGACGTGCTTCTGGACCTGTCGCTGATCGGGGGCTACCGTTTCGGCGGACCGGCCGACCTCCTCGTCCTCACCGAGGGACTCGGCGGCGACAACACGCTCAGGCGCCTCGCCGAGACCCAGAAGTGGACGCACGAGGTCACCCGGCCCGGCGGCATGCGACCCGGCGCCGAAGGGTGGCGGCTGACCGTCCACGTGCGCGCGATGCACGCCCTGGTCAACTCACGGTTCGAGCCGCGGTGGGACAGCGGGCGCTGGGGGCTGCCGGTCAACCAGGCCGACCAGGCGGGAACGCTGGGCCTGTTCGACGCCGCCGTGATCCTGGGCTGCCTCGCGCTGGGGGTGCCCCTCAGCCGCAGGCAACGCGACGACCTCATGCACCTGTGGCGCTACGTCGGATGGCTGATGGGCGTCGCCCCCGACTTCCTCACGGACGAGGAGGACGTGCGGCACCGGATGAACTACCACATCCTGCTGTCCGCGGGGGGACAGTCCCAGGCGGGCAGGGACCTGGCCCGCGTGACCGTCGACGCCCAGCGCATGCGCGCCTTCGGCCACGGGAACGCCCTGGTCGAGCGTATGCACCAGCGCTACGAGCGGGCCCGCGCCCTGAGCATGCTCACCGCGTTCGTCGGTCTGTCCGGCATGCGTGACCTCGGACTTCCGGCCCGCCTGCCGTGGGCGCCCGTCCTCGCGATCGTGGGCAACACCTTCCGTTACCGCGTGCTCGGCGCCCTTCCCGGCGGACGCCGCCGCGTCGAGGAGTGGGGCGCCCGCGCCCAGGAACGCGTCCTCGCCTCCACCTTCCGCGACCAACCGGCCCAGGTGGGCGGGCTGCCCGAGGCGCACGGCGACCGCCGCGCGTAGCGGCCTACCTTCCCCGCACGGCCAGGGCCGGGCGGGCACGGAACCCGAGTACGGCGACCGCCGCCAGGGCGAGCGGAACCAGCAGGTACCACCCGCAGAACGCCGTCGCCACCCCCGAGGAGATCGTCGCCGTGACGGCGACCGCCCGCCTGCCCCCGGTGAGCGTCGGGATCGCCGCGGCGGTGCCCGCCGTCGTCACCGCGGCCAGGCACGCGGACGTGGCCCGCATCAACGGGTCCACCCCCAGCCCGGAGACCAGCGCCACCACCGCGACCCCGACCGTCAACGTCGCCAGCAGCCCCAGGCTCCGCCGTACCCCACCGGCCGGGTCGGCGAAACGGCGGGGCAGGGCGCCCTCGGCGGCCAGGGCGGCTCCGAGCCGGGCGGCCCCCGCGATGTAGGTGTTGACCGCCCCGAACGTCAGCAGCAGCGTGACCACACCGGTCACCGGCCGCGCCACGGGTCCGACGCCCATCTCCAGCAGGACGGTCAGCGGCACCGGGCTCCGGGTCGCGCCCGTGCCCGTCGCCACGAACGCGACCCCCAGGTACAGCACCGCGATCACGGCCAGCGTCGCCCCGGTCGCCCGGATGAGCCCGCGCCGCCGGTCGGCGAACTCACCGGACAGGTGGCTGGCCACCTCCCAGCCGACGAACGCGAACAGCAGCACCCCGGCCGCGTCGGCCACCCCGGCCAGGCCGTACGGGGCGAAAGGGGTGAAATGGGCGGTCGTCATCGAGGGGGCGGCCGCCGCGACGGCGACCACCAGCAGCCCGACGAGCGTCAGCACCATGACCAGCTGTAGCCGTCCCGAGACCCGCAGCCCCGCCGCGTTGGCCGCCAGCGCCCCCGCGAGCAGTGCTCCCGCGACCACGCCCGCGAGGCCGGAGGCGCCCGTTCCGGTGACGTCGAGGCTCGCCGCCACGTACTGGCCGCCGATGAGCGCCCCGGCCAGTGTGCCCATGGGCACCGCGCCGTAGAACCACCAGCCGACCATCGCGGAAACCCGTGGTCCGAACACCGGCCTCACGAAGGCCGAGACCCCGCCGCCCCCCGGGTTGCGGGTGCCCAGCGCCGCGAACGTGGCCGCGACCGGCACGCTCAGCGCCAGCAACCCGACCCACGCCAGCACCGAGGCGGGGCCCGCCGAGACGGCCGCGAGGTGGGGGAGCACCAGCATCCCCGGCCCGAGAACCGCCCCGACCAGTAACGCCGTTCCCTGCCAGGCGCCCAGCTTGTGTCCTGTCATACCGCCAGAAGCTAGTCACATGAACGGTTGATCGGCGCTGTCACCGAACGTTCGGCCGGAAAACCCGTGATGATCCACGCATGGACGAACTTGATTCGGAGATAGTGCGCCTGCTCCAAACGAATGCGCGGCAGTCGAACAGGGAACTGGCCAGACAGCTCGGCGTCGCCCCCTCGACCTGTCTGGAACGGGTCCGCGCCCTCACCCGCCGGGGCGTCATCCGCGGCTATCACGCCGACATCGACCCGGCGGCGCTCAACCGGACCACCCAGGCGATGATCTCCGTCCGGGTGCGGCCGCTGAGCCGGGAGGTCATCGACACCTTCCAGCGCGCGGCGGCGGCGCTGCCCGAGGTGCTCAGCGTCTTCGTCGTGGCGGGGGACGAGGACTTCCTGCTCCACGTCGCCGTGCAGGACCTGGAGCACCTGCACGCCTTCCTGCTGGACCGCCTCAGCAAACGCCGGGAGATCGTCGGCTTCAAGACCTCGGTGATCTTCCAGCAGGTCCACACCCCGCCGACCCGTCTCGAATGACCCGGGTCAGCGGGCGCTCCACTTGACCTCGTAGGGCTGGAGGGTGACCTTCCTGCCGTCCACGGTCGCGTCGACCTTCTCCTCGGTGGTGTTGACCATCACCAGTTGCCGGGGCTGGGCCAGCACCCGGACCGCGGGGTCGGAGGAGGTGACGTCCTGGAGCTTGGCGTCGGCGGGGAACCACCTGGCGAAGTCGTTCACCAGATTGCCGGTCGGCAGCAGGGCGCCGGTCTTCGGGTCCCACATGCAGCCGTCGCAGGGGTCGCTCTTGGCCTGCGGGTTCCAGTACAGCGCGGTCGCCGCGCCGCTCCTGGCGAACTCGATCATCGAGGCCGCCTGTACGGCCAGCCGCTTGGGCAGGGGCCACGAGGTGCCGTCCTCGGGGACGAAATACCACTCCGACCACCAGATCGGCATGTCCCCGGTCTTCTTCCGCAGCCAGGAGGTGACCGCGCTGAACTTGCCCAGCGCGCCGAAGGCGTCGGGCAGCATCTCGTGGGCGTCGGTCAGCGAGGCGCCGTCCACCACGACGAAGTCGGCGCCCTTCTTGTTCTCGAACCAGTAGTCGAAGGCGTCCAGGACGTTCTGGTTGACGACCCCCCACGGCCCCCGCAGCTCGGAGTCGCCCTCACGGTTGGTGTCGAAGCCGATGTACGGCCCGCCGATGTTGGCGTCGGGCCTGACCTTCTTCACCGCGTCGTAGACCTTGTTGTACAGCTCGGTGTAGCCCTTGTAGTCGGCGGGCTTGGCGTGGTCCTTCCAGAACCCCTTGAGCTCGTTCCAGACCATGAAGTACTTGACGTCGCGGTACCTCGCGGCGACGGCCGCGCTCAGTTCGGCGAAGTCGTCGAAGTGCTCGGGGTAGGGGGCGTCCTCCAGGTGCTCCTTCCAGGCGGACTCCTCCGTCGGTCCCTGGGGGCCGCCCTTCATCCAGTCGGGCGCGCAGCAGAGCGTGATGACGGGGGTGCCGCCGGACTGCCGCATGAGGTTCATCCGGCTGTCGAGGTCCTCCCAGTAGTAGTCCCCGGGGTGGGGCTCGGGGTTGAGCGCGCCGAAGCCCATGATGTGCTGGTTCTGCAGGAGCGGGGTCGGGGCGAGCGCCCGGCTCACGTCCCGTTCGAACCGTTCGGTGATGTTGTTGGCGCTGACCCCGGTGTGGGTGAAGCCCCAGCGGGGCCATCCGGGGTCGACCGACGGAGGCTTGGCGATCTTGACGGGTGAGGCCTCGGGAGCGGCGCTGAACCGCTGCGCGTCGGGGGTCGCCGGGCCCTCCTCCCCGCCGGTCGAGCAGGCCGCCGCGACCAGCGTCACAGCGACGATCGCGGCGGCCGAGGCGATCGCCCGGCCGCGGAGACGCCACGTCGATCCCGCGTTACCCGATGACACCTTGGTCTCCATCCGACACTCACTGTTCGCTTTGTCCAGAGCGTTCCATGGTCGTGGGTTAAGCGGAGAAAGCGGGAGATGGTTCACAGGCAAGCGTTATGCCGGTCCCGGTGATCGCCGCCGTGCCGTACGGCCTGACCTGGGGTTGGACCTCATGGATAACGTGAGGAGTGAGGAAAGTCACCGCACGCCGTCCTGGCGCACGAAACCCTTAGAAGAACCTGACGGAGGCGGGAGCAGCGTACGTGCCCCCGGCGGGGAGGGCCGAACCGCCCTGCTCGCCGACGACGGCGACCACCCGGCCGCGACCGGGCACCGGCTGACCACCCACGAGGCGCTCTCGGCGATCTCCCGCCGACCGGCGTCAGGGAGCCCAGACGTAGGGGGTGGTCGTGGTGACGGCGTGGAAGCCGAGCCGGGCCAGGATCGGCCTGCTGTCGTCGGAGGCGTCGACCTGGAGATAACGCACCCCGCGTGAGGCCGCCCTGCGCGCCCGCTCGGCGACCAGCGCCCGGTAGATGCCCCTGCCGCGCCAGGAGGCCAGCGTCGAACCGCCCCAGAGCGAGGCGAACTCCGTACCCGGCCGGTAGACCAGCCACGCCGCGGAGACCACCCGCCCGTCGGCCTCGGCGACCAGCACGGTCATGTCGTCCGGCGCGGTGGTCAGCCGCGCCGAGAGGTCGTCGACCAGCCACCCCATGTCGGTGTCCCACACCTCGGACTCCATCGCGGCGATACGCCGCAGGTCGGCCAGGTCGTGGACCTCCCGCAGGACGACCCCGGCGGGCAGGACCGGCTCGGCCGCCGTCTCGGACACCAGGCCGATCATGACCGTCTCGGTCTCCTCGGCGTGGAAACCGGCCTTCACCAGCCGTTCCACGATGTCCTCGGGGTGGTCGTGCCCCCGGGTCTTCCACTCGACCGCCTCACCGCGCGCCGCGAAGTAGTCGCGCTGCCTGGCGATCAGTGTGTCCAGAGCCGCGCCCTCGATCCCCAGGTCACGGGGCCCGGTCACCAGCCCCCGGTGCTCGCCGACGACCCGCAGCACCGGACCGTCCTGCTCGTGGGAGACACCGGAAGGGGGTCTGAGAGGGACACCGCGCATCTGCTGGTCATAGACGTTCAAAAGGTCGCGGATCATACCCCGAGCGTACCGGTGAGGGACGGAGCACACGCGGGGCCCGGGAAATCGCTCTCAGGAGACGGGCACGGGCGGGAGGGAACCCGGCGTGGCTTTGCGTGACGTCGCCCCCGAACCCCGGGCGCATCGGGCAGAGTAGGAGGGGGGCCGCGATCGAGGGAGAGAACATCGTGGTTCTGTCTGGCGGGGGTGGTCTCTGGTGGAGACGCGCCCGGTTTCCCGCCGCCGCTCTGTGGATCCTGATGACGTTGCTGAACGTCTACGAGTTCCTGATGACCTTCTGAGCGCCGCCGCCTCACGGGGCGGCGCTCAGAACTCCGGGAACCGCGACGGGGCGCCCGGTCGTTGACGCGACGTCAGGTTGACCGCCTCCACCCCCGGTCGGAGGCAGCTCACAGGAGTGTGCGCACCATGGCAGTGACCGGCATCATCTCCGCAATCATCGTCGGTCTTGTGATCGGCGTCCTCGGACGACTCGTCGTTCCCGGCCGTCAGAACATCCCGGTCTGGCTCACCGTCGTGATCGGCGTCGTCGCCGCGCTGATCGGCACGGCGATCGCGACCGTGCTCGGCGTGGCCAGCACCCGAGGGGTCGACTGGATCGAGCTCATCATCCAGATCGCCCTGGCCGCGGTCGGCGTCGCCTTCGCCGCAGGCCAGTACGGCAGGCGCCGGTCGTAGCCGCCCCTTCCACGAGAACAGACGTGGCCCCCGCCCGTGTCAGGGCGGGGGCCACATCACCTCTCACCACCTGGACCTGAAGCCGTAAGCCGACCGGCTGGGGTGATCCAAGGCCGTATGGCAGGGCGCGTCCGAAGCGGGCCATCCGGGACCGTTCGAGGCCGTACCGCCCGTCCAGGCCGGGCGGCTCCTACCAGTCGCCTTCGCCCTCGTCGTCGCCCTCGAAGATCTCCTCGACGACCTCGCCCGCGACGAAACCACCGACCAGACCGGCCGCTCCGGCCGCCGCGACCGTGCCCCAGCCGGGACCCCCACCGTGGTGACCGCCGTGGTGACCGCCATGATGGCCGCCGTGGTACTCCTCGTGGTGCCCGCCGTACCCGCCATGGGCGTAGGGGTCGTGATGGCCGGAGAAGCCACCGTGACCGCCGTGGGACAGGGCGGCGAGCCAGTTGTTGATCTCACCGGCCCAGTCGCGGTGCGGCGCCCCGTGGTGGTCGCTCTGCCAGTGGGCGAAGGAGTCTCCGCCGTGGCTGTGGCCGCCCGAACGCTTGTCGGCCTCCAGGATGAGGTCGAACCCGCCGGGGTTGGTGACGAAGGTCAGCTCGACCTCGTTGATCCGCCCCGAGTAGGCGGGCGGCGGATAGAACTCGATCTCCTGGTAGAACGGCAGCTGCTGGTGGACGCCACGGATGTGGCCGGTCTCCAGGTCGGCGCTCTTGAAGTGGAACCCGAGCTGGGAGAAGGCCCGCAGCACCGCCTCCTGGGAGGCCAGCGGCTCGATCACCAGCGGGTCCATGTCGCCCTTGTCGACGGCGGCGGCGATGGACAGCTCGGTGCGCACCCCCAGGGCCATGCCGTGCAGGTGCTGCCCGCCGATCTCCGAGAGCGGAGACTCCCACGGGACGGTGATCTGGAAGGGGATCACCCTGTCCTGACCGGTGCGCAGGGAGAACGGCCCGGAGACCGAGACGTTGTGGAACTCCACCAGCCCCACGTACTCCCCGTCGCCGTGCTCGGACTCGGTCCTGGCGACCAGGCCGAGCGAGACGTACTCGATCTCGGCGTCGAAGTCACCACCCTTGATGCGCACCTCGCCGTGCAGCGTCCCGCCCGGCTGTACACGCGGGGTGGCCAGAACCGTGTCCACCGAGGGACCTCCGACACCGAAGGCTCCCAGCATCCGTTTGAAGATCACGGCTTCCTCTCCTGCTACCGATGCCTGTGAGATGTGATCATTCGGCCAAACGGCCGCGTCACCACCGGAGTTCCCGGAGACCGGATCAGGCCACCTCGGCCGTGCCCCGGAGGCGGGGTCGGGCGGTCGCCGACGAGGACGGCGCGGTGGTCCTCAGGGCCGTGGCCGGTACGGCGAGCCGGTCGGGCGGTTTCCGACGACGGTTGCGCGGGCGGCGTCTCCTCGCGTTGGGTCCGGGTGCCTTCGCGGGTAGGAACCGTCTCACGTCGGCACGGCGGTGAGGAGTTCGGGGATGAACGGCGTCGTGGGGGCGCGGAGCCGTACGCGGGGACGGTCGTGAGGGGCGGGTTGCGGTGGGTCTCCGACCTGCTGTTCGTTCCCGGGGCGAACCGGCACGGAGTGCTGCCCGCCCTGCTGGTCGTGCTGACCGTCACGACCGGACTCGTGGACGCGCTCAGCTTCCTCGGGCTGAGCCGGGTCTTCGTCGCCAACATGACCGGCAACGTGGCCTTCCTCGGTTTCGCCCTGGCCGGGGACCCACAGCTGTCGGTCTGGGCGCCGCCCCTGGCCGTGGCGGTCTTCACCGCCGGGGCCTGGAGCACCGGCCGTCTGGCCCGGTGGATGCCGCAGGCGCGGCGGGAGTTCACGGTCCTCACGGCCGTGCACGCCCTCCTGGTCGCGGTGGCCCTCGTGGTCGCCCTGCTGGCGGGCCAGCGTACGGCCGGCGTCCGGGCGACACTGATCGCCCTGCTGGGGTACGGCATGGGCCTGCAGAACGCCGCGGCACGTCGTCTCGCGGTGCCCGACCTGGTCACCATCACCGTCCTGACCAGCACCCTCACCCTCCTGGCCGCCGACCCACCGGAACGGGCCGGGCTACGCCGTTCGGTCTCGATAACCGCCCTGTTCACCGGCGCCCTGACCGGCGCGGTCCTCTTCCTGAACCTCGGCGCGGTCCCGGTCCTGGCCGTCGCCCTGGTCCTCCTCACCGCCGTGACCCTCGCCTCCCGCCCCCGGTAGACCGGCCGTTGGACGTTTCCGGGTACGGGCCGCTTCCCTTGACCGAACGGCGTTGGAGCTACGGGGTGACGGGTTCGACCTTGAGGGGTGGGATCAGAGCGGCGCATGCCGTGGAACCGGGGTCGCCGGTGCGGACGAACTGGGAGACAAGGCCCGTGACGCAGCCGCTGCGTTCGAAGTCCACCAGATGGCCGAGGTTGGGCAGCACGATCTGGCGGGTGCGGGTGAATGATCGGGCGACCTGCGCCGCCTGCGTGGCGGGTGTGTTGGCGTCCAGATCGCCGGAGAGCAGCAGCACCGGTACGTCCGGCGCGGTGCCCGACGGCCTGTACGGGCGTACGCCCTTCACCTTCGGCCACTGCAGGCAGAAGTCACCGAAGCCGTAGCGGGCCGAACCGGCCGCCTCGGGGCTGAAGGGCCCGGTCCGGCCGGGTGCCGTGCGCGCCAGCGCTCTGCCGTACTGCCGTGCGCGTTGCGCCAACGGTGCGTTGGGCCGCCACAGCACGGGGAAGTCGTTGCAGCCCATGGCGGAGGCCGTCGATTCGTTGATGTCGCCGCCACGCCCGGGCCACAGGCGCTGGGCCAAGGCGGTGAGCCGTCCGTAGTCACCGCGTACGGCATCGTGCAGCATGGCGGGAAAGCGGCCCATCACCCCGATGGTGGCGGGGTTTCCGCGGTTGCTGCTGGCGGCGTTCTGCAGGGCCAGGCCGGCCAGCATGCCCTCGGTGAAGGTCACCGTACGGCTGGCACCGCCACCGGGATCGGGCACGACGAGCGTGACCGGACGTGCGCGGAGGCGGGTGGCGAACGTCCGCAGATCGGCGACGGCGGTGTCGGCGTCGCACGCTCCGGCGCTGCGTTCGCAGACGGCGCGCAGCATGCCGGGGAAGGCGCGGGCGCCCGGTCCCTGGAGCGGGTCGGCGTCGACCGGTAGGACTCCGGACAGAACGATGGACGCGACGCGGCTGGGGTGGCGGCGGGCGTAGACCTGCATGAGGTAGGTGCCGTAGGACTGCCCGATGAGATGGAGGCGTTCGACGCCGATGCGTGCGCGGACGGCGTCGATGTCGTCACTGACGGCGGTGGCGGTGTAGCCGCGGCTTCGAGGGCCGAGTACGGCACCGCAGCGTGCGACGGCGCTTTGGACCGCGGCCCGTCCGGCCAGGGTGTCGAGGGTGAGGCCGCAGTTCAGGGCGCCGGAGGCGTTCGTGCCCCGCGGATCGACCAGGAGGAGGTCGTGGTCGGTGAGAAGCGGTTCGAGCAGGGCGGTGTAGAAGCCGGTGAGGGGGATGGGCGCGTTACCGGGCCCGCCGGGGTTGACGGCGATGGTGCCGGCGGCCGGGGCCGAGGCGGCGGACCGGCGGATGAGGGCGTAGGCGACGTCGACGGTACCGAGCGCCGGGTCGGCTTGGACGAGCGGGCGGCTGACGGTGTCGCATTCGACCTGGTGACCGGGGACCGTGGGACACCAGGTCGGAGCGGCCGAGGCGGCGTGGGCGGGGAGTCCGGGAAGCATGGCCAGCCCTGCGATGGCGGTGGCAAGCCAGCGGTGTGCGTGCAACATGGTCCTGACGCTAGAAGTCCCGATCGTGGCGCGGCATGGGACCAATGGATGAACTTCTCCCCCGCCGCGCGGCGGATGGCGATGGCCCCCGGTTCGGAGGTGATACCAGCACCACCCTCAAGTGGGAACGCAGCACCATCGTTCGCCGGAGCCGCGAGTTTCTACCTTTGAGGCATGAAGAAGATCCTCGGAGTCACCACCTTGCTGGCCGCCGCCGCGATCGCCGGGGGCGCGGTACTGATCCACAGCAACAGCCGCGAGCCGATCGTGCCCGCTTCGGAGACCACCCGCACCACGTACCGACTGACCGGAGACGAGATGGAGGTCGACTCCAGCGGCCCGGTGACGATCACCGTGGTCACCGGGCCTGCGGGCGAGGTCGTGGTCGACCGCAGGCTGCGCTGGACCGGCCCCAAGCGCCACGCCGAGTCGTGGAGCGAGCACCGCATGGCCATCGACTACGAATGCGGGGGCGGCGACTGCGGCGCCGACTACCGGCTGAGCGTGCCTGGCGGTACCCGGGTCAGGTTCGGCGGCGTGAAGGCCAGCTGCCCGCCCGAGATCGCATGCGAGGAGGCCTAGACCCAGCGCCGTTCGGTCAGAGCCGGGGCGGCGGTTTCAAGGACCGGCGGGGATCCGGAAAGCCACAAGGCCGGACTCCGCCTTCGAGGCTCGATCACGTGGCTGAAGCTCCTCACCACAACCACATGATCCGAACCCCGAACGGCTCAGGGGGACAGGGACGCGGTGACGGCCATCGTGGTGTAGGTCATGGTGAAGCCGCCTCCGATGGCGTCGATGGCGGCTCCGACGTCCTGAAGGATCTCGGCCAGCCTGTCCGGGGGGAGCCGGGTGAGCACGCCGGTGGTGGGGAGCAGGTCGAGCCAGTCGGCACGGCTGTAGTGGTGCTCCCAGTCGAACCGCAGCTGTTCCGGCTCGCCGAACACGGCCGCCTTCCTGATGCCGTCGGCGAACGTCGTGAACATCGTCCGGTAGACGTCCCTGGCCGGTTTCGGTGACGCGGCGCCGAGCGGCGAGTCGGGCACGGCCTTCCCGAAGGCCGTGGCGAACGCCTCGGCGACAGGGGGCGGCGCGTCGTAGGCGTGGGCGAACACCGCGAGCAGGCCACCGGGACGCAGCACCCGCGCCGCCTTGGCCGCGCCCACGGCCGGGTCCACCCAGTGCCAGGACTGCCCCGCGACGACCGCGTCGAAGGTACGGCCCGCGGCGTCCCATTCCTCGAAGGTCGCGACCTCGACCTCGATCCCGGTACGGCGGGCGAACTCGGCCATCCGCACGTCCGGCTCGACCCCCAGCACCTCACACCCGGCCGCCAGGAACTGACGGGCCTCGATACCGGTGCCGCAGCCGACGTCGAGGACGCCGAGGCCGGGGCTGTCGGCGATGATCCGCCGCACCAGGGCGTCGGGGTAGGCGGGCCGGGCACGGTCGTAGCGTTCGGCGTCGACGCCGAACGACTCGGCCATCTGCCTGGCCTTGTGGGCTTCGTTCGGCTGGGGCTCCGGTTGCTCTCGCATTAGAGTGGGCATGCGCCCACCATAGTGGGCACATGCCCACTCGACAATCGGGTTACGGTTCGCGGTAAGCGAAGAAGGGTTCGAGGAGAAGGAGGGGCCGGAGATGCCGACCGGGGTGGCCCTTCGGGACGTACGGCAGCAGCTGTTCGACGCCGCCGAGCGGGTCCTGCTCCAGGACGGCGCGAACGGCCTGACCAGCCGGGCCGTCACAACGGAGGCGGGCGTCGCCAAGGGGGTCCTGCACCGGCACTTCGAGGACTTCGACGCCTTCCTCGCCGACCTTGTGCGCGACCGTGTCGCCCGGCTTGAGAGCCAGGCCGCGACCCTTCGTGACTCGGCCGGGACCGGAGACGTCGCGGGCAACCTGACCGGGGCGTTGGTCGACCTGTTCGACCCGGTCGCCGTGGGAATCGTCGGGCTCATCATCTTCCGCGACGAACTACGCGCCCGGCTGCGACAGGACCGACCGGCTCCCGGCATCCCGGTCCTGACGGACGCCGCGACCATGGTCGCCGGCTACCTGAGGGAGGAACGCGAGATGGGTCGCATCGCGGTGGACGCCGACGCGGACGCGCTCGCGCTCTCCCTGGTCGGTGCCGGGCACCTGCTGTTCGCCGACCGAGGGAGAACAGCCCCGGGACCCGGCGAAGTCGGCAGGGTCGTGAACGCCGTCCTCGCCGACGTCATACAGAGACGCCTGCTGTGAACCGGTGACCGGCGTTCGCCTGGTTCATGGGCCTCGCCCTCGACCCCCGTTGTTAGGCTCCTTCCGGTGAGTGAGCAACCGCTCGACGGTGGTGTGAAGCTGACATCCGCCGAGATCGAGGCCCTCGACGCCAGGTGGGCATCCTGCTGGACACCGGGCGAGGTGGCGCGGCGGCTGGCCGGGGTCTCGACGACCTGGTGTGTGGCCGCGGGCTGGGCGCTGGACCTGTTCCGTGGTAGGCGGACGCGCGAGCACGGGGACATCGAGATCGCGGTTCCCGCCGCCGACTTTCCCGAGGTTCGTGACCGCTTTCCCGGGTACGCCCTTGACGCGGTCAGCAGCGGCACTCTCTGGGAGAACGCCACGGCGGACGTCCTGGCCGCCACACATCAGACCTGGCTTCGTGAGCCGTCCACCGGCGACTATCTGCTCGACGTCTTCCGGGAACCGCATGACGGGAGCACCTGGATCTGCCGCCACGACGAGACGGTCCGGCTTCCCTACGAGGACATCATCGACCACAGTCCGGACGGGATCCCGTACCTGGTGCCCGAACTGGTGCTGCTGTTCAAGGCCAAGCACGCTCGCCCCAAGGACCACCGGGACTTCCATGGCACCGTCCCGCACCTGACCCCGGCCCAGCGCCGGACACTGGCCGACCTCCTCGCCCACACCTACCCGGGACACCCCTGGCTCGCGGGCCTGTAGCCCGCCTCACGCGGCTTCAACCGTGATCCGCGAGGTGGGAGTCAGAAGTCGAACTCGCCGTTTTTGGCGCCGTGGATGAAGGCGTCCCAGACGGCGGCGCGTACGACGTAGGGGGCCTGGTCGGGGGCTTCGGTGTCGCGGATGGCGACGCGGCTTTCGGAGAGGGGGCCGACCTCAAGGCAGTTGCCGCCGTTGGAGCTGCTTTTGGTGGCCTTGCGCCAGTGGGCGTTTCTCAGCTCTTCGCTCAGGTTCATTTTCAGGAACCTCCTCTGACTTCGGATCGGCTCGCTGCTGAGGCGTCCGGTGCCGTGGGCGTTCGTCGAGCTTCTTCATCCTGAATCCGCAGCTCAGAACGGTCAACAGGTTGTGGAGAACGCGCGATTCGGCACCGGGCGGACCGCCGGGCGTTTCAGCTCGGTCCGGGCAGTTCTGCGCCGACCGCCTTGGAGTACCTGGTGCGGAGGGTGAGAAAGGCTCGTTGTTTGGTGAGCGAATGGGTTTCCGGTGGGGGCGCCGTCCGGGGGTGGGCGGTGCCCCCTTTTTGTTCCTGTACGGCTCGCGGTTGTTTCGGGATGCCCTGTGGGTGATGGGAACCGAGGTCCGCGAGGCGGGGGTTAGAAGTCGAACTCGCCGTTTTTGGCGCCGTGGATGAAGGCGTCCCAGACGGCGGCGCGTACGACGTAGGGGGCCTGGTCGGGGGCTTCGGTGTCGCGGATGGCGACGCGGCCCCCGGAGAGGGGGGCGACCTCAAGGCAGTTGCCGCCATTGGCTCCGCTCTTGGTCGCCTTCCGCCAGGAAGCTCTGGCTAGTTCTTCGCTCAGGTCCATCTTTTGAGCATCTCCTTCATTATGCTGATCGATCCCCGCTGAGACTCTGCCTCGGATCGTAGTGATGAGTAGTTGGCGGAGATTTCTCGGACGATTTCCGGGGCGTCGGTGATTCGAGCCATCCCGGGCGATTCTAGGTACACCTTGTCCGCCTCCCCGGGGATCTGGGCGATGACGAACCCGCCCAAGAGTCCGTACGTGGAGCCCTGGGCTACGGGGACAATCTGTATCCGGATACGAGGAGACTTTACCGCCTCTAGCAGGCGCTCTACCTGACGGCGCATGACGTCCTTGCCGCCGATAGGGCGCATCAGGACGGTCTCGTCCATTACTACCCACAGCAAGGGGGCATTCGAGGTTTGCAGGATGGACTGTCTGCCCATCCTGAGCTTCGTCAGCTCCTCTACCTGCTCTTCATTGGTCATGACGTTGCCGCTGATTACCGCATGGGCATACTCGGCGGTCTGAAGTAGGCCGGGTACGACGAGGGGCTCCCAGGACTGGATCGAGGCGGCAAGAGCCTCGACCTCCATCCAGGAGCGGAACCAGGTGGGGGCTCCACGTACTTCGGCGACGACCTCTTTGAACATGTCAATCAGTGCGCCCTTCGTCCCCAACACCTGGTCGCACTGCTGGATGAACATCTCGGACGGGCGGCGGCCTGCGCGCTCCACCTGACCAACCTGGCTGTGGCTGTAGGAGACGCGGTCGGCGAGCTGTTCCTGGGTGAAGCCTGAGGCCTCTCGGTAGCGGCGGAGTGCCAGGCCGAGGGCGGCGAGCGGGGTCTTCGGGTTGGGGTCGAGCTTCTTCGGGGCAGGCACGGACCCTCCTGATACCGAGGTGCTACAGATACGACATACAGATTCCGTGCAACCGTCTAATAGGTGTGCGCGGAATCCCCATTCAGAAGGTAACCGGTTGACGGCAATCTGGGAACCGCCCAAGGAAATACAAGGGCACAGTCAAGGACCCCGTCGTACGGCTCAGCAGATATTTGCGTCATAGCCGGGCGGCCTGGAGAAGGTGGGTGATTCCTATGGCAAACGGACAATGCTGGCGGGAAAAGACCCTGGGAGATTTCGTGCTGGAAAGGGACCCGGCGTCGGTTCCGGCTGCCAGGGAGAGGGCTCTGAAGATTATCGGGGAGGACTGTTCCGTACGGGACGACGTTCTTCTCGTGGTCTCCGAGCTGGTGACCAACGCGATCCGGCACCCGGAACTGACCGGGAGGGTCCACGTCACCCTGACGGCGGGCATGGGGCTGCTCATCGTGGAGGTTCGCGACCCCGGCACCTGGTACGAGGCGCCCCGGGTCGTGCCACCGTACGACCCGCTCGCCGTCGGGGGCAGGGGGTTGCTTCTGGTCGCGCTGCTGTGCGGGGGGCGGTGGGGGACCTACGTCATCGGGGGTGGCGAGCGGATCGTGTGGGCCGCCGTACCCGTGACGGCGTGGGCTCCGCGCGCGCAGGAGGTGATCGCCGCCCGCAGGCGGCTGGTGGCCTGAGACCGGCCACCTCTCAGAACGACCCCGCTGGGGGTGCCTGCGGGCCGGGCCGGGCCCGCCTGGCTCCGCGTCGCGGAGCCCCTCCCACCGGGGTCCCATCCCTCTCCGGAAAACCAGAAGCCGGAGAAACCAGAAGAGCCAGAAGAGCCGGAGAAACCGGAGGGTCCATGTCCTCGAAGACCAAGAGCCTGATCGAGTTCGCCGCCGCCGTCGTGTTCGTCGTCGGGCTGCTGGCCTTTTCCATCTGGGCCGTTTCTGAGCCGGCCGCGATTTCCGTGCCGCTCCTTTTTCTCCTGGCGGTGCTGAGCGTTTCCGCGCTCATCGCGGTCCTCAAGCCGCCGAGTCGCGGGCGGCGCTGGTAAGAACTCCCCGGTAGGGTCTCTGGCCGACCTTCCCCCGGGGTCACGGTCCATTCCGCGAACCGTGGCGCCCTATCGGGGCAAAAACACAGCAGCCCTCTCCGACGGCATCCGGAGGGGACTGCTGTGTTTCGTCATTCCCGGTGAAACCGGTTTCCCCCGATCACACCGAGCACCCGGTCAGGCGGGTACGGCCGGGCGGTAGACGCACACCTGCGCCCCCGTGGTTGCGGTGACCAGGGAGACCAGGTCGAAGGTACGCAGCGCGCCGTCGCCGGGGAAGATCGTCTTGCCGCCGCCGAGGATCACCGGCATGACGACGAGTCTGAGCTCGTCGACCAGGCCCTCACCGATGAGGGTGCGCGCCAGAGTGGGGCTGCCCATGACCAGCAGGTCGCCCCCGTCCTGCTCACGCAGCTTCCGGATGTGGGCCACGGCCTCCTCGCCGGGCAGGAGGCTGGTGTTCTCCCAGGTCAGCTCGTCGTCGCGGAGGGTGCGCGAGACCACGTACTTCTGGATGGAGTTCATCCGGTCGGAGAACGGGTCGCCGCCGCGCTCCGGCCAGGCCGCGGCCATCGTCTGCCAGGTGCGACGCCCGAACAGCAACGCCTGCGCCGCGGACAGCCCTTCGTCGAAGAAGCCGCCGACGACCTTGGGGTCGAAGAACGGGTGTGACCAGCCGCCGTGGGTGAAGCCGCCGTCGGTGTCCTCCTCGGGGCCGCCCGGTGCCTGCACGACGCCGTCCAGGCTCATGAACTCGCTGATCACGATGCGCATGGGTCTCGCTCCTTCGATGTGCTCTCGTCCCGCCACAGGCTATTGCCGACGATTTGGACTGTCAAGACAACTCAATTTGTCGGTGGAAAGTGGCCATTGCAATATAGGTTGTATTCCTAACTAGGTTGCTCTACCGTTTAGGTAGCGAAGCACTTAGCGGAGGTTTCCCCCATGTCGTTCACCCCTCTGGCCTTTGGGCTGTCGGCCGTACTGGTCGTCTATCTGGCCGTCGTCAGCCCTCTGACGGGCAAGCACACCTACGACCGGCTGGGCCGTACCCGTGACGAGGACCCCGGCGTCTACCGCAGGATGCTCACGATCTGGAGCGCCGAACTGTGGGCGGTGGCCGCCGTGGCGCTGGTGATCGTCGCGATCGAGCCGAACCTCGACCTGGCGGACATCGGCCTGGTGATCAACAGGCCGCCGGACACCACCCTGGGGATGGTCGTCGGTGCCGTGTTCACCATGACGGTCGTCTCGATCGCCCGCGGGTGGGCGGCGGCCAGGGGGGTCAAGACGTCCAAGGCGGCTCAGGCCGCCCTCCAGCAGAAGGCCGTCAGCCACCTGCTGCCGCGTACGAGGACCGAGCGCTGGTACGCCGCGGGGCTCTCGGTGACCGCGGGCATCACCGAGGAGATCGTCTTCCGGGGGCTGCTCATCGCCGTCGGCACGGAGGCCTTCGGCCTCAGCCGGGAGGTCGCGGCGGGGCTCGCGCTCGCGGTGTTCGTCGCGGGCCACCTCTACCAGGGCTGGCGCGGCATGGTCCCGGTCGCCGTGGCCGGCCTCAGCCTGACCTTCCTCTACTTCAGGACCGGCGACCTGCTCCTGCCGATCCTGGTCCACGCGATGATCGACCTGTTCGCCCTCACGTTCTCCAGGCGGCAGCGGACCGAGCTGGTCAGGGAAGCGGCATAGGTAGGATCGCGACTGTGACGAGCGACCGACGTGCGAGCTGGCTCAAGGGCGTTCTCGACCTGCTGGTCCTGGCCAGCCTGACGTCCGGGGAGAACTACGGCTACGAGATCGCCAAGGACCTGGCCGAGTCGGGCCTGGGCCAGATCAAGGGCGGCACCCTCTACCCGGTGCTCAACCGGCTTGAGGAGGCGGGGCTGGTCACCGCCGAGTTCCGGGTCACCGAGCGCGGGCCGGGACGCCGCTACTACCGGCTCACCGACCAGGGCAGGCGGACGCTCGCCGAGCAGAGCGGTCTCTGGCTGAGTTTCGACGAGTCCGTGCGCGCCGTACTCGGCAGGGGCGGTGCGGAGGAGGTGTCACGATGAACGGTTACTTCGAGCGGCTCACCGCCGCGATGACCGAGGCGGGCATGCCCGCGGACCGGGTCGAGGCGACCGTCACCGACCTGCGGGCCTACCTCGCCGAGAGCGGTGGCGACCCCGAGGAGGAGTTCGGCCCGGCGGACGAGCTGGCCGCCGAACTGACCGGCGCCTCGGCCCCGCCCGTCGAGGGCGCCCAGACCTGGCGCTGGACCGCCGACCTGTTCCACGACGTCAAGATGCTCAACGAGTACGGCGCGCAGGGCTGGGAGGTCGAGAAGGTCGACGTCAAGGGCATGTTCGTCAGTGTCCGCGACCCCGAGAACTCCCAGCAGTGGGAGTACCGCAGGGAGACGCGCCGCCCCGGCCTCGTCGAGTCGCTCGCCCCCGACGGCTGGGAGCCGTGCGGGACGTGGGTGTGGTTCGAGTACTTCAAGCGTCCCAGGGCCGTCAGCCTGGGACCGGCCGCCGAGCTGAGCGCCCCGCCACGGGGGCCGGGGCGGGGCTTCTTCCTCAGCCCGAGGTTCTACGCCCTGGTCGGCGTCCTCCTGGTGGCCGAGGTCGTGTTCACGGTGCTCGTGCTGGTCGTCGGAAAGGATGAGATCGGGGAGTTCGACGGCCTCGACACCCTGTTCGGCCTGTTCACCGGCGCGACCCTGGGGGTGGCGGCCGTGGTGGCGGTGCTGTGGCTGTTCAGCAGGTCGCGCGGCGGGGGCCGCGACGAGCGCGACGGCGACGGCGGGAGCCGGCGGGCACCGTAGGAGGGGTCACGCGGCGGGGGCCGGGACCACCGAGCGGACCAGGCGGCAGTTCTCCGGCGGCAGCAGCCTCTCGTTACTCAGCCAGCTCTCCGGATCGGCGGCCTCCCGCTGGCCGACGTGCTCGGCGACCGACAGGCCGTGCTCCGCGAGCGTGGCGGACAGTTCCTCGGGGGTGAAGAAGCTCAGCCAGGGCTCGCCGCGTTCGGCCGCCGCGGCCATGGCCATCTGGCCGAAGGCGGTCGCGGTCTCGTCGCACAGAGCGGGCGGCAGGGCGTACTCCATGACCAGTTCGCTGCCGGGAGCCAGCCGGCCGACCGCCGTGAGCGTGGTGCCGATGGCCTGGGCGGTGAGGTACATGCTGACGCCGAGCCAGCTGACCAGGGCGGGTTCCGCCGGGTCGAACCCCTGGGCGACGAGCCGCTCGACGAGGTCGTCGGCCTCGAAGTCGGTCTCCACGAAGACCGGTCCGTCCTGCGGGGCGACGCCCGCCGCCGCGAGCAGGCCGCGCTTCCAGCGCTGGGTGGCGGGGTGGTCGACCTCGAAGACCGTCACCTCGCGGGCCAGCGGTGAACGGTTGGCGAAGGTGTCCAACCCCGCGCCGAGGATCACGTACTGCCTCAGCCCGAGCCCGGCCAGTTCCGCCAGCCGAAGCTCGGTGTACCGACTACGGGTGGTGACCTGCGCGCGGACACCGGACAGGATGAGGTGCTCTCCGTAGGCGCGGTGGTAGCCGATCAGCTCCTCGGCCCGGTCGCCCAGCAGGGCCTCGGCGAGGGTGTCCTTGAAAATGAAGGGTGCTCGGTCGACCACCAGATGGGCGGCGCGGGCCGCCGCCGCCATGAGCGCGGTCTGGCTGTGCTCGTCGTTCATCGGCTGTTTCCTTTCGCGGTTTCCAAGCCGTTGAACGACGATGCTAGGCGCGTGTCCGGGTGATTGTTTCCATCATATCAGTTGAAAATTAATTTAATGTAACGGCCGGATGATGATACGGGATCACTGTTTTTTATTCGCCGGTCGGCGCCCAGGGGGAGGGTGTCCGTCCGTGCACCGGGCGTGCCGTCCCCGCGGAGGTCTCCCGAGCACGAAAAACGGGGCCGCCCGGTTGGGCGGCCCCGCGGGGGGCTTGCCGTACGGCTGTGACCCCTAGGTGTTCTTCGAGGTCACAGCCATGTTGTCAAGGCTTAGAGGAAGTAGTAGACGTCGACTCTGCCGTCGGAACGGTTGGAGAAGACGGCTTCGCCGGCCTGCTGGGCAGGGGCCCTGTTGACGAACGCGACCGCCGCCGCAGGGTTCGCCTGGATGGTGTGCCGCCAGATCTTCGGGGCTGCTGCGAGGGCTTCCTTGCTGGCGACCTCGGAGTCACTCATTTTGTTCTGCCTTTCTGCCGATAGGCGGTCGTGGAGAGGTGGTGCAGCTCATGTATCGCACGACAGGAAAGGCGGTGTGTATGGCCCCAGGGTATGTATTGCATTTCTTTTCGGCCGGTTCGCTGATTGCCAGAAAGGGCAAAGTGTTTTATGTTCGTCTTTGTGTGGAAATGGCGTGCCGGTCATTTGTTGCCATTGGCGGTATATGCGACCTCGGTGGGGTGTGACATGGCATTAATACGGAGACAGAAGAATGGCTACCAAGAGTAATCGATTATTAACCCTGGGTCGTGAAATGGCTCGCGGACCGAAAGCCCCGGGGCAACGGCCCCGGGGCGGGGATCTCAGTCCTCGTGGACCGTGATCGTCGAGGTCGGGCAGACGGCGGCGGCCTCACGGACCGCCCTGTGCAGCTCCTCGGCGGGCGCGGGCTCGAGCAGCACGACGATGCCGTCCTCCTCGCGCTGGTCGAAGACCTCGGGCACGGTCAGCACGCACTGTCCGGCGCCGCAGCACCTCGTCTGGTCGACGCTCACTCTCAAACTCATGCCGGCTCCTCCTTCACCGTCACGGACGTCGACGCCATGGACGTCGCGTAACAAATGCCGCCACGGTCCTCACCACCGGACCGGCAGCTCGCTCAGCCCGCCGACGGCCAGTCCCTCGACCCGCCGCAGCTCCTCCTGGGGTACGGCCAGCTCCAGGGTGGGCAGCTTGCGCAGCAGTACCTCAAGGACCACCTGGAGTTCGGTACGGGCCAGGGCCTGACCGAGGCAGGAGTGGATCCCGGAGCCGAAGGCCAGGTGCGGGTTGGGGGAGCGGGTCATGTTCATCTCGGCCGCCGCGTCGAAGACGCCCTCGTCCCGGTTGGCCGAGGCCATGCTGCAGATCACGGTGGTGCCCCGGGGCAGGGTCGTGCCGCTGACCTCGATCTCCTCGCGCAGGTAACGCGGCAGGCCGATGCCCGCGTTGGCGTCGAGGCGCAGCGCCTCCTCGACCGCGGTGCGCACCAGCGAGGGGTCGGCCAGCAGCCGCTCCCACCGGCTCCGGTCGCTCAGCAGCATGGCGACCATCTTGCCGATCATGTTGGCGGTGGTCTCGTGCCCGGCGACCAGCAGTCCCATGCCGGTGACCACGATCTGGAGGTCGGACAGGCCGCCCTCCTCGGGAGGGCCGACCGCGATCAGCTCGCTGAGCAGGTCGTCGCCCGGCTCGGCGCGCTTGGCGGTGACGTGCTCCGACATGTACTGGAAGAACTCAAGCTGGGAGGCCTCGGTCTCCGCCTTGGTGTAGCGGGTGAGGTTGAGCAGCGCGTCCGACCAGTGGGAGAAGCGGTCCCGGTCCTCGGCGGGCACGCCGAGCATGTCGCAGATCACGTAGACCGGCAGCGGGAAGCCCAGGGCGGCCCGCAGGTCGCCGGGGGCGCCGCCGGCGACCATGTCGTCGACGAGCCGTTCGGCGATCTCGGTCATCTTGGGCCGCAGCGCGATCATCCGTTTGGCGGTGAACCACTTGGCGACCAGGCGGCGCCAGTGCTGGTGGCCCTCGCCCGTGTCGGGGACGATCTTCGTCATCTCCCCGCTGAACACCCCGTCGCCCTCCGCCGAGAGCCGGGCCGCGTCGGGCGCGTCGAGCCGGCGGGTGAAGCGGGGGTCGGCCAGCACCCGCTTGACGTCGTCGTACTTGGTGAGCAGTGTGGCCTGGTCGCCACTGGGCAGCCTCACATGGGCCACGGGACACTGCTCACGCAGCCGCTCCCACTCGGCGGGCGGCTCAAGCGCCGTCTCACCGGGGAACGGGTAGTTCAGAAGCTGCTCGTCGGTAGTCACGCGGGCCTCTCCTCCGAACGGAACGGTCGATGGGGGCGCTCGCCTCGGGCGACGATGCCCGATCTTCCTCCGTACGCCCCCTGTCATCGAACTTAACCTACATATGGAGGAAAACCTACATGTGTAGGTAGAAGGTAGATTTATCCCGTGACCACGAACAGAGACGGCAGAGCTCCCCTGGGTGATCGGCGGGTGCGCCGTACGCAGAAGGCGTTGCAGGGCGCGCTGATCGAGCTCGTCGAGGAGCGGGACCTGTCCCGCCTCAGCGTCGCCGACGTCGCGGGACGGGCGGGGGTGAGCCGTTCCACCTTCTACGACCACTACCGGGACGTCCACGAGCTGGCCGAGGCCGCCTGCACCGTGATGATCGACGAGCTGATCGGGGCCGTGCCCGGTCCCGGCGCGGTCTCGGCGGACCCGGCGCGGGACGCCCCCCAGAAGCTGCTGGCCTTCTTCACCACGCTGGCCGAGCACGCCGGGCTCTACCGCGCCCTGCTCGGGCCGAGCGGGAGCGCGCGGGTGATCGACCACATCCGCCGCCGTGCCACCGCGGCGGGGTACGCCGGGGCACGTCAGGCCAGGGGCAGGGCCACGGTGGAAGGCACAGGGGAAGGCACAGGGGAAGTCACGGTGGAAGGCGCGGGGGAGGCCGTACGGCAGGGTGACGGCGACCCGCACGACGTGCCCGCGGCCTTCGCCGCCGGGGCGCTGGTCGGAGTGGCCGCGGACTGGCTGCAGCGCGGCTGCCCGCGCACGCCCGCCGAGATGGCCGACCTGACCTGGCCGCTGTTCACCGCCCTCTACCGCCGGGACTGAGTCCGTCAGGGCTGGGTGAGCAGCCGTGACCGGGTGCGGGCGGGAGCCGTACCGGGCAGGGTGTCCAGGACGTCGGCGAGGGAGACCCCGGCGAGGCTGCTCCGCCACGCCTCGTGCGCCTCGGCCATCTTCCTGGCCAGCACACAGGTGTCCTGGCACTGCTCGGGGGGCAGCGCCCCGCGCCCCCGCATGCGGATCTCCCGGCACTCGTACGGCGAGGCTGCTCCGCCGACCGCCTCGACGATCTGCAGGAGCGTCACCTCGGAGGCGGGCCGCGCGAGTCTGAACCCCCCTCTCGGACCCGTCGTCGCGGCCAGCACCCCCGCCTTGACGAGCAGCTGCAACTGCTTGGCGAGATAGGGCGCGGGCAGGTCGTAGTACTGAGCGAGCTGAGCCGCCGACGCGATCTCCCCCGGGAGGAGCTGTGCCAGTGACGCGGCGCAGTGCAGGACCCATTCGGTGCTCACGGGCAACTTCATGCCATGAGTCTATCTAAGACATTGCGGATCTTTTTAGTCCGAGATACCGTGCAAGTGACACCACGGGAGGAAAGGTCATCATGCGGATCGCAGTCGCCGGTGCCACCGGCAACATCGGAGCCCTCACCGTCGCCGCCCTCGAAGAGCCCCTTGGAGGGCAGGGCCACGAGGTCGTGCGCGTCAGCCGTTCGCTCGGCGTCGACCTGACGACCGGAGAGGGGCTCGACACGGCCCTGACCGGGGTGGACGCCGTCGTCGACGTCACCAACGGGGGCGAAGGAGACCGGGCGGAGGCGATCGCCTACTTCGGCGCCACGACGCACAACCTGCTGGCGGCCGAGGAACGGGCGGGTGTCCGGCACCACGTGCTGCTGTCGATCGTCGGCATCCACAAGATCGAGGGCAACGCCCACTACGCGGGCAAGCGGGAGCAGGAACGGCTCGTTTCCGAGGGGCCGGTGCCGTGGACGATCGTGCCCGCCACGCAGTTCCACGACTTCGCCGCCATGGTGGCGAGCTGGACGGAGCGGGACGGCGTCGCCACCGTCGCGCCGCTGCTGGTGCAGCCGATCGCGCCCGCCGACGTGGCCGCCGTCCTCGCCGAGGTCGTCACGGGTGAGCCCCAGGGCCGTCACCCCGACGTGGCCGGGCCGCACACGGAGGACCTGGTGGACATGGCCAGGCGCACCAACGAGGTGCTCGGCCGTAAGGTGCGGCTGGTGCCCACGTGGAAGGAGTTGTTCGGCGTCGAGATGGCCGGCGAGGTGCTGCTGCCCGGCGAGGGCGCCCGCATCGCGCCGACCACCTTCGAGGAGTGGCTTGAGCGTCTATCGGAGGATCAGGGGAAGAGGTAGGCGATGTCGGCCCGGTCGTTGCCCGAGCCGAGGGCGTCGGCCTTGTACCACGCGCGGGAGCGGTTCAGGGTCGTCGCGTCGTCGTAGATCGCCCCACCCGCGCGGTCGGACTGGTTGTTCTCCAGGGCGCTGGTGATGTCCTGCCAGCCGAAGTCGGCCAGCTGGTGGAGGCCGTACTCGTAGAAGGCGATCATGGCGCCGCCCTCGCGGTCCCACAGGGCGTGCTGGTACAGGCAGTAGTCGCCGTAGCCGCAGGCGATCCTGGCGTAGGCGGTGCGCGCGGTGGCCTTCACCGGGGTGGGGAAGGTCATGACGGCGCCCTTGTCGCTCCAGACGATCTGGTTGGCGCCCCTGCGCTGCCCGCCGTACCTGGCGATGTGCTTGTCGATCTTGCCGGTCAGGTCGGCGTCGTCGACCGAGGCGAAGTTCGTCTCCTCGGCCCGCGCGGCGGAGACGGAGGTGGTCGGGGAGGGGTCCGGTGTCGGGACGGCGGCACCGGCGGGCGCCTGGACCGTGACGGTGAGCGCGACCGCCGCGGCGGTGAGCGACAAGGCTTCTCTGGCCTTCATGTGTCCCCCTTTTGTCGGTGAGTTTTCCCCAGTGCGATTGTGTGCCGCGTCCAGGAGGAACCGACAGCTGGGAACGCGCCAAAAAGCACGGATTCCCTGCCACCGTCGCGCTCGTCGACGGCCTTCATTGTCAGGAGTGCTTTACCGGAGTCCTTGCAGGGTCGTCAGGGCGACGTTACAATCCGAATCTATTAGGAAAGTTTCCTAATGGAAAAACGGTGAAGAGGTGTTCACCTGCCCCTTCACGCTTAACGGGTCGCTTCGGCGTCCACGCTGAACGTGACCCTGTCCCGTTACACATGCCGGCCAGGCAGTGCCGACGTGAAATCTCGGTACGGCCCGCCCGGTGAAAGACGCACTCCGCCCACGGCCGTCCCCACTTTGCGGGACAGCGGCGGGCATGCCAGAACACCCCCCATCCTCTGGAAGTGTGACGTGAGATTTCGTGTCGTCATCCTCGCGCTCTTAGCCGCCGGCATGACGGGTCTGGGCGCCCCCGCGCTGGCCGACGCCGGCGCGGTACAGGCGAGTGTCCAGGCCGTCGCCGCGGCCTGGGCTCCCTACACCTCCTACACGGCGGGCACCGTCGTCACCCACAACGGCGTCGACTACCAGTGCCTTCAGAGCCACACCTCGCTGCCCGGCTGGGAGCCCGACCGGGTTCCGGCCCTGTGGAAGGTCAGCACGGGTGGTCCCAGTGACCCGACGCCCCCCTCGACCCCGGGCAACCTGCGTGTCACCGGCACCTCGTCGAGCACCGTCTCGCTGGCCTGGGACGCCTCGACCGACAACGTCGGCGTGACCGGCTACGAGGTCTACCGGGGCACGACCCTGGTGACCACCGCCACCGGCACCACCTACACCGACTCGAACCTGAGCCCGTCGAGCACCTACACCTACACCGTGCGCGCCCGTGACGCCGCGGGCAACCGCTCGCCGGAGAGCGCCCCGGTCAGCGCGACCACGCAGGGCGACAACGGCGCCCCCGGTCAGCCCGGTACGGCCTCGGCGACTCCGACCGCGACCAGCATCACCCTGACCTGGGGCGCCTCCAGCGGCACCGTGACCGGCTACCGCGTCTACGAGGGTGCCACGCAGAAGGCGCAGGTCACCGGGACCACCGCGACCATCTCGGGCCTCGACGCCTGCCGGGCGTACACCTACACGATCAAGGCCTACAACGCCAACGGCGAGTCGGCGGGCCGCGACGTGACCGCCAGCACCTCCGGCTGCCCCCAGTCGCCCAGGCTGCCCGGCGCCCCGTACCTGTACATGGGCTGGGGCAACCCCCCCAACCCGGGCACGGTGATGGACGCGACCGGCGTCAAGGCCTTCACGATGGCCTTCATCCTCGCCCAGAACGGCTGTAACCCGGCGTGGGACGGCCAGCGTCCGCTGACCGGCGGCTCCGACCAGAACG
Source organism: Streptosporangium sp. NPDC020145 (assembly GCF_040631275.1). Lineage (NCBI taxonomy): Bacteria > Bacillati > Actinomycetota > Actinomycetes > Streptosporangiales > Streptosporangiaceae > Streptosporangium > Streptosporangium sp. NPDC020145. The sequence goes on along the minus strand of NZ_JBEXZT010000037.1, from coordinate 32,693 downwards.
CGATCAACACGATCAAGTCCAAGGGCGGCAGCGTCGAGATCTCCTTCGGTGGCTGGAGCGGCAACAAGCTCGGCCCGAACTGCTCCACCCCCGAGGCCTTCGCCGGCGCCGTGCAGAAGGTCATCGACGCGCTCGGCCCGGCCGTGGTCGACTTCGACATCGAGAACACCGACGAGTTCGAGAACTACACCGTCCAGGACCGCATCCTCAACGGTCTGAAGATCGTCCGGCAGAAGAACCCGAACGTGAAGATCGTCGTCACCATCCCGACGTTCAAGACGGCCCTGAGCGCGGCGGGCGTCCGGCTGGTCAACCAGGCCAAGGCGCTGGGCGCTCCGATCGACAACTACACGATCATGCCGTTCAACTTCAGCGGCACCGAGATGTACCAGGACACGGTCAACGCCTCCGAGGGGCTGAAGAGCTCGCTGAAGAGCGCGTTCGGCTGGAGCGACTCCGAGGCCTACGCGCACATGGGCATCTCCGGCATGAACGGTAAGTCCGACAACAACGAGACGACCACCCCGGCCCAGTGGACCAAGATCCGTGACTGGGCCATCTCCAAGGGCCTGACCAGGTTCTCCTTCTGGGCGGTCAACCGTGACCGGGTCAACGGCGGCGGCGTTCCGCAGGCCGAGTGGGAGTTCACCAAGATCACCGCAGGCTTCTGACCTTCGGCAATGATCTGACCTGAAGTTCGGAAAGGGGACGGGGCGCCACCCGTCCCCTTTTCTTCTGCTTATTCACGATTTTTCGGGATGTGTCCGGGAGTTCTGCCGGTCGTTTCTCCGAGGCCCCCTTTCAGCCGTTCCCCCGAACGTCCCGAATGCCTCCTCGAACGTCCTGGACGTCCCCTGGTTCGCTCCCTGGGACGGGCCTCCGGCATCCTGAACGCCCTCTCATCCGACCCCCGGGACGTCCCCGTACGGCTCCCGGATGTCCTGAACGTCCCTCGTGCGCCTGGCGTGTTCCCCGGGACGCCCTTCAGCCGTCTCGGACGTCCTGGGCGTCCCCCGCCCACCCCTGGGACACGTCCCCTGGCGCCCGAACACCCCCTCGTCCGACCCCCGAGACGTTCCTCACGCGGCTCCCGGACGTTCAGGGGGCGTCCTGGATGTTTCCCCGGGCGTTCTCCCGGAAGCGGAAGGCGGCGCGGTAGGCGCTGGGGCTGACCCCGGCGCGTTGGGCGAAGCGGGCGCGGAAGGACGCGGGCGAGCCGAAGCCGCAGCGCTCGGCGACCCGCTCGACCGGCAGGTTCGTGCTCTCCAGCAGTTCCCGCGCCCGGTCGACCCGGGCCCGCAGCAGCCACCGCAGCGGCGTCGTCCCCACCTGGTCCTGGAAGCGGCGGTTGAGGTTGCGGACGCTGGTGTTCGCCTGGCGGGCGATGTCGGCGAGCGTCAGCGGCAGGTGCATGTGCTCGCGCGCCCAGCGCAGCGTCGGCCCCAGATCGGCCCCGCCGGGTGCGGGCGACGGGTGGCGGACGAACTGGGCCTGCCCGCCCTCGCGCTCCGGGGCCATCACGACACCCCTGGCGACGTTCGCGGCGACCGCGGGCCCGTGGTCGTTCAGCACCACGTGCACGCACAGGTCGAGCCCGGCCGCGACACCCGCCGAGGTGAGGATCTGCCCGGTGTCGACGTACAGGGCCTTCGCCTCGACCTCGACCAGCGGGTAGGCGCGGGCCAGCTCCCCGGTCATCCGCCAGTGCGTGGTGGCCCTGCGCCCGTCGAGCAGCCCGGCGGCGGCGAGCACGAACGCGCCGGTGCAGATGGACAGGACACGGGCACCACGCCGCGCCGCCGTACGGAGGACGTCGAGCACCTCGGGCGTCACCTCGGGCGCGTCCCGCGTCAGGCCGGGCACCACGACGGTGTCGGCGGAGGCGGCGTCCGCGAGCGGGTGCCCCGGGCTGAGCCGGAAACACGCGACGCCCACGGCGGTGGCCGTCACCTCACCGGGGCCGCAGACCAGGACCCGGTAGAGCGGCGTCCCGCCGGGCGAGTACGCGCTGGCGAACACCTGGCAGGGCACACCCAGGTCGAACGCCACGACCCCGGGCAGCGCCAGCACGGCGACGGTGTGCACAGGGGTGGACACCGCCTCGGACGCGTCACCGGACACGGCGTCGGGCACGGGAGCGGACACGCCGAGGGGTGCGGGGGTGAACACGGCCAGAACCTAGCGCACCACGGCACTCACGCCACTGGTCCGCCCCGGCCGCCGACCGCAGACTCGTGGCTCATGGAACGCAGAACCCTTCTCCAGAGCGCCGCCGCCGTCACCACCGGCGCGCTCCTGCCGACCGCGGTGAGCACCGGTACGGCCACAGCGACGACCACAGCGACGACCACGGCGACGACCACGACGCCGGGGTCGTCCCTGCGACGGGTGCACATCGTCCTCTTCGACGGCGTCGAGGAACTGGACTTCGCCGCCCCGCTGGAGACACTGGACATCGCGAGCAAGTTCGGCGCGCCCATCGAGACGACACTCGTCACCTGCGACGGGCCGAGAACGATCGTCGCGAGCTGCGGCACCAGGATCCAGGTCACCGCCCCCTGGCAGCCGGAGAACGCGGACGTGATCCTGGTGCCGGGCGGCTACGCGCGCGACCCCGACCGGCCGGGCGTGGCCAGGGAGATCAAGCGGGGGGTGATCCCCGCCGCCCTGCGGGCCGCCCGCCGTACGCGCCCTGTCATGGCGTCGGTCTGCGTCGGCGCCCTGCTGCTGGGGGCGGCGGGCCTGGTCAGGGGACGGCCCTGCACGACCCACCACATGAGCAAGGACAAACTGGCCGAGCAGGGCGGCAAGGTCGTCGACGCCCGGGTGGTGGACGACGGCGACCTCGTCACCTCGGCAGGGGTCACCAGCGGCCTCGAACTGGCCCTGTGGCTCGTCCAGCGCGGTCACGGCATCGACGTCTCCCTCAACGTCGAACGGGTCCTGGAGTACGAACGCCGGGGCGCCGTCTACCGGACCGGCCGCGACTGACCCGGACAGACCTCAGCGCGCGGCCTCGGACACGCGCCCGGCCCGGTGGACGGCAGGTTCGGGACCACGAGCGGACCTCAGCGCGCGGCCTCCAACACCCACAGCCGGTGGTCCCAGCCGATGTTCCTGGAGAACCTGACGCGCAGCCCGGCCTGGGCGGCGAGCCCCTCGATCCGCTCGGCGGGACGCAGCCCGGAGCCGAAGGCGCACTTGAGCCGCAGGTGGTAGAGCATGTCCTCGGCGTCGTGGAAGTCGTCCGGCATGCACGGCTCGACCATGACCAGGTCGGCGCCGTCGGGCAGGCCGTTCGCGGTCTCGGTGAGCACCTGTACGGCGTCGCCGTCGGGCAGCCAGGTCAGCAGGTGCGCCAGCAGGTAGGTGCCGTCCCCGCCGGGCGGCACCGCGCTCGCGGAGGCGACCAGCTCGACCTTCGGCAGGACGTCGGTGTCGAGCACGCTCTCCCTGAGCACACCCAGCGCCGACGGCATGGCCGCGATCCGCACCTTCAGCGTGGGGAAGGCCTTGACCAGGGCGTTGACGACGCTGCCCGTCCCGCTGCCCGCCGCGGTCAGCGAGCTCACCTTCTCCCAGTCGTAGGCGCCGACGACGCCGGGCACGACCCACAGCGCGGTCTCCTCGACGATGGAACGGGCGGAGCCCCCCAGCGTCTCGTCGGTCCGTACGGCGACGCCCAGCGTCTGTCCCGCCGCGGTGCGGTAACCGCTCTGGCCGGTGCGGAGCGTGTGCACCAGCCCGGACAGCGAGAGGTCGAGGGCGGCATGAGCCCCGTCGAGGTGATACTCCTCCGCCGAGTGGTCGTCCTCGATCAGCTCGTCGCTGATGGGGGTGAGCCGGTAGCCGCCGTCCTCGTCGCGTGCGAACACCTCGATCGACACCAGGTAGGACATCAGCACGCCGAGGGTCTCCGGGTCCGTGGCGGAACGCCGGGCCAGCTCGGGCAGGTCACGCACCCCGGAGTGGACCAGGTCGACCAGGCCGAGCGTGATCGCGGCCCTGACGGCGAAGCCGGGCGCCAGGTCGGTCATCGTGTGCAGCCGCTCGTGGGCGTCGTCGTCCTCCTCCTCGTGCGCCTCGGCGGTGGGGGAGGGCGCGGTGTAGCGCCAGTAGCCGGTGAGGTGCATCCACTCGCGGGGCACCTCCCGTTCGGTGACGAGGTGCCGCCGTACCTCCTTGAGGGCACCCGCCTCTCCGGCCGCCCAGACGAACACGGTCCCGGGCAGCCACTCCAGCTCCCGTACGGCGCGCGCGAGCAGATCGGTCGTCCCGGCGGGGGCGCCGTCCCGCGACAGCCAGACGACGTCGGCTTCGGCCCTGGTCGGCAGCTCCTGCCGGTGGGAGGGGTCGCCGATCTCGATGAGGACCTTGGCCCTGGTGCCCTCGGGCATCTCCTCAAGCCAGCGGCCGATGGCGGGCAGCGCGGTCTCGTCGCCGATGACCAGGAGCCAGTCGGCGCCCTCCGGGTGGCCGTGGGACATCTTCGGCCCGGCGATCCAGGCGACCTGTCCGGGGGCCGCCTGGTCGGCCCACGACGAGGCCACGCCGCCTTCGTGCCGTACGAAGTCGAAGTCGATCTCACCGGCCTCGGGGTCGAAGCGGCGCGGGGTGTAGTCCTTGGCGAGCGGCCGTTCGTCGACCGGCCAGTCGAGGCTGCTGACGTTCTGCGCGGGCAGCACGGGCGGCTCGTCCCCGACGCCGAAGAAGAACTTCACGTGGTCGTCGAAGCCCTCGGAACGCAGCTCGGGCAGGTCGAGCCCGTCGCGGGTGAAGGCCCGCAACTGCTCGCCGCCGAAGGTGACCCGCCGCATTCCCGGCGTGACGTCCGAGACACGCAGAACGGTCAGCTCTCTCAGCACGATGGGAAAGGTGACGGCCGCACGGGGATTGCGGGTGGGCATCTGCGCTGCTCCTTGGTAGAGGGCGACGGGCTCAGGAAACTGACCATAGGACGAACAGGGCGAAACAAATCCAACCGGGCGGCCAAACCGTGTGTCCGTCCGTGCCATTCAGGCGCTCACGGCGGCCGTACCCCTGCTTCTTAAGCTGATAAATGGCTACTTAGGTTACCCTTACCTTATTTGGGTCGATCCAACGTGGAGGGCGGCCGCTCACACTCAGGGGTCACGTGCCCCTGACCGTCAGGAGGTCGGACCGTGATCGGAGAGGTACCTGGGCCGGAGACCATGGCGGACGACGAGTTCGTCGCGGACTGGGGGCATCCGCCGCACGCGCACACCTACCACCAGTTCCTGTTCGTCCCGCTCGGGTGGATCACGGTGACCGCGCAGGGCAGGGAGCACCGCCTGTCGGCGTCGGTCGCCCTGTGGATCCCGGCGGGGATCGCGCACAGCGCCAGGTTCGGCGAGGACTCGATGATCGTCTCCGAGTCGTTCGACGCCGAGCGGTACCGCCTGCCGTACACCGAGGTCACGGGGGTGAACGTCACGGACGCGCAGCGCAGGATGTTGCTGAGCAGGACCCGCAGGTCCGTGCTCTCCGACGACGCGTTCGCGTTCGCCTCCCTGTCGGCGGCGACGCGGGCGAGCCTCCCCCTGCCGCAGCCGAGCAGCCCGCTGGCCGCGACCGTCGCCAGGGAACTGGGCCGCAGGCCTGACGATCCGCGCACGGTCACCGAGTGGGCGCTGAGCCTGCACACGAGCTCGACGAGCCTGCGCCGGGCGTTCCGGGCCGAGACGGGCCTGGCCTTCTCCGAGTGGCGGACCAGGCTGCGGCTCAACCACTCCCTCGACCTGCTCCAGCGCGGCCACCTGGTCGGCGCGGTGGCCGCCATGGTCGGCTTCAGCAGCGTGAACGGCTACATCATGGCGTTCCGACGGCATTTCGGGCAGACGCCGGGGGCGTACGCGAGGAAATCGGCCTGAAGGGGGAGTCGCGATGGAACCGTCCCAATGGCGGTCCGGTCCCGGAAGTTGTCAATTCACCTGAGGTGACCGGCTGATCACTGATAGACACGTCATCGGTGGGCGCGGTGCTGGAGGAGGAACCGGGCCCACCCGAGGGGAAGGGACGGGACCATGGCCGCCGCCGCACGCCAATCTCACCCCGTCCGTCCCCGGCAGCTTCCGGGCACGCCGTACGGCCGGGCCTCAGCCGTGGTCGGCGGGGGAGTCACCGGCCGGCGGCTCAACGGGAGCCGGGGCCTCGATCAGCCCGATGGGCAGCGCGCCGTCGGTGTTCCACGGGGGCTGGGTGAGCTGCTCGGAGGCGCCGTCGAACTTCCTGGCGGCCTTGGGGTGGCCGTTCGAGGCGGCGCGGTTGAACCAGCTGGCCGCGGCCCAGTCTTCTCCCTTGCTCTGGTGGATCATCGCCAGCCGGTAGGCCGCGTCCGCCTGACCGTGGTTGCCGGCCAGGCGGTAGAAGAACATCGCGACACTGAGCTGCTCCGGCCCCGCCCGCTGGTAGTGGCGGCCGTACCGGTAGGCCAGCTCGGCGGCGGCCCGCGACTGCTGCGGGTCGTTGAACAGCGCGGGCGCGTCGGCGTGCCCGGCGTCACCGGCCTGGCGCAGCCACTGGCGCCCCTCCTCGGGCCAGCCCTTCAGCAGGGCGATGACGGCCAGGCGCATGCAGTCGTCGCCGTTGCCGACGTCGCTGTGGTGCAGTAGCCGGGCACCGGTCCTGCCGTAGACCTGCAGGAGGTGCTGGGTGGCCTCGGGCAGCGGGGGCTCGCTCGGGGCGGTGGGCCGCTGCCGCGTCCTGCGGGGGGCCTCCTGAGGCCCGGACTGCTCCTGAGGCCGTACGGCGGGCCGGGTGAACGGCGAGGACGCCGGAGACGCCGGGGACGCCGGAGCCGTCTCGGCCGGCGCGGGTTCCTGGACGGTGGGGGTGCCGAGATGGGCGGCGCGCCAACGCCGGTGCCAGGCGTCCGTGTCTCCCAGGGTGCTCACGTCGAGCCCGGTCAGCTCGGCGGCCGTCGTGCAGGCGCTCACGAAGGAGGACACCCACGGCCAGCCGGGGACACGCTTGCGTTTCCCGCTGAGGATGTCGTGGGTGGTGCTCTCGGTCAGCTCTCTCGCCAGGCCCGGGGTCTTCCCCGACGGCCGTGAGAGCCTGCGCAGCTCGGACAGCGTGGGGGAACCGGCCAGCTCACGCAGCTCGTTGAGCTGCGCGATGAAGGCGCGTAGCGTCGCGACGTGGTGTGAGTGAGCCATCGCCCCCAGCCGGAAAATGAGTGATCTGTGATCTACGGGTAGTAGTTGGAGTCATATTGGCATCAACCGAGGGTCAAGCAGGGGGAGATCCCATATCCCGCCTCGTCCGGGGCCGATCGGGGGTTGACCTGGTCAGGCACACCCGGATGAGACAGAACAAGGTCGAAACGATCCGGATGACTCCGGATAGGTCCGGATGAAATCGGATGCCCTCGTAGCTCTGGAAAGCCCGAAGAACGACGAGCCCAACCCCATTCTTCCGTCACCCGCCCCGCCGTGACAGGTGATCCGCTCCAGACACCGGTCTCCGCGGAAGTCCTCTGGCGTCCCGCGAAAAAGGCATGTCACAGTGTCGGAATGACCTCTGCGACCGTGGAGTCCTTCGTGCCACGCCACGCGACCGAGGTCGATCTCACCGCCTGGTGCGAGGTGTTCGGCGACGGGCAGCGGGAGGCCTCCGGAGACTCGCCCTCCGTGACCGCGCTGGGTCGCCCGGGGCGACGACGCCCGGCCGGTCGTCGGCGTGGCCGAACTCCGGCCACAGTCGCGCGACCCACGCGTCGGCTTCCTCCGCCTGTTCGTGGCCCCGTCGGCCCGGCGCGCCGGTGTGGGTTCCGCCCTGCTGACCCGGATCGCGGAGGACGCCCGCCGGGCCGGACTGGAGCGGATCCAGGCGACGGCGCCGGCCGGGGAGCCGGGGGAGGCGTTCGCCCGCACCTGGCGCGGAGCGCGGGAACTGTTGCGCCTTGAGCGTCAGGAACAGTCACTCGACGAGACGGTGCTGCGCCGCTGCCGTGATCTCGCCGCCTGCCCGGACCCCGCCCGATACCGGCCGGTGTACTGGCACGGCCCGGTTCCCGAGCCGCTGGTTCTCGCCTTCGGTCAGGCCATGGGCCACGTGCTGGACGCGCCGGGCGCCGCGCTGCAGATGGCGTCCCGGCAGGGGTGGGACCGGGAGGCGGTGCGCGCCTGGGAGGCGCGGCTGACCGCCGGTGGCGAGCATGTGATGGTGCACGCGGCACTGTGGCGCGACACCGGCCAGGTCGTCGCCGCGACGGTGATCACCGTGGCGGGGGACGACGCTCGGGACGCGGCACAGCACGACACGGTGGTGCTTCCCCAGCACCGGCGGCGTGGCCTGGCCCGCTGGATCAAGGCCCGGCACACCCTGCTGCTGCACGAACGCTTCCCGTGCGTGCGGACCGTCGGCACGACCGTCAACCAGCGGAACCTGCCGATGATCGCGGTGAACCGGACGGTGGGCTACCGCACGGTGCACGAGCGACTCCTGATGGAACTGCCCCTCGCGGACGGTGCGCGCCGATGAGAAGGCCGACCAGGCGTCGCCCACGGTCGTCCCGGTTCGGTGCCGGGCACCGGCGCGCTCGGCTGAGGCGGGGGCAGGAAGACGTCTCACCGCCTGCCGCCATCCCGTCCCATGGGTCCTGCCGGGCCAGGAACGCCTGCCGTACGGTCATTGAGATGGCGTAGACCTCGCGGAAGAGGTGTTCCTTGCTGCTGAAGTGGTGGTGGAACGCGCCACGTGTCACGCCGGCCCTGGCACAGATCTCGTCAACCGCGGTGGCGGAGAAACCGTCGCCGTCGAAGGGCGCCCCACTCACTGCACTAGTGCAGAATGCGGCTCTTTCCGCTGTTGCAAAAGGGGCGGTCGTACTTCTGCGTACGGTGTCCACATGAAGTACCTGGAAGGGCCCTTCGCGCCCGTCACCGAGGAAGTCACCGCATACGACCTGCCTGTCACCGGACGCGTCCCGGCCGAGCTCAACGGCCGCTACCTGCGCAACGGGCCCAACCCGCTGGGCGTCGAAGACCCCGCCGTGCACATCTGGGGCATGGGCCAGGGCATGGTGCACGGGGTGCGGCTGCGTGACGGCCAGGCCGAGTGGTACCGCAACCGTTTCGTGCGCGTACCGGGTTTCGCCCCCATGGTGCACGTGATCGAGCACGCCCGGCGCACCTTCGCCATGGCGGAGGGCGGCCTGCCGCCCGCCGAACTGGACGAGGAGCTGAACACCGTGGGCGTGTGCGAGCTGGGAGGGACCGCGGAAGGATTCACGGCGGGGGCGCACGCCAAGCACGACCCGCTCACCGGCGAGCTGCACTCGCTGTCGTACATGGTGGGCCGCGACTTCGTCCAGCACATCGTGACCGACGCCGGGGGGACCGTCGTCCAGAGCACCGGCATCCCCATGACGCGGACACCGTTCATGCACGACTTCGCGCTCACCGAGAACCACGTGGTGGTGTGGGACACGCCGCTGGGCTTCGACGGGTTCGACTGCCGGTGGCTGCCGGAGCACCCGACGCGGGTGGGCGTCATGCCGCGGACGGGCGGCGACGTACGGTGGCTGGACATCGACCCGGTCCACGTCAGCCACACGCTCAACGCCTACGACGACGGCGACTCGATCGTGGTCGACCTGGTCACGGCCGAGGGGCCGTTCGATCCCGCCGACCCCGGGGCGATCCGGCCCACGCTGGACCGCTGGACGATCACGACGGACGGGATCCACCGGCGGCGTGTCGACGACCGGCCGCAGGACTTCCCGCGGGTGAACCAGGCGCGCGCCACCCGTCCGTACCGCTACGGCTACTCGGCCGCGACCGCCCTGTACGGGATCCCGTTCGCCCCCGAGGGCATGCCACCGGACGACGCCTTCACCAACGCCCTGGTCAAGCATGACCTGGAACGGGGGACGACCGAGGTGCACGGGTTCGGCAAGGACGAGGCGGTCGGGGAGGCGGTGTTCGCCGCCGCGGGGCAAGGCGAGGACGAGGGATACCTGCTCACGTACGTGCACGATCCCCTCCGGAACGCGAGCGACCTGGTGATCCTTTCGGCCCAGGACTTCACCGGCGAGCCCGTCGCGCGTGTCCACCTCCCCGTCAGGGTGCCGCTCGGCCTGCACGGCAACTGGATGCCTGACCGCTGAGGCGTGGCAGCATGGCCGATGTGAGCGCTCCGCAGCCGCCGTACCTCCGGATCGTCGCCGACCTTGAGCGGCGCATCGCCGACGGAGAGCTGCGGCCGGGTGACCCGGTCCCCACCACCCGGGCGATCATGCGCGAGTGGGGGGTCGCGATGGCGACGGCCAGCAAGGCGCTCGCCGCGCTCAAGCAGGCGGGCGCCATCGAGTCGACGTCGCGGGTCGGCGCCGTGGTCGCAGGCCGGAGACTGCCCTCGCGTTCGGCCGGAGGCCTCGAACGTGGCCACGTCGTCCGCGTGGCCATGGAGATCGCCGACGCCGACGGCTTGGCCGCGTTGTCCATGCGGGCGGTGGCGGCCGACCTCGGGGTCGCCACCATGGCCCTCTACCGGCATCTGGAGGGCAAGACCGAGCTCACCCAGCTGATCGCCGACGCCGCGTTCGCCGAGATCGAATATCCGGAGCCGCCGCCGGGATGGCGTTCCCACCTGCGGGTGGCCGCGCGGCTGCAATGGGCGGCCTACCAGCGTCATCCCTGGTTGCCGCGGCTGGTGTCCATCACCCGGCCGGTGACGCCGCCGGGGCAGCTGGCGTACGGACTGTGGACCCTGCGCGCCCTCGACGGCCTCGGCCTGGACCCGGACACCCGGCTGCACATCTACGCCACGGTGGTCAACTACGTGCGCGGGACGGCGATCAACATCGAGAGCGAGGCAGCCGCCGAGCTGGACACGGGGATGACCAGCAAACAGTGGGGCAGGGCCAAGCTGTCCGCCGACGGGCCGCTGGTCGCCCAGGTCGCGGAGCCGGGCACGGAGCTCGACCTGGAATCGCTGTTCGCCTTCGGCCTCGAACGCCTGCTCGACGGCCTGACCACCGTCATCGCCCCCCGGGAGACCCGCCGGTGACCGGTCGACATAGCCGGATCTTGGTGGGTATGGGGAAAGTCATGATTTTTCCGAGGCGGGCAGTCCTCGTCGCCGTACTGACCCTCACGCTCATTCCCCTCACCACCCCACAGGCGGAAGCGGAACCACGTAAGCAGTCACAGGCCGCGGGCGCGGCCCTCGCCCGGCACATGCTGGCCCGGCTCAAGGTCGCCAGGCCCCTGAGCATCCGCGGCTACAGCCGCGAGCGGTTCCAACCCTGGGAACGCCGCTCGGGAAGATGCGACACGCGGGAAACGGTTCTGGCCCGCGACGGGCGGCACGTACGCCGCGACGCGGCCTGCCGTCCGGTCAAGGGACTCTGGTACAGCCCGTACGACGGCAAACGGCTCAGGAGTGAGAAGCAGGCGGACGTCGATCACGTGGTGCCGCTCGCCTACGCGTGGCGCTCGGGCGCCAAACGGTGGAGTCAGGCCAAGCGGCGCGCGTTCGCCAACGACCTCATCCGCCCCGAGCTGCTCACCGTCAGCCACTCCGCCAACATCGCCAAGGGCGGGCGGGGCCCACAGGGCTGGCGCCCGCAACGCCGTGCCCACTGGTGCCGGTACGCGGCCTCGTGGATCACCGTGAAACACCACTACCGGCTCTTCGTGACCCGCAAGGAGAAGGCGGCCCTGCTCAACATGCTCCGGACCTGCTGACGCCGGCCTTCCCGACGATCCTCCCCGGGGCGGACGAACCCTTCCGGCGGCTTCGCGCAGGTGGCTTCGGGCAGGTGGCGGGCCGGAGGCGCCGTTTCGGCGGAGGGTCGCGCCGGGCCACGTGGGCGCGTCGGGCGGTGCGGACGTCGGTCACGCGGCCGCGGCGGAGGTCACGACGCCTTCTTCGCTCCGCTCCCGGTGATCGAGCAGGAGTGGGCGCCCAGGGTGCCGTTCCAGGGGAAACCCCAGCCGCAGTGGTAGGTGTCCGCCGCCGCCCCGGATCTGACGGTGACCGTGAAGTCGACGTAGCCGGTGCCGTCGCAGCTCCACGCGTCCAGCGCGTAACCGCCCTGCTCCTGCTGCCGCTGTCCGAACCAGCAGTCGAAGGAGCCGTCGGCGTGCGCGGGGGGAGTTCCCAGCAACGGAACGGCCAGGACCACCACGGCGCCGAGGACGAGCCCGATCGGTTTCATGGTCCTCCCTCATACGCGTATCTGGCGTTTCCCTTCGGACGGTATACAGCCGCACCGAACGTGTCGACGGTAATAACTCAGCGGTTCTATGTGGATTTCTCCCATCGGCGTGGCGGGGCCGAAAAAACCCGTCGACCGAATTCCCCGCAGGCCGGACCACAGGGCTACACGCCGAGCATGAAGAAGCTAGAAGGACTCGACCCAGAGATACCAGGGGCCGTAGTAGTGCTCGACATGGGGTTCGTATTCCTCCTCTTCCGGCAACGGGGGTTCCCCGTACGGGCTCCATATGAGGCCGTGGGCGTGGATGACGTCGCCGCCACCGGCCAGCGCGAAGCGCACGGTGTTTCCATGCCGTTCAGCCCAGGAGATGTCGAACGACCCCAGCGTTCCGGACCTCGTCTTCCAGTCGGCGTCCCCCGCCACCGCCGACCGGGCGACCCTTTCGAAGGCCTGCTCGGACAGGGCGAACCTGGATTTCGCCGGCTCCCCCGCCATGACCAGGGCGAGGACCAGGAGCCCGATGGCCGGCGGCGCCGCCCAGCGCGGCAGGTTCCTCCTGACGTCCGGCCGGGTCACCGGGTTGAGAAGCCTGGCGACGAGGCGGCCGAACCAGATCACTCCGAGCACGAGGGCCACCAGGAGAACGGGAAGCACCCAGAGGGAGACACCGCCGGGGTAGCTCACCCCGTACAGGAGCAAAAGGGCGACGACCGCCAGCGAACCGATCAGGGGAACCCCCGGTGCGCCGATCGAACTCATCGAAGACCGTTCTTTCAGGGCCACAGTGACTCCAACCGGTACGGATTCCGACCCTTCATGATCTACGAAGCCTGTTCGTGGGATCCAGTGCGCGAGGGCGCGGGAAACGTGGATTCTTCGCGGGTTCGGAGACCGTGGAAGGAGTCAGCCGGCTGTGGAACGACGGCCGCCTGATATGGAGGAGGGGCTTTCCGGATCCGTCCGGAGATGTTTGGAATGGTGGCGGCCGGGCTTCGGGGGGCGGAGGGTTGGGGGAACCCTCCCGCCTACCCCTCATGGAGGCGAGTCCATGTCGCGCGTAGACATCTCCCATACCTTCGTGCGCACCCCCGGCCGGGACCCCGAGGACGACCGGCTGCTGGCGCTGCTGGTGACGACGTGGGTCCTGGTGACCGGACGGGTTCCTCCCGACCGTCCCTTCGACGAGTTGAGCGCCGACGAGCTGTTCGACTTCTGGGCCGACGACCAGACGGCGGAGGTGTGACCACAGGCCGATGAGCCGCCGGAGTCCGGCCCGTGGACACCGCGGTTCCGTGTCCGCCGAATCCTCTGGGATGCTGGGCGGAGAACCGCGCCCCTGCTGCGCCAGGACCGGTGCCAGGTTTTCCTGGCGGAGAGGACCAGCATGCCCATCGCCTTCCACTACGCCGACGACACCGAACGCGGGCACGCCGAGAAGCTCGCCGCGACACGCCACAGACTCCTCAACGAGGGGACGTCCCACCCGGCGTGGGAGGAGCTGACCGACGGCGAACGCGAACGGGCCGCGACGGAGGCGGCCTGGTATCTCCGGGCGGGGCGCCGGGCCGGGCTGTACGACCGCAACGTGGCCCCGCCGGTCACCTCCATGGCCCGTGGCGCCGACGGCAGACCGATCTCCCGGGACGACCACGAGGCCCAGCTGCGCGCCTGGATCGAGAAGAACGGCACCGGGGAACGGCTCGCGCTGCTGGACAGGGCGGAGCTTTCGGTCGTGACGGCGCTGCTGAACGAGTTGTGCGGCGCCCTGCCCAAGGAACGGCTCGGCCAGTTCGCCCGCGAGATGGCGGTGAAACTGAACGACCGGGGAGGCGTGTGACCTGCCCGTGGTGACGGCCCCGTGCTCCGGGTACGGCCCGGACGCGGGAAAGCCGGACTCAGTGCCGGGCGGGGCCCAGGAGTTCGGCGAACAGCCGCTCCCACATCGGCGTCACGACCTCCGGGGAGTAGTCCCGGGAGGTCCGTACGGCCGCGGCCCCCATCCGCAGCCGTAGCTCGCGGTCGCCGATCAGCCGCAGCAGCCCCCCGGCCAGGGCGTCCACGTCCCCCGGAGGTACGAGCAGCCCGTCGACCTCGTCGGTGAGGACGTCACGCGGGCCGGTCGGGCAGTCGAAGGCGACGACCGGCAGGGCGTGGGCCATGGCCTCGATCATCACCATCGGAAGTCCCTCGAAGCGGGAGCTGAGCGCGTAGACCGACGCCTGGGCCAGCTCCCGGTCGAGGCGGTCGCTGCGTCCCATCAGGGTGACGTTGTCGCCGACCCGGTGCTCCCTGACGAGCGCGCGCAACGCGGCCTTCCCCTGGCCGGTGCCGTACAGGCGCAGCCGCCAGTCGGGGCGGTGCCGTACGACCTGGGCGAAGGCCGGGACGAGCAGGTCGAAGCCCTTCTGCGGGACGAGCCGCCCGGCGGCCACCACCAGGCGGTCGTCCTGCCGGGACGGCGCCCGGTCGAGGGGGTGGATCGCGTTGGGGATCCGCACGACCGGGGTGTCCGGCAGCAGCGCCTGGTAGTCGGCGCGGTCGGTCCCGGTGAGCGTCGCGACCGCGTCCAGCCTGCCGTAGTGGCGGGAGATCTGCCGCCGGACGGTCTCCGGGTGGGTGGCCAGGTTGATGTGCTCCTGCGCGACCCGGACCACGCTCCTGGGGGTACGGCGGGCGGAGATGAGGTTCAGCGCGGGACGGGTGGTCACCAGGACGCCGTCCCGCAGGGAGGAGACGTAGTCGGCGACGGCCCTCTCGACCCGTTCGGTGAAGTAGGCCGCCGCGAACTCGCCGGGCGGCACGACCTTCCCGCGGACCCTCCGCCAGGCCCTGCGGCCCAGTGAGTCCTGGGGTATCCCGGCGCGCTGGTCGGCCAGGACGGTGACCGGCACCCGGGGGTCGATGGGGAAGCGGGGGGCGTCGCGGCGCCGTACGACGCTGACGATCTCCACCTCGTGCCCGGCCCGCGCCATCGCGTTGGCCTGGTTGACCACGGTGCGGATCGTGCCGCCCATCCCGTAGGCGTGCAGGAGCAGGTAGCGGACTCTCACGGGGCCGCCAGGTAGTCCCAGGTGACGGCCATCGGGCGCAGCGCCTCGGGGACCTCGTCGGGGGCCGGGAGGGCACGCCCCGGCTGCACGCTTCCCGAGCGGATCTTGTCCTTCCAGTCGCCGAGGCCCTTCTGGAGCACCTCCTGCTCCCCGTATTCGAGCATCCCGGTCTCCCAGGGGACGCCGAGGAAGTCGCACAGACGCCGGGTCTCCCGCCTCGGGTTCTCGGTCAGGTCCTCGTAGCGCACGGTCAGGCCGTCGAGCGCCCGCCGTGCCCGCTGCACGGCCTTCATGTAGCGCAGGGCGTCGAGCGCGGCCTCCTGCGGCGTACGGCGCTCGGGGCCGGCCTCGTGCCAGGATTTCGCGATGGAGGCCGGGTGCCGCAGCAGGAAGACGAAGCGGGCGTCGGGCCAGCAGGTGGCGATGCGTTCGAAGGCGAAGGCGTTGGCGGGTGTCTTGTCGACGATGAAGGACTTGCCGCTGCGGACCAGTTCCCGGTGCAGGACCCGGTCCCACAGCAGGTGTTCCAGGTCGGCTCCGTTGTGGCCGAGGGCCTCCATCGCCCGCTTCGACAGTGAGGTGCCGAAGTCCACGCTCAGCCTGCGAACGTGCAGCTCGTGCGGGGCGTGCAGCATGGAGTGGGCGTTGAGCAGCGCCCGCAGCAGCGTGGAGCCCGACCTGACGGGGGACAGGACGAAGATCGGCGCGGTCAGCAGCCGGTCGGTCACCGGGTCGGCGGGAGGCCGTATCGGCTCCCGCTCCTCCTCAGGGGCGTCCCTCACCCGGTTGAGCTGAAATCCGGTGACCCTGACCAGGGCCTTGCTGACCGTGCGCTGCCAGTTCATGGCGAGGCACGTTACCCAGCCTTCCTGGCATTTCTCTGTGTACGGCCCGGCACCTCGGCGTCAGCGGCGCCCGGGCGGGACGATCCGTACCCGCTCCTCGGGGCGTTCGTCGATGCCGTCGAGCTGCTTGACGACCGTCTCGCGCAGGTCGTCGTAGTCCTGGAAGGAGTGGTCGTTGAACAGGGTGTAGCCGGTCCACATCAGGTTGGCGCAGACCCGGGCGGGGACCTGGCCGGTGGCCGCGCCCATGCCGACCAGCGCGACCGAGGTGATGGCGCCGGGCTCGTTCCTGTTGTGCATGTGGACGGCCTGGAAGGCGGCGGCGCACGCCAGTGCGACGTTCAGCGTCTCGCTCACGTCCTGCGCCGAACGGGTCATCGTCGGCGTCGAGATGAGGAACTTCGGGGTGACCGCCCCGGAGCGCACGCACACGGCGCTGCCGACCGGGAGCGTCCCGCCGAACTCGTCCTTGATCGCCCGCTGGACCCGGAGCTGGATGCCCGCCCCGAGGTGCCGCTTGATGACCGCGTCCACTCCGCCGTCCATCCGGCCCTTGGAGTTGGTCGGGGTGACCCAGGCGTCGACGTTCTGGTCGAGGATCGACCCCCTGGTGATGTCGATCTCGGGGGTGTCGGCGAACGCCGCCAGCCACGACTGCACCACCTCGGTGTTGACGTCCGTCAGCACGACCCTGAGTGGTGACTTCACGTGTTCGACGGCCATGGATGTGCTCCAGTCGCAGGAGGTTCTTTCCGACATATCCAAAAATATCCTGCTGGACTGACAATTTGGATCATGCTTGGTGAGGCCGTCCCGGAGATCGCGCCCAGGGCTTCCAGACGGCACAATTCCCCCCAATCCGCCCCATCCGTTGTCCGTACGGCACGCTGACCAGGAGCTCACGATGAGTGACGGCAAGACCCCGCCCGACCCGAACGACCCGCTGGCCCTGGTCGAGCTCTTCGCCGGGGGCGAGGACTGGCTGCCGCTCCTGAAGCCGGTCATCGAGCAGCAACCCGGGCGCGACCAGTTCATCGGCCCCAACCGTGACCCGCAGATCGTGCCCGTGCGGGAACTGACCTTCCAGGCCCTCAAGCCCAACCCGCCGCACAGGTGGAAGGTCGTCGTCTTCGGCCAGAACCCCTATCCCAGGGCCGAGAGCGCCACCGGCATCGCCATGTTCGACAACACCTTCCACGACTGGAGCGACAGCCAGTTCGGCAAGGTCGTGAGCATCCGCTGCATCATCAAGGCGGCGGCCATGTGGAAGTACGGCATCCCCAAGAAGACACCGATCGCCGACATCCGCGCGCTGCTCAAGGAGCACGAGACCGTACAGCCGCCGGAGTGGTTCCAGGCGATGCTCACCCAGGGCGTGCTGCTGCTCAACGCCGCCCTGACCGTCAGCGGCGACGGGGCGATGGGCACCGCCAGGCACACCGGGTTCTGGAAGCCCGTCGTCGAGACGATCGTCGAGGAGATCCTCAAGGCCAAGCGGGACGCCGAGGACGAGGAGGACCGCGGCATCGTCTTCGCCTGGTGGGGAGCACACGCCCGTAACCTGAAGGCGGTCGTCCAGCGCCTGGAGAGGAAGTATCCCGAGGTCACGGTCTGGCACATCGACCATCCCAACCCGGCGGCCCAGGGTGACATCTTCTGCGACGGCGACCACTTCGGCGCGGTGAACAACGCCCTCAGGGCACTCGGCACCGACGAGATCGACTGGCTGCCCAGCAAGGGGTGGAACACGGCCGCCGGAGGTGAGACCGCTGGCCGCATGGGGGAGTTCATCGCCTCGACGATGGAACTCCACCAGCTCTATCTGGAGCGGCTCGCCAGCGTCAAGGACGAGGGCCTGCTCCTGCCCGCGATCACCGGCGTCTTCGACACCCCGCTCATGGACTTCCTCAAGGCCGTCGAACCCGTCGAACGACTGCTGTCCGGCCTCGGCGGGCACGTACGGCGGGCGCACGAGTTCGGCGCGCGGAAGGCGGGTGTCCTGTCCGCGGAGGAGGCCGCCGCGCTGTACCTCTACACCTGCGAGTCGGACTTCTACCGGCGGATCAACGCCACCCTGCGCGACCCCGACCGCACCCGGATCGTCCCCTACCTGCCGTACCTGCGCCTGCTGTTCGCGGCCGTCTCCAACCTGCCGGCCCACCGGCAACCGCTGTGGCGCGGCGTCTCACTCGACCTGCGGGCCCAGTATCCGCTCGGCCGTACGGTGACATGGTGGGGCGTCTCCTCCTGCACCTCCGAGCTGGACGTCGCCAGGGGCTTCCTGGGCAGCCGGGGCAAGCGGACGCTCTTCGAGGTGCGTCCCACCCGGGCCGTGGGCATCCGGGCGTTCTCCGCGTTCACCGGCGAGGAGGAGTTCATCCTCACCCCCGGCACGCAGCTCAAGGTGACCGACGTGAGGACCGAACGCGGTGGGCTGTGCACCGTGCAACTGACCGAGCTGGACGAGCAGAGCATGGTGGCCTGAGTAGTGTGACGGACATGAGCGAACCACTTGATCCGGACATGTTCGCCGGCTGCCGGAACATCGTCCCGCCGATGAGGATGCACAACAAGTGGGCGCTCAAGATCATGGTCTGTCTGGAGCCGGGGCGGCGGCGCTTCTCCGAACTCCAGGTCCCGCTGCGGGGCATCACCCCCAAGGTCCTCACGGAGTCGCTGCGGGCGATGGAGCGTGACGGCTTCGTCACCCGCACCGCCTACCCCGGCGTCCCGCCCAGGGTCGAGTACGAGCTGACCGACCTGGGGCGGTCCCTGCTCGGGCCGATGGACGCCTGGTGCCGGTGGTCCGAGGAGCACCTGACGGAGCTTGAGGCGGCCCGCGAGGCCTACGACGCCGCCGTCTGACCCTCCCGTCCTTCGGGGTTCCGGGGTTCCGGGGTTCCGGGTGCTTCGGGTGCTTCGGGCTTTCGGGTCAGGCGACCGCGACCACCGCGCGGGTGTGCCGCCTCTCGGTCGCCTCGTCGACCAGCGCGACCGCGAGGTCGGCGTAGGAGAACGTCTCGGCCGGCAGTACGGCGTTGCCTCCGGCGCGGTAGACCCCGGTGCGCTCGGCCTGGGCGTCGAGGAAGACCGGAGGCGGGGTCACCACGACCCAGTCCAGCCCGCTCCCGGCGAGGATCGCGATCTCCGACGAGTGCCCGACGGAGAAACGCCGGTACTCCTCGGGGAAGTCCGGCGTGTCGTGCATCGCCACCCCGGGCGCCACCTCAAGGGCGGTGCCGACCCCGACCGTGACCAGCCGCTCCACACCCGCCCGGGAAAGACCCGCGACCAGCGCGTCGGCGGCCGAGGTGTAGAACTCGTCCGCGGGCACGTCCGCCCGGTAGACCGTGGAGATCACGGCGTCGTGCCCGGCCGCCACGGCCGCCACGCTCTCCGCCCGGGTCACGTCCCCCGCGACGAGCGTGACACCGTGACCCCGTACCCCCTCGTGCCTGCCGGGGTCCCGCACCACCGCCGTCACCGCGTGCCCCCGGGAAACCGCCTCGGCGACGACCCTCCTGCCCGCGTTGCCTCTGGCCCCGAACACCACGATCCTGCTCATCGCACATCCCTTTCGCCTGGTCTCGCTGGACGTGTCCAGACGCTAACCCCGCCCCCCTCGGTTACCGCAACGATAGGAAGGCCGCCGTCCGGCCCCCATCTCCCGGACGGCTCACCGGTCCCCGGCGGCGTCGAGAGCACCCGCCATGGCCGTGGTACGGGAGGTTCGTCTCAACGGCGTGACGCAGATCAGTCCGGACGGGTTCTACGTCACGGCCGCCATCGTCGTCACGATGAGTCGGCGGCCCGCTCGGATCGGCGGCTGAGGTGCCGCCGAGCCGGCCGCCATGGACGGACGTGTCGCCGGTCGGTACGGCCGGGGCGTCCTCTCCACTGACCTGACGTGTTCCCGGTCACCCGGCCGGGATGATTCCCTTGGTTGGGGTGACCCGTCGTCCGGACGTGACCCCGTACCGCCGCGGTCGCCCTGTGCCCCGGGACACCGCTTCGGCGACCGCCCTCCTGCCCGCGACGCCCCCGTTCACGGCGTGCCCCGCTCAGGCGGGCCAGATGCGGGTGAAGACCACACCGGTCCGAGTACGGCCCGCCTCACGCAGATCGAGGACGAGCCGTCCCCCGCGCCAGGTTCCCCGCGCCTCGACGGCTCCGTCCAGGAAGTGGCTTCGCGTGGTGAAGGAGACGACTCCGTCGCGCAGGTCGTAGCGGGCGACATGGACGCCCCCGAGCGGGGAGTCCCGGTTGAGCCACGTCGCGATCGCCCGCCCCTTCTCGGGGCCGGGAGCGGGCTTCACCAGCACGTCGAGCACGACGCCGTCCGGGAAGAACCGGAACACCTGCTCCCCGGCGGCGTGGATCTCCGCAGGCCGCCGCGGCGCGCGGGCCTTTCTCACCTCTCCGGTCCGACGGTCGGCGGTTGGGTGACCCTGGCGACGCGCGGCCGGTGCGGATCGGCCGGAGCCACCGGCAGCCGGTCCCCCTGAGTCGCCAAATGCCGCCCCTTTCCGTCACACGCCATTATTTCCTGACACGACAGGAGCATGCCGGGAACACAACCTCAGGGTGCCGTGAGGGGTTCCGAACGGTAGGCCCGATGGAGTGTCTCGACGAAGTCAGGTGCCTCCGGCAGGGGGACGGGGCCGATCCGGTGTACCGCGATCCCCGGTGACCAGGAGTTCATGACCACGGCCCCCGCCAACGCGGGCAGGTCGTCGAGCGTGATCTCCTGGACGCGCTGGGGCACACCGAGGCGCTCAAGGCGGCGCCGTACGATCCCCATCGTGATCCCGCCCAGCTTCTCGGCGTCGGGCCACACCACGGCGGCACCGTCCCAGAAGGCCAGGTTCCAGATCGACGCCTCGCTGAGCCGTCCCCGGCGGTCGACGAAGGCGGCGTCGTCGAAGCCCCGTTCGACGGCCTGACGGAGGAAGTACGTCTTGGCGACCTCGCCGACGTGCTTCACGGCCGGGAGCACCCGTTCGTACCCGACCGCCGTCAGGGCGAGCGGTCCGCGCGGGGCGGTCGCGGGAGGACCGGTGCGCACCAGCAGCGAGGGCTCCGCCTCCGCCCGCGTGAACTCGCCCGCGGGGGAGTAGACCGTGGCCGTCAGCGACAGGTCGGCCGGACCGGCCCGGAGTGCCGTCCGCAGACCCGCCAGCACCCGGTCGTCAGGCAGGGCCCGGCCGTACAGTTCCATCGAGGCGACCCTCAGCCGCTCCAGGTGGAGGTCGAGGCCCCGGACCCGTCCTTCGCGCACCTGCATGGCGGTGAAGTGGGCGTAGCCCGCGAAGGCGAGTGGCGCCAGCTCCTCGGCGCTCGCCTCGTGGCCGTCACGGTGAACAACGAAAGAGGACATGTGTCGCTCCAGACGTGTGTGGAATGTCCGTTCCTGGGGCGACGTTAGGGCTTCACACCAGTGGAAGGGTCAACCCGCCGGGAGGGGCACATGCTGATCGGGGAGCTGTCCCGCAGAACCGGGGCCAGCCCGCGCTCGCTGCGCTACTACGAGGAGCAGGGGCTGCTCGACACCGGCCGGGGGACGAACGGCTACCGCCACTACGACGAGGACTCCGTGGTCACGGTGCGCCAGATCCGCGCCCTGCTGAAGGCCGGTCTGTCCACCGAGGTGATCCGTTCCGTGCTGCCGTGCGCGCGGGGTGAACGCCCGGACTTCGACTGGTGCGCGGAGCTGTGGGACATCCTGAACGGCGAACTGGCCGCCATGGACGAACGCATCGACGGCCTCCAACGCAACCGGGGCACCCTGGCCTCCTACCTGACACCCCCTGACCGGTCGTAGCCCCTCGGCGAGAACTCCCAGCCGCCAACGTCGCTACCGAGAAAGCGACATCAAGGCCCTCCTCAACGCCGGATGAACCCAACCGGCCTCCAGGGGGTTCTCCCGTTCCGCCACCCGGCCACATCACAAGGAACCCGGCCTGAACACACCAACCCCCCGGGAAAAGGGTTTGGGGTACCGGCGCCGTGCGTGAGGGGTGTCGGCTTGGGCGCGTCGGTGTCTGGACTGAGGAACGCAGGAGCGCAGCGACGGAGTGACGAGGGAAGACACCGACCCGAAGCGCCCGAGCCCGCGACGCCGAAGGCGTCGCAAAAGAATAAGGTGCTCTGATGCCTTTGGTTGAGGTCACCCATCGACCGGACATCGCCGAGACGAAGCTTCGTGAGCTCGGGGAGGTGTTGCCGCACCTGGTGTCCGTGGCCGTCGAGTGTCCTGAGGAGCCGTACGACGGCGACCTGCAGCCGGGCGACGTCGAGATCCGCTTCCGGGCGCTGGGGCCGTTTGACCGCTGTGGCCTGGACGTGGTGATCGAGATCAGGTCCAAGTGGTTCGAGAGCAGGGCAACCGACCGGCAGGAACGGGTGGACGGCCTCCACGAGGCCGTCGCCGCCGCGACCGGCCTGACCGACTTCGGCGTCTACCTCTCCCTCCCGGTCGCCGCCTGGTCCCAGGGCGACTGAGACAGCGGTTTCCAGCGCGGAGTCACGAGGTCATGGCTACGCCCCGGGGAGGGGGAGCGCGTCCTAACGAGGAGCGTCGTGGGCTATGAGGGCGAGTTGGATGCGGTTGTCCAGGTTGGTCTTGGTGAGGATTCTGGAGATGTAGCCCTTGACCGTGCCGACGCTCATGTGGAGTTCGGTGGCG
The DNA here is from genome assembly GCF_040631275.1 of Streptosporangium sp. NPDC020145. NCBI lineage: Bacteria > Bacillati > Actinomycetota > Actinomycetes > Streptosporangiales > Streptosporangiaceae > Streptosporangium > Streptosporangium sp. NPDC020145. The sequence goes on along the minus strand of NZ_JBEXZT010000037.1, from coordinate 9,923 downwards.
ATGTCCCCGTTGGACATGCCTCGGCCGACCGCGGCGGCGACCTCGCGTTCGCGGTCGCTGAGCCTGGACAGCAGCCGGTCGGCGTCGTCACGGCGGCGGTCGTCCGTCTCCGGCGCCAGGTGGGCGATCAGGCGCCGGGTCACGCTCGGGGACAGGATCGGCTCACCGGCCACGACCCTGCGGATCGCGTCCACGATGCCCTCCGGCGGGGTGTCCTTGAGCAGGAACCCGTCGGCCCCGGCGCGCAGGGCGCCGAAGACGTGCTCGTCGGCGTCGAACGTGGTCAGCATGATGACGTACGGCGGGGCGGGCCGTCGTCGGAGCAGCCGGGTGGCGTCGATCCCGTCCAGGCCCGGCATCCGGATGTCCATGAGCACCACGTCGGGCGTGTGGGTGTCGACCGCGGACCCGACGTCGGCGCCGTCGGCCACCCCGCCGACCACGACCAGTTCGTCGGCGCCCCTGAGCATCAGCGTCAGCCCCGCCCTGACGAGCGGGTCGTCGTCCACGACCAGTACGCGTATGGCCGTCATGCCGGCCATGGTAGCCAGACCGTCAGGTGGAACTCCTCGCCCTCGACTCCGGCGTGCTCGACCCGGCCGCCCGCCAGCTCGGCCCGCTCCCGTACCCCGGCCAGCCCGGCACCCTCGCCGGAAGCACCAGGTGAACCAGATGAACCAGGAGAACCAGGGAAGCCGGAAGAACCAGGTGAACCGGGGAAGCCGGAAGAACCAGGTGAACCGGGGAAGCCGGAAGAACCAGGTGAACCGGGAAAGCCAGGGAAGCGAGAAGAGCCGGGAAAGGCATCTTCGCCGGGCAGGGACCTCTCGTCGTGGAAGCCTGGGAAGGGTCCCTCGGTGGGGTCGGACGCTTCGACGGGGTTGCGGACCTCGACGGTCAGTCCCCGGCCGGGGGCGCCGTCGAGGTGGAGGGCCACCGGCCGTCCCGGCGCGTGTTTGAGGGCGTTGGTGAGGCCCTCCTGGACGATCCGGTAGGCGGCCCGCGCCGTGGCGCCCGGCAGGTCGGGCAGCCGTATTCCGCCGTCGTGCGACTCGACCCGGGCGCCCGCCCGCCGTACCTCCTCGACCAGGGACCGCAGGTCCAGTTCGGCCAGGACGGGGGCCTCGCGCAGCACCGAGATGACCTGGCGCAGCTCCTGCAACGCCTGGTGCGCGTTGGCGCGCACCACCGAGGCCGCCTCGACCACCTCGGCAGGGTCGGCCTTCGCGTTGAACTCAAGCGCCCCGGCGTGCAGCGCCAGCAGCGAGAGGCGGTGCGCCAGCACGTCGTGCATCTCACGGGCGATGACCAGGCGTTCGGCGTGGCGGGCCTGTTCGGCGCGGCGCCGCTGCTCCTCCTCGGCTCTGCGGGCCCGTTCGACCAGCGAGAGCACGAGCTGACGGCGGGCCCGCGCCAGCATCCCCCACCCGGTCAGCGCCACCCCGAACAGCACCGCGACCAGGGCCCACACCGGGTACGGCGCCAGCCCCGGCGGCCGGATCCAGAAGCGCGTCAGCGTCGCGGCCGTCCAGGCGGCACCGACGCTGACCGCGACGGCCGAACGCCGGTACAGGGCCGCCGTCAGCGTCGCGACCCCCGCCGCGACCGACGCCGAGGCGGCGGGCACCGAGATGGCCACGGCCACCAGCGCCATGGTGGCGGGCCGACGGCGTGCCAGCCACAGCGCGGCGCACGCCACCACGCCACCGGCCACGTCGACGGGGAGCCAGGTGTCGCCGAGCTCGCCCCACACGACCGCGACCGCCGAGGCCAGCGCGCAGACCAGGCCGCCCGCCCGCGTCGCCCGGTCCCAGGTGGTCCTGGCGGGGCCGGGCCGTACGTCTGCCATCACGGGCGTTCAGCGTAATCGGGGGGATCGGCCGTGGGCAGCAACCAAAGTCGCCGCCGCTCCCTCACCTGGGTTGCCACGGGTGGGTCCGAGGTCGCCGCCGACTCCTCACCCGGGTTGCCACGGACAGGCCCGGAGGCACAGGCCCCGGAGGGGAGGCGCGGAACACGATCGCCGTATGACAGCGAACCGGAAAGGCGGCCGCCGGGCCGCGTTGCTGCTCGCGGTGGTCACACCGCTCGTGGCCGAGTTCACCCTCGGTAACCCGCCGCTCCGCATGGCGTGGATCCTGCTGCTGTGGATCCCGATCTACGGCGCGGGCACCGTCCTGGTGCGCGAGCTGGTACGGCGGGCCGGGACAGGCTGGGCCGGGGTGCTGCTGCTCGGCGCGGCCTACGGCGTCGTCGAGGAGGGCCTGGCCCTGCAGGCGCTGAGCAGCCCCACGATGTACGGCGCCGCCGGGTGGGCGCCCCGAATCCTGGGCCTGAACAGCGCCTACGCCGAGCTGCAGATCCCCTACCACGCGGTCTTCAGCGCCGTGATCCCGATCCTGCTGACCGACCTGGTCTTCCCCTCGCTGCGTGACCGGCCCTACCTGGGCAGGCTGGGCCTCTGGCCGGCCGGGACGGTCTTCGTCCTGGGCGCGCTGCTGCTGCGGGTGACCGTGGTGACGAGCATCGACCCCGGATACCGGGCTCCGGCGGCGGTCCTGGCCGGATGCGCGGCCGTGGTCGCCCTGCTGACGGCGGCGGGCCTGCGGCTGCGGTTCCCCACAGGCGTCTTCCCGACCGGATCGACCGGATCGACCGGCCCGGTCGGACCAACCGAACCGACCGGACTGGCCGGTCCGGCAAAACCGGCAAAACCGACTGGGCTGACCGGTCCGGCAAAGCCGACCGGACCGGCTGGACCGCCTGGGCTCGTTGTGGCCGGGGTGTTCGGTGTGGTCGTGGTCTTCGGGTACCTGGCGCTGCTGTTCCCCTTCGGGGGTGCGACCCGGCCCTTCTTCACCCATGGCGGGTGGGTCGCGGTGCCCATGACGGCCGCCGCCGTACTGGCCGTGGGGGCCGGGTGGCTGCTGCGCCGCTGGACGGCCGGGGGGCTGTGGACCGACGGGCACAGCCTGGCCCTGGCGGCCGGGGCCCTGGTCGCCCACACGGCCTTCGGGCTGGTCTCCAACGCCGACACGGTGGCCGACCGGATCAGCCTGGCGGCCGTCGGCGTGGTCATGGCCGCCCTGTTGGCCCTGCTCGGCCGCCGGGTCCGCTCCTCCCGGAGGTTCACGGCCCGATAGGTCACCCGGCGTGCGCCGAGGACCCCCTGTGTTCCGTGTGCCCGGCGTGTTCGGCGTGTTCGGCGCACAGGCAGCCGACGCCCCGTTCGATCCACTCGTGGCCGGTCCACTCGGGGTGCCGTTCGACGAGCAGGGCCCTGACCTCGGCGACGATCTCGGCCTCGCTGGCCGCCGAGTCGCGCCGCAGCCAGGTCTCCGCACGCAGTTCGCGCAGGTAGTCGCGGACGCCGGTGAGCACCTCGGGGCCGCCGAGGTCGCCGTGACCGGGGACCACGGTCCTGTGGCCCGCGGCGGCCAGCCGGTCCAGCACCGCCAGCCAGCCCACACCGGAGACGTCGGTGTCGTACGGCGGGAACCAGGGGAAGATGGCGAACTGCCCGGTCTCGGCGAGGTCCCCGGTGAACAGCACACCGGCGTCCGGCACCTCGACCACCTGGTCGCCCCTCGTGTGGCCCCGGCCGGTCGGGCGCAGCCGTACGGTGCGACCACCGAGGTCCAGGTCGTGGGCGTCGTCGTAGACCAGGTCCGGGACGGGCACCGTGACGCCGTCCAGGCGGCGGGCGACGGTCTCGCCCAGGCCGCGGAACATCTCCAGGTAGCCCTGTCCCTTGGTCCTGAGGTCGTCGGCCTGGGCGCGGTTGACCAGGTAGGTGGCCTCGCCGGAGAACACCTGCGCGCCGAAGGCGTGCTCGGGGTGGAAGTGCGTCGTGGTCAGGTACAGCCTGCGGCCCGCCGCCACCTCCGAGGCGAAGGCGAGGACCTGCTCGGCGTTGGCGGTGCCGATACCCGTCTCGACGACCAGTACGGCTCGCGTGCCGCCGATGACGCCGATGTTGGGTACGAGCCCGGCCCGGTGGTTCGGGATCACCAGCAGGCCGGGGGCGATCTCCTGGGCGCCGGAGACCTGGACGACGGGGTCGGGTATGGGTTCGTGGGTCATGTCCTGATTGCAGCGCTGTGAGGCCTTCGCGGTCCAAGTCCTGTTGGGTGGCGGCGATGCCCTGCGGGTATCGTCGCCGGTCATGGAGCTACGCACGCTGCGGTATTTCGTGGCCGTCGCCGAGGAACTCCACTTCGGCCGGGCGGCCGCCCGGCTGCACATGAGCCAGCCGCCGCTGAGCCGGGCGATCAGGCGGCTTGAGACCGACGTCGGCGCCGTCCTGTTCCACCGTTCCCCCTCGGGGGTCCGGCTCACCCCGGCCGGGGCGGTGCTGTTCGACGAGGCGCGCGTCCTGCTCGAACAGGCGGAGCGGGTACGGGTGCGGGTGGCCGCCGCGGCGGGGGCCGCGACCGTCACCGTCGGCATCCTGGGCGACGGCACCGACCGGGGCGCGACCCGGCTGGCCGCCGCGTACCGCCGCAGGCACCCGGACGTCGAGATCCGGGTCCGGGAGACCGACCTGACCGATCCGACCTGCGGGCTGCGCGCCGGGCTGGTCGATGTGGCCCTGACGCGCGGGCCGTTCGACGAGACCGGTCTGACGGCGCGTGAGCTGCGGGCCGACCCGGTCGGCGCGGTGCTGCGCGCCGACGACCCGCTGGCCCGCCGTGACCGGCTGAGCCTGGCCGACCTGGCGGGGCGGCGCTGGTTCCAGTTCCCCGACGGCGTCGATCCGCTCTGGCGGACCTACTGGAACGGCGGCGAGCCCCGGGAGGGTCCGGTGGTGCGCGCCGTACAGGAGTGCCTGCATGCGGTGCTCTGGAACGGCACGGTCGGGATGTCCCCGCTCGGGCACACCCCGCCGGAGGAGCTGACCGTGGTGCCGCTGGCCGACATGGCGCCCAGTCGTGTGGTCGTGGCGTGGCGGACGGGCGACGCGAACCCGCTGGTCAGGTCGTTCGTCCGGATCGCGACGGCCGTCTACCGCGCCTGGGAGACCTGAGGAAGGGGCTGGGAGAGGGCGCTCACGATCAGGTCGGTCAGCGCTGTGACGGCGTCGTCGAGGGTCGTCCGCCCGTGGTTGAGTTCGGCGGCGATCGCGTCGGCCGCGCCGAGCACGCCGACACAGCGCAGCCGGAGCGCCCGGACGCCGAGGGCGGAGTGCGGGGCGAGCGCGGTGGCCATCAGGTCGGTGTAGTCGTCGAGCATCTCGCGCTGGATCACCTCCATCTCCGGGTTTCCCTTCAGGGCGGCGGTGACGGCGTTGAACTCCGGCATGGCGGTGGCACACGCGAAGTAGGCCGCGCTCATGACGTGGGCGACCTCGGGGCCGGTCGGCGGGGCCTCGCCCAGCGCGCGGGTCAGCGCGGCCCGGTGCTGCTCGTCGAGCCGCCGGTGGAGCGCGGTCAGCAGGCCGTTCCTGGTGCCGAAGTGGTCGTAGACGATCGGCCTGCTCACCTCGGCGGCCTCGGCCAGGGTGGGCAGGGTCAGGCCGTCGGCGCCCTGGACGCGCACGACCGCCAGGGCGGTCTCCAGCAACTGCTCCCGTCTCTCCTGCTTGGACAGGCGGGTCGGTGATGCGGCCATCGTCCTCCTCTTGCGTCGCGGTCCCAGCTTAAGCTACAACGTGTAGTCTACAAAACGTAGCTTAGCCGTACGGGAGGAAACCCGATGGAACCGGTACTGATCATGGGCGGCTCCGGGCAGGCGGGCGCGGGCACCGCGGCCGTTCTCCGGCGGTGGTACCCGGCGCTGCCGCTGGCCGTCGCGGGCCGCGATCCCGGCCGCGCGCGGCGGGTCGCCGACGAACTCGGCACCGCCACGGCCGTCCCCCTCGACCTGCGGCGCGACGACCTCGGCCTGCCGGACGGCCAGGAGTGCTCGGCGGTGGTCGCGACGGTGTGGGACTCCCACCTCAACGGGCTGCGTTACGCGCAGGAACGCGGGCTGCCGTACCTCAGCATCTCCAACGGCCTGGTGGACCTCACGCCGGAGGTCTTCGCCGGCGCACAGCGGGCCTCGGCCGCGCCGATCCTGCTGGCCAGCCACGGCTGCGCCGGACTCGTCGTCCTCGCGGCGCTGGAGCTGGCCCGCGAGTTCCACCGGCTCCACACCGTCAGGGTCGCGCTGGTGCTGGACGAACTGGACGGGGGCGGTCCGGCCGCCGTCGAGGACATGGAACGCCTGATGGCCGCGACCTCGGCGGGGCTGGTGCGCCGTGACGGTGTCTTCACCTGGGTGGACGGCCAGGAGGCCCAGGTGGAGGTGCTCACCGCCGACGGCACCGTACTGCCCGGCCAGACGGTCGCCATCCCCGACGTGCCGAGCCTGGCGCTGGCGACGGGCGCGCCGAACGTCCGCTTCGACTTCGTGGTCGGCGAGTCCTCGGGCAGGCGACGCGGCGGACCGGCCTCCGTCGAGGTCAGGATCGACCTGGAGGGGACCGGCCCCGAGGGGACGCCGCTCGACGTGACCCACCACATCACGCACCCCCTGGGGCAGCGGCCGTTGACCGCGCTCGGCGTCGCCCTCGGCGTCGAACGGCTGCTCGGCCTGCGCGGAGACCCCGTGGCGCCGGGCCTGTACACCCCGGAGGCGTTGATCGACCCGGCCCTCGCGGTCGAGCGGATGGTCGAGGAGGGGACGCTCCTCACCCGGGGCCGGGTTCAGCGCTCGTCGACGACCTGACCGTTCAGGGCGGTGGCGTCCGAGGTGAGGGCCATGGTCAGCGGGGCCTCGGCGATGGTGGGCAGGGAGGCGAACGCGGCGCCCATCTGCGCACCGCTCTCCCAGTGCCAGGTGTCGGTGTAGACGCCGTCCTCAAGCCGGATCAGCACGGCGTGGGTGAGGCCGGGGTGCCCCTGCCTGACGGCCTCGATCAGCGCGCCCCTGCGGGAGAGGAACTCCTCAAGGTCGTTGTCGGCGACGTGGTAGCGGTGCGAGCGGACGACGGACATGTCTGTTCTCCTTCGGAAGTGGGGGTTACCAGCTGCCCGCGACCTGGCGGATTGGGGCGTTCAGCCGGTTGAAGAGGTTGGTCACGGCGATCATCAGCAGGATCGAGGCCAGCTGCTTCTCGTCGAAGTGGTCGGCGGCGTTGTCCCAGACCTCGTCGGGGACGGCGTCGGAGTGGTCGGCCAGCCGGGTCGAGGCCTCGGCCAGCTCCAGCGCGGCCCGCTCGGCGTCGGTGTAGTACGGCGCCTCACGCCAGGCCACGACCAGGCCGATGCGGTCCTCGTTCTCCCCGAGCTTGCGCAGGTTCTTCAGACCGGCGTCCACACAGAAGCTGCAGCCGTTGATCTGGCTGACCCTCAGGTGGATCATCTCCATGAGCTCCTGGGGGAGGCCCTGCGACTGGGCGGCCTGGATCAGCTCCTGGATCGGCTTGATGACGCCGGGGATGATCGAGGCGGGGTTCTTCATACGGGCTTCCATGGTGTTCCTCGTTCCTTCCGTTGCGGTTGGTGTGAGATCAGGATGGATGTCCGTATTGATAGATTCGCTATGCACTCGCGATGTGGAGGTGATGGGGGGACGATGCTGCGCTTCACCCTGCTCGGTCCCGTTCGGATGACCGTCGACGGCGCCCCGCTGCCGGACATCGCCCCACGTCACCGGGCCGTGCTGGCCTATCTCCTGCTCAACGCCGACCGGGTGATCAGCATCGAGCGGCTGATCGACGCGATGTGGGGCCACGACCGGCCCGACACCGCCAGGTCGCAGATCCACGCCTCGATCACCGTGATCCGCAAGGCGCTGCGCGCCGCCGGGGCCGTACAGCTGCTGGAGACGCGGGCGGGCGGCTATGTCGCGCGGCCCGAGCCGGGGCAGGTCGACACGGGGGAGTTCACCGAGCTGGTGGCCGCGGGCGCGCTGCGCGAGGCCCTGGACCTGTGGCACGGCGAGGCGCTTGAGGACGTGCACGCGCACTACGTCTGCGGCGTCAGGGAGCTGTGGAACGACCGGCGGCTTTCCGCCTACGAGCGCCTGGCCGAGGAGGGGCTGGCCGCGGGGCGGCACGACGACCTGCTCGACGAGCTGGCCGCCCAGGTGGGCGCCAACCCGCTGCGCGAGAGGCTCAACGGCCATCTCGTCCTCGCCCTGCACCGGTCGGGACGGCAGGCCGACGCCCTGGCCGCCGCGCGCGCCTACCGTACGGCTCTCGCGGAGGAACAGGGGCTCGACCCCGGGCACGCCTTCGTCGAACTGGAGCGGGCGGTTCTGGTGGACGATCCGTCCCTTCGCCCGGCTGCCGAGGCCTCGGCTCCGGCCCGTCGGTCGACCTTCCTGCCCTACGACATTCCCGATTTCTCCGATCTTTCCGGACGGGTCGCTGAGGTGGAGCGGCTCGTGGGGGAACGCCGTGGAGCGGCGGTCGTCACGATCGACGGCATGGCCGGGATCGGCAAGACCACGCTCGCCGTCCACGCGGCCCACCGGATGGCCGGACGCTACCCGGACGGACAGCTCTTCATCGACCTGGGGGCGCACACCGCGGGCCGGGAACCGGTCGACGCCGCCGCCGCGCTTGAGGCCCTGCTGCGCCAGCTCGGGGTGCCCGCGGAGAGCATCCCGGTCACACCGGCGGAGCGCGGCGCCCTCTGGCGTGCCGAACTGGCCGGTCGCCGCGTGCTCGCCGTACTGGACGACGCCGCGGACGCCGAGCACGTACGGCCCCTGCTGCCGGGACACTCCGACACCCTCGTCCTGGTCACCAGCAGGCGGCGGCTCGTCGAACTGGACGGCGCCCACGCGCTCTCCGTCGAGGTGCTCGACGAGGAGGAGGCCACCGAACTGTTCGGGCGGATCGTGGGGGAACGCGCCCGGCGCGAGCCGGAGGCCGTAGGCGAGACGCTGCGCCTGTGCGGGTACCTCCCGCTCGCCATCCGCATCGCCGCCGCCCGCCTCCAGCACCGCCCGCGCTGGACGGTCGCCTACCTGGCCGAACGGCTGCGCGACCACCGCAGGCTCCTGGACGGCGTCTCGGCCGCCTTCGCCCTCTCCTACGAGCAGCTGGACGAGCGGGAACGGCACATGTTCCGCCTGCTCGGACTGGTGCCCGGCCGTGACATCGACGCGTACGGCGCGGCGGCGCTGGCCGGGATCCCGGAGGAGGAGGCCGAGGACCTCCTTGAGAGTCTCCTCGACGCCCACATGCTCCTGCAGCTCGAACCCGGCCGGTACACCTTCCACGACCTGCTCCGCGAGCACGCGCGTTCGATCGCCGAGGACGACGGCGCCGTCATGCGGCTGCTCGCCTACTACCTGCACCGCTCCCGCGCGGCGATGGACCGGCTCTTCCCGTACGGCGTCGCCGAGCGGGAGGGCGTCCCACGGCCCGCCACCCCGGTCCCGCCCGTCCGCGACGCCGTCGAGGCACTCGCCTGGCTCGACGCCGAGCGCGCCAACATCATCGCCACGGCCGTCCACGGTCCCGAGATCTGCCTCAGCCTGCTGTCCCTGGTGATACGGCCCTATCTCGACCGGTACGCGCACCACGACGACGCGCTCACCCTGTACGCCCTGGTGCTCCAGCGCAGCCGTACGCTCGGCGACCGCGAGGTCCAGGCGCGGGCGCTGGCCGACCTGGCGTGGACCCACTGGCGGCTCGGCGACCACGACCAGGTGGACGAGCACGGACGGCTGGCGCTGGCCCTCTACGAGGAACTCGGCGTTCCCGAGGCGGGTGAGCTCCGGGTCCTCCTGGAGTACGCGGGATAGAGCCGACGTCCGGTCTCCTCGTCATCGGTGCCACGCTTGTCCTGTAGGAACGCGCCCGTCGGCACGGGCTTCCCGAGGAGCGGATCATCGTTGGCTGACAGGAGAGACGACCCGGTGGTGGTGATCGGGCTGGGCAGGTTCGGCACCTCGCTCGCCCTTGAGCTCGTCCGCCAGGGCAC
>NZ_JBEXZT010000036.1:65702-66512 GCF_040631275.1 Streptosporangium sp. NPDC020145 | reverse complement strand
GGCCCATAATCCGCTACCGCAGACACTTACCGCTTAACCTGCAGAAACAGGATCACGCGAAGGTCAGCTCATACACCACTTCGCTGGACGTGACCCTCACCGGCCACACCGGCGGAGTGAACGCGGTGGCGATCTCCCCAGACGGCTCCTGGCTGGCCAGCGCCTCCCAGGACGGAACCGTACGAACCTGGGAAGCCGACGGCACCCCACGAACCACCCTCACCGGCCACACCGGCGAGGTGAACGCGGTGGCGATCTCCCCAGACGGCTCCTGGCTGGCCAGCGCCTCCCAGGACGGAACCGTACGAACCTGGGGAGCCGACGGAGGTCTGCGTTCCACAATCACCGGCCACACCGACTGGGTGAACGCGGTGGCGATCTCCTCGGACAACTCCTGGCTGGCCAGCGCCTCCCGCGACGGGACCGTACGAACCTGGAACACCGACGGCACCCCACGAACCGCCCTCACCGGCCACACCGGCGGAGTGAAGGGGGTGGCGATCGTCGCGGACGGCTCCTGGCTGGCCAGCACATCCCGCGACGGAACCGTACGAATCTGGGGAGCCGACGGAGGTCTGCTTACCACCTTGACCGGCCGTATCGGCGGGGTGAAGGGGGTGGCGATCTCCCCAGACGGCTCCTGGCTGGCCAGCGCCTCCCGCGACGGAACCGTACGAATCTGGAACACCGACGGCACGCTGCGCACCATCCTGACCAGCCGCATCAGCGGGGTGAACGCGGTGGCGATCTCCTCGGACAACTCCTGGCTGGCCAGCGCCTCCGACGACGGAACGGTGCGGATCTGGAACG
>NZ_JBEXZT010000036.1:65232-65603 GCF_040631275.1 Streptosporangium sp. NPDC020145 | reverse complement strand
GCCGACGGCATCCCACACGCCACCCTCACCGGCCACACCGACTGGGTGAACGCGGTGGCGATCTCCTCGGACAACTCCTGGCTGGCCAGCGCCTCCGACGACAGGACGGTGCGGATCTGGAACGCCGACGGCATCCCACACGCCACCCTCACCGGCCACACCGACTGGGTGAACGCGGTGGCGATCTCCTCGGACAACTCCTGGCTGGCCAGCGCCTCCCAGGACGGGACCGTACGAACCTGGAACACCGACGGCACCCCACGAGCCACCCTCACCGGCCACACCGGCGGAGTGAGGGGAGTGGCGATCTCCTCGGACGGCTCCTGGCTGGCCAGCGCCTCCCGCGACGGAACCGTACGAACCTGGAACAC
>NZ_JBEXZT010000036.1:0-65136 GCF_040631275.1 Streptosporangium sp. NPDC020145 | reverse complement strand
ACGCCGACGGCACCCCACGAGCCACCCTCACCGGCCACACCGGCGGAGTGAACGCCGTGGCGATCTCCTCAGACGGCTCCTGGCTGGCCAGCGCCTCCCGCGACGGAACCGTACGAACCTGGAACACCGACGGCACCCCACGAGCCACCCTCACCGGCCACACCGGCGGAGTGAACGCCGTGGCGATCTCCTCAGACGGCTCCTGGCTGGCCAGCGCCTCCGACGACGGGAGCGTGCGGATCTGGGCCATCAGTGATGACCCGTCATGCATCGCCGTCGTACGTGGTGAAACAGCGATGTTCGGCCTGTGCTGGAGCGAGCCGAACATCGTGATCGCCGGTGGAGCACGGGGCATCTCCATATTCAAACTGTCCACCCCGAGCGGCCGAGGAGCCCTGTCCCGTTCCTAGCCCGAGAGAGGCCTTTCGCGTACGGAGGATCGGGGCTTCGAACCCGGATGGGCGGCAAACCCGGACGTGCTCGTTCAAACGTGGTTCCACCGGCCGGTGGTCCGGGTGGTACCGCTTCGGCACCGCGAAGACAGCGCCTGCCACGGAAACGACAGTGGACAGCGTGGGCCGGGGCAGGCAGGCTGATCGCCGACGATGAGGGAGAGACCATGAATCTCGGCGTTTCAGGCATGAGCTTGATCTTCATGCTGTTCGGCGCTTTCATTCAGTTCCTGGTCATCTATTTCGCCGTACGCCTGGCTCTGAAGCATGACCGTGAACGGTCCGGGCGTGATTGGCCGCACAGATAGTTCCCCCGAGAGCGGAACAGCCAACGCCAGGCACAGCACGTGAAACGGCTGGGGCCACAGGCGGGACGGCCAGACCTACGGCCCCGCACGAGGAAGTCCTGAGAGATATGGATCATGACATCACCGACGTTCCTCAAGGGCTCACTCGTAGGGCCCGCGACTTTGTCAAAATTCATGGCTTCCGGGTGAGACCTTCGAAGGGCGATCGATTTCGGGGCAGGTGGATCGCGTTAGGCATCCCGGCACACGAGATCGATCGGGCCGTGGAGTACGAGGCTCGTTGGGGTGGATTCGCGCTCCCGCCGGCTCCGCATTACGAGGGTGGTCCCCGGGTTCTGTCTTCGGATATTCCGGAAGGTTCACCGGCCGAAGGCTGGTGGTTCGACGCGGGCGGACAGCGGACGTCGGTTCCCTACGCCTTCATGATCGGTCCTGGTGATGAGTTCGGTATTCACAGCGAGCTCTGGACCCCTCTGCACGCGACCGTCGAGGGCTGGGTGGAGTCGGTCGCGCTGGCCTACCACGCGTCGATGTGGGCCACGAAAATCACGAAGATCACAGGCGACGAGGTTGAAGCGATCCAGCTCGAAGGTTATGAGCCCGTACAGGAGGTGGCAGGGCTGGCGGACACCTGGTGGAGGGGACCGGACTCGCTTGTGGCGATCTACAGAGGAGAGGCGGAGTGCCTTTCCGCTCCTGCGTGCCGGACCGCGTTCGTCTATACGGGCCTGGATCGCTGGGGTCTCCACGGTGGCTGACCCGCTGATCGAGAAATGCGGGCGTGAGGTGAAGCCGACCCTTCCATCCCTCTGATCTCACAGCCGGTCGCGACGCGGGCGCCGGAGACTCACCTGTGTGGCCACAGGCCGGCGAGGCGGGCGATGCGGAGGCCGGCGTGCAGTTCCAGGCGGGTCGCCCCGTCCGTGATGTCGCAGTCGATGATCTCGCGGATGCGGTCAAGCCGGTAGTAGAGCGTGCTGCGGTGGATGCGCAGACGCCGCGCCGTACCCTGGATCTCGCCGCCGCTGTCGAGGTAGCCCTCCAGGATCGTCGCGAGTTCGGCACCCTGGGGCGCGCCCAGCAGGCGTCGCACTCCGGCGGGGAGCTGGCTCGGTGTCAGCCGGTCGAGCGGCAGTTGCAGGAACAGACGGTCGATGCCGAGGTCCTCCCAGAAGACCCGCCTGCCGTAACGACGCCTGTCCAGCCGGGAGGCGCGGAGGGCGAGCCGGGCCTCGTGGTAGGAGTCGACCGCCTCCGGCAACGACGGTTTCACGCTGCCCACACCTGCCACGACCTCCTCCAGATCGTGGTCGGCGAGGGCGCGTTCAAGCCTGTCGTGGTTGACCGGACGCGGAAAGAGAACGATTCCCTCGGCTCCGAGAACGGCACCGACGATCTTCACGGTCGTCGATCTCATGGTGAATTCGAGGGTCGCCTCGACGGCAAGTCTCGTCACCGACCTTGAGGACGACTCAGGGGCCTGGAGAACGAGAACCGAGTAATTCTCGACGTCATCGATGAGGTTTTCCCGCACGAGGGTCTCCGCCGCCGCCGAACGGGCCTCCGGCGATTCTCCGAGCAATGCCGCAAGCAGGTTCTTCGAATTCTCCTTGTCGTGCCTCCGCTCAGAGATCCGCAGTGAGAGCAGCGCGCCCATTTCCGGCGCGGCGGATTCCAGTACTTCGAGATCGTCGACGCGCGGCGCCTCCCGATCCTCGACGTAGTAGACGTAGCCGAGCAGCTGCTGTTCATGACGCAGCGGCAGGACGACCAGTTCCCCGTCGGCCTGAGGCACCCGCACACCGTGCTTCACGTAGCGTAGCCGATGCCCTTCCACCAGCGAATTCGTCACCGGCGCCGTCGAGCTCGCGAGCAACCGGGCGAGCCGGGCCAGCCGGGCGTCGGTGTCGTGGACGCTGAACGCCGCGATCTTCAGGTCGTGGTCGAGCACCACCAGCGCCACGCCGAGACGGTCAGCCAGGTCCTGGACGGCGTCATCAAGGCTCACAGGGGTTGCTCCTCTCCTGCGACACAACGTCGGATCAACACCGACAACTAACGACACATCGTACGAAGCGCATCAACGTGGTGTCTGTCTACGGTGGTGCGACAACGCACAAGCTAGCAATACCAGGGGCGAAAGAGGCAAGTCCCGCCGTCGCCTGGCAGGCCCGATCCCGGCCGTTCACCGATCAACGCACCATCCTGAGCAATGCCCGTGCGTGACAGGAAGGAGCCCATTCCAGTGACCGAGCGCACCGTCGAAACCAATGGCTATTCCACTTTCTTCTTGGAAAGCGGGGAGGAGAGCCACGAGACCGTAATTCTTCTGCACGGCGGCGGCCCCGGCGCCAACGCGGGGTCGAACTGGAGCAGCTTCATCCCCGCGCTGAGCGACGACTATCACGTGGTCGCCCCCGACCTCGTCGGCTACGGCCGCACCGACCACCCCGAGGACATGCCGGGCAGCCTGACCGGATGGATGCGCATGCGGGTCGAGCAGGTGCTCGCCCTGATGGACGTCCTCGGTGTCGAGCGGGCGCACCTGGTCGGCAACTCGATGGGCGGCGCCCTCGCCATGCACCTGGTGATGACGGCACCGGACCGTTTCGCCCGGATCTCCCTGATGGGCAGCGCGGGCGGGCACTCGCAGCCGACGCCTGAGGTCATGCGGATGGTGTCCTTCTACAAGGACCCGACGATCAGCGCGCTGGAGAACCTCACCAGGTGGTTCGTCTACGACGAGGACGCCCTGGGCACGTCGATCTCGGAGATCACCGAAACGCGTTACAAGGAGGTCATGCGGCCCGAGGTGCGGCGTTCCTTCGAGCGCTTCTTCTCCTCCTCCCCCGCCGAGATGGCCGTACCGCCGTCCGCGCTGCGCCGGATGCCGCATCCGTTCCTCATCGTGCACGGCCGTGAGGACCGCTTCGTCACCCCCGACTCCAGCGTCTTCCTGCAACAGCACCTGCCCAACGCGCAGCTGCACGTCTTCCCGAAGTGCGGTCACTGGGTGCAGATCGAGCGCACCGCCCAGTACGCGGCGCTGCTGCGCGGCTTCCTCACCGACGCGTTCTGACCCCGTACGACTAGGAGAGCACAGCATGGACATCAAGCAGCTCGGCTACCTTGGCCTGTCCGCGCGTGAGCCGGACGCCTTCACCACCTACGCCACCGACATCCTCGGCATGCAACGGGTCGAGGGAGAGGACGGCGCCACCCACTTCCGCATCGACGACATGCACCACCGCATCACCGTCGAGGCCGGAGAGCAGGACGGCGGCGCCTACTACGGCTGGGAGGTCGCCGACGGCGACGCGTTGAGCGCCGCGCTCAACGAGCTGAGCGACCACGGCGTCGTGGCCCACGAGGCGACGCAGCGCGAGCTGGAGATCCGGCGCGTGGCCGGTATGGCGCACTTCCTCGACCCCGCGGGCAACCGGGTCGAGCTGTTCCACGGCGCCTCGCTGGGCGAGGGGCGGTTCACCTCGGCACGGGACATCGAACGGTTCGTCACGGGTGACCTCGGCCTGGGCCATGTCGTACTCGCCAGCCCGGACGTGGCGGCCCAGCAGCGGTTCTACACCGACGTCCTGGGCTTCAAGATCAGCGACACGATGCGGGTGCCGTTCCAGGCGACGTTCCTGCACACGAACCCGCGCCACCACAGCATCGCCTTCGTGGACGGCCCGTTCTTCGGCATCGACCACCCGTTCCTGCACCACTTCATGCTTGAGGTCCCCGACATGGACCAGGTGGGCCGGACCTACGACCTCGTGCTCGACCGCGACGTCCCGGTCACCATGACGCTCGGCCGGCACAGCAACGACCAGATGTTCTCCTTCTACGCCGAGTCCCCCGTCGGTGTGCACACCGAGTTCGGCAGCGGCGGCGTCCTCATCGACGACGAGACCTGGCAGGTCACCGAGATCCCCGGCCCCGACCTCTGGGGCCACCGGCACTGACCGCACCTTTTTGGAGCCATGACATGGATACCCTCACCCCCGTCGTGGAGACGGACGTACTGATCGTCGGGGCCGGTCCGGCGGGAGCCACCGCCGCGGCGCTGCTCTCGACGTACGGCATCCCCAACGTGGTGCTCAACAAGTACCCCGGGGTCTCGAACACGCCCCGCGCGCACATCACCAACCAGCGCGGCGTCGAGGTGCTGCGTGACCTCGGACTGGAAGGGGAGGTGGTCAAGAACGCGACTCCGCAGCACCTGATGGGCGAGCACGTGTACGCCACGAGCCTCGCCGGGCGGGAGCTCGGCCGTCTGCGCACGTGGTACACCCATCCCCACTTCAAGGCCGAGCACGACCTCGCCAGCCCGTGCTCCGTGTGCGACCTGCCGCAGCACGTGCTGGAGCCCATCCTGGTCAACGCCGCCGCCTCGCGGGGGTCGTCCGTCCGCTTCAACACCGAGCTGCTGACGTTCACACAGGACGACGACGGCGTGACCGCCCTGGTCAGGGACAGGCTGACCGGCCAGGAGTACGGCATCCGCAGCAAGTACCTGATCGGCGCGGACGGCGGCAACTCGACGGTCGCCGCGCAGGCCGGCCTGCCCCTGGTCGGCAAGATGGGGCTCGGAGGCTCGATCAACGTGGTGTTCGAGGCGGATCTCACCCGCTTCGTCGAGCACCGTCCGGGCGACATGTACTGGTTCGTCCAGCCGGGCGTCGGCCACGACGGCAACGGCATCGGCGTGCTGCGCATGGTGCGTCCGTGGACCAAGTGGGTCGGCGTGTGGGGCTACGACGTCAACGCCGGGCAGCCCTCGCTCACCGAGGAGGACGGCGTCCGCATCGCGCACCAGCTGATCGGCGACGACCAGGTGCCGGTGAAGGTCGAGTCGATCTCCACCTGGGCGGTCAACGACGTCTACGCGACCGACAACATGGTCGGTCGGGTCATCTGCGTCGGCGACGCCGTACACCGGCACTCGCCCATGAACGGCCTCGGTTCGAACACCTCCATCCAGGACAGCTACAACCTGTGCTGGAAGCTCGCGATGGTGTTGCGCGGCGAAGCCGCACCCACGCTGCTCGACAGTTACCGCGACGAGCGGCTGCCGGTCGCCAAGCAGATCGTCCAGCGCGCCAAGCGCAGCGACGGACTGATGCCGCCGATCTTCATGGCGCTGCGCCTGCCGCCCGCCTCCGGCGCGCAGGAACTGCACGACGCCCTCGACGCCCTGCTGCAGCCGACGGCCGAGGGCGGCCGGCTGCGGCAGGAGTTCGACACCGCGCTGCAGGACACGATCATGTGCTTCAACACGCACGGCGTCGAGACCAACCAGCACTACGCGTCCGCCGCGATCGTGCCCGACGGCACCCCCGAGCAGCCCGCGCCGCGTGACGAGGAGATCTACTACTTCGCCTCGACCCGTCCGGGACGCCACCTGCCGCACGTGTGGCTGACCAGGGACCAGCGGCGCGTCTCCACCTTCGACCTGTGCGGCCGGGGCCGGTTCACCCTGCTCACCGGCATCGGCGGCGCCGCCTGGCGGGAGGCGGCCGAGCGCGTCGCCAAGCGCCTGGGTGTGCCCATCCGGGTCTGGTCGATCGGCCGCGGCTGCGACTACGAGGACGGCTACGGCGACTACCGCACCCTTTCCGAGGTCGCGGAGGACGGGGTTCTCCTGGTCCGCCCGGACCACATGGTCGCCTGGCGGTCCGCCTCCGCGGTGGACGATCCGGAGGCGGCGCTGGGCGCCGTGTTCGGCCGGATCCTCGGCCGCACGACCAAGGAGTAGTGGGCCATGCGCATCGCGGTGGTCGGCGGCGGCCCCGGCGGGTTGTTCTTCGCCGCACTGATCCGGCAGGCGGACCCGTCGTACGAGGTGACCGTTTTCGAGCGCAACCGCGCCGACGACACCTTCGGCTTCGGGGTTGTCTTCTCCGACCGGACCCTGGAGGCGATCCACGAGGCGGACCCCGTGCTGCGCGAGGCCCTGGCCGAGCACGGCAGGCACTGGGAGGACATCGAGGTCCGGCTGAAGGGCGAGCGGATCAGGTGCGGCGGCAACGGCATGGCCGCGGTCGTCCGGCGCACGCTGCTCCTGATCCTGCAGGAACGCGCCCGCTCCGTCCGGGCGGACCTCCGCTTCTCCACCGAGGTGACGTTGGACGACCTGGCGGGCTACGACCTGGTGGTCGCCGCCGACGGAGCCTCCTCGCGGATCCGCGAAGCGCTCGGTCCCGGCCTCGGCTCACAGGTGGAGACCGCCTCGGCCAAGTTCATCTGGTTCGGCACCGACCACCTCTTCGACGGGCTCACCTTCGTCCACGAACGCGGCCCTGACGGCGTCTTCGCGGTGCACGGATATCCCATCTCCGACACCATGTCGACGTTCATCGTGGAGACCGACGAGGCCTCCTGGCGGCGTGCCGGTCTCGACGCGTTCGACGTGAACCAACCTCCCGGGGCGAGCGACCTGCGCTCCAAGGAGTACCTGGAGAAACTGTTCGCCGAGCAGATCGAGGGCGGACGGCTGCTCACCAACAACTCCCGATGGGGCAACTTCCGCACGCGCCGTACCCGCCACTGGTACGCGCTGGCCCCACGGCCCGTCGTCCTGCTCGGCGACGCCGTACACACCGCGCACTTCTCCGTGGGTTCCGGCACCAAGATGGCCATGGAGGACGCCGTCGCGCTCTCGCGGGCGCTGGTCGGGAACCCGGGCGACCTCGCGGCCGCCCTCGCGAGCTACGAACGGACGGCCAAGCCACCGGTTCTGCGCATCCAGGACTCGGCGCGGCCAAGTCTCGCCTGGTGGGAGAACTTCGGCGACTACCACGACGCCCTTGAGCCGTGGCAGTTCGCCTACCACTTCATGTCCCGCAGCATCTCCGACGCACGGCTGGCCAGGCGTGCGCCGCGGTTCACCGACTCGGCCCACCGCCGGTGGCGGGACCTGCACGGCGCCGACCCGCTGGAGACGCGCTTCGAGGTGACCGGCTGGTCGGCGTCCGGCCGGCTGCTCGACGTCGTGGCCGGAGCGGACGGTGCCCCCACGGCCGTCCGGGGGGAGAGTGATCTGCCGCTCTCCACGGTTCCGCTGCCCGGCGCGTGGGGCGCCCTGCTGGAGGCGCCGGACGACGAGGCCGACCTGCCCCACCTGTCCGGCCTCACCACCGGCGCGGTGCTGGTCGCCGTACACGGTGGCACGGCTCTGACCCGCACCCGGCTGTGCGAGGAGGTACGGATGCGCACAGGACTTCCCGCGCTGCTGATCGAGCGGGATCACGACCGGGACCGGGCACTGACCACGGTGCTCTCCGGCCGTGCTGACCTGGTCGGAGTGCTCACGTGAACGATTCCGGCCCGCTGGGCCCGCTGTTCGCCCCCCGGGGCATCGCGGTCGTCGGCGCCTCCCGCGACCCGGGCAAACTCGGCGCCGCCATGGCTCGTTCACTGTCCGGCTTCGACGGATTCCTGGCACGGGTGAACGCGCGCGACGACACCATGTACCCGTCCGTCGGCGTCGCCGCCGCAGCGGGACCCGTCGACCTCGCCCTGCTCTGTGTCCCCGCCGCGGCCTGCGCCGACGTGCTCGCGGAGGCGGCCGCCGCGGGCGTGCGAGCCGCCGTCGTGTGCGGCGGGGGGTTCGCCGAGGCGGGCGGCGCCGGAGTCGGGCACCAGCGACGGCTCGGCGCCATCGCCCGGGACTCGGGCCTCCGGCTCCTCGGCCCGAACACCAGCGGCTTCCTCGCTCCCCACGCGCGGGTGACCGCCAGCTTCGTCCCCGGCGTCCACCGGGTGGCACCTGGCGCCGTCGCCGTCGTCGCCGCCAGCGGGGGCGTCAACCACGCCCTGGCGTTCGCGCTGACCGAGGCGGGGCACGGCGTCAGCCTCGCCGTCGGCCTCGGGAACGGGGCCGACGTCACGGCTCCCGACGTCCTCGACCACCTCGCCGACGATCCCCGCACCGCCGCCGTCGCACTGCACGTGGAGTCGGTGGCGGACGGTCCCCGGCTGGTCGCGAGCGTGCGCCGCCTCACCGCGACCCGGCCGGTCGTCGCCCTGGTCGTCGGCCGTCACGACGTCGGGGCCTTCGCCGAGTCCCACACCGGGGCGCTCGCGACCTCGTGGCGCACGACGCGCGCGGCCCTGGCCCAGGCGGGCGCGGTCCTCGTCGACGACGAACGCGAACTCGTCGACGCCGTCGGCGCGCTCGCGGTGACCCGGGGCCGTCCCCACGCCGTCCCGGGGGTCGGCGTCGTCACCGCCCAGGCGGGTCCCGGCCTGCTGCTCCTCGACGACCTGCGAGGTCGCGGGGTCCGGGTGCCCGAGCTCACTCCCGGCACCCGCGAGACCCTGGCCGGGCTGCTGCCGCCGCTGACCTTCCAGCGCAACCCGGTCGACACCGGCCGTCCCGGACCCGAGCTGGGAGCGGTGTTCGCCGCCGTCGGCGCCGATCCCGGCGTCGACGTCCTCGCGGGCTACGTCCTGCACGAACCGGACGCGGTCGACGTCGTCGCCGCGCTCACCAACGGCATGACCGCGGACGTCCCCGTCGTCCTCGGCCTGGCGGGCGTGGGCGAGGAGGTCGTCCGCGACCGCCGAGCCCTGCGCGAGTCGGGCGTCGCCGTGGTCGACGACGCCCGTGGCGTCGCCGCGGCCACCGCCGCGCTGCTGGCCGACGCCCGAGCGCGTACGGCCCGCCCCGCAGTCTCCACCCCGTGGGCGGCGCCGACCGGCCTGGCCGCCCGATATGACGAAAACGCGGGCAAGGACCTGCTCGAACAGCTGGGTGTGGCGACCATGCCACGCCACGCCTGCGCCGACCGGGCCGCGGCCCACGCCGCGTTCGACCTCGTCGGGGCTCCGGTGGCCGTGAAACTGCTGGACGCGGACGTCCTGCACAAGACCGAGATCGGAGGCGTGCACCTGGGCGTGTCCTCCCACGCCGACCTGGACGCCGCACTCGACGAGTTGGACGCGGCGGGCGCGCGGCGCTACCTGGTCGAGGCCATGGCGCCCGCCGGGATCGACCTGATGGTCGGCGCCCGACGCGACGTCGTCTTCGGACCCGTGGTGCTCGTGGGGCTGGGCGGCACCGTGGCCGAAGCCCTGGCCGACGTCGCCATCAGGCTCGCCCCGGTCTCCTCCGGCCAGGCAGCCGGCATGCCGTCCGAACTGGCCGGGCGGGCCCTGCTCTCCGGGTGGCGCGGCGGCCCCGTCCTCGACTCCGACGCCCTCGGCACGATCGTCTCCAGGCTCGGCGACCTGCTCGTCGCCAATCCGCTCATGGAGGAGATCGAGGTCAATCCGCTACGGCTCACGCCACAAGGTCTCATCGCGCTTGACGCCGTCATCCTCACCAGGAAGGCCGACGATGCCCACACCGATCACTGAGCACACCGTGCCCTGGCCCGAGGCCGACGTCACCCGCTTCACCGAGGAGGGCCTCTGGGCCGGGGCCGCGATCGGCACCCTGCTGCGGGAGGTCGCCGACCGCGACCCGGACGCCACGGCGCTGACCGACGGCACCGGGCTCCGCCTCACCTACGGCGAGCTGGCCGACCGCGCCGACGCCGCCGCCGTACGCCTGCGTGGCCTCGGCATCGCCCGGGGCGAGCGGATCGTCATGCAGCTGGGCAACTCGTGGGAGTTCGTCGTCCTCCTCCTGGCGTGCCTGCGCGCGGGCGTCGTGCCCGTGATGGCGCTGCCCGCCCACCGCCGGGCCGAACTCACCTATCTGGCCGTCCATTCCGAGGCCGTGGCGATCGCCGTCCCCGACCGGACCAAGGACTTCGACAACCAACGGCTCGCCCACGACCTCGCGGCCGACGTACGCGCCGCCACCGGGGCCGGATGGCGGGTGCTGGTCGCCGGGGACGACATCGAACCCGGAAGTGTGGACCTGCGGAGCCTGTGCGGCCCGCCGACCGACCGGACCGGCTTCGACATGCCCTCTCCCTCCTCCCGGGACGTGGCCCTCTTCCTCCTTTCCGGGGGCACGACCGGCATGCCCAAGCTCATCGCCCGCACCCACGACGACTACGCCTACAACGCCCGGGCCAGCGCCGAGGTCGCCGGGGTCACCTCGGAGTCGGTCTACCTGGTCAGCCTGCCCGCCGGGCACAACTTCCCGCTCGCCTGCCCGGGGATCCTGGGCGTACTGCTCGCCGGAGGGCGGGTGGTCATGCTGCCCTCGCCCGAGCCGGTACGGGC
Source organism: Streptosporangium sp. NPDC020145 (assembly GCF_040631275.1). Taxonomy (NCBI): domain Bacteria; kingdom Bacillati; phylum Actinomycetota; class Actinomycetes; order Streptosporangiales; family Streptosporangiaceae; genus Streptosporangium; species Streptosporangium sp. NPDC020145. Next base: position 54,194 of record NZ_JBEXZT010000036.1, on the reverse strand, counting down.
CTTCGCCACGATCGCGGCGGAAGGCGTCACGCACACCGCGGTGGTGCCCGCGGTCGCCGGCCGCTGGCTGGAGCGGGCGGCCGAGCACGGTGCCGGGCAACTCGCCAGTCTGCGGGTCATCCAGGTGGGCGGCGCCCGCCTCGCGGACGAGCTGGCGTACAAGGTGAAGCCCGTGCTCGGGGCGACGCTGCAGCAGGTGTTCGGCATGGCGGAGGGGCTGCTCAACTTCACCCGCCTTGACGACCCCGTCGAGACGGTGTGCACCACGCAGGGCCGTCCCCTGTCGCCTTTTGACGAGATCAGGATCGTGGACGAGCAGGACCGGGACCTGCCGGACGGTCAGGCCGGGCTCCTGCTCACCCGCGGGCCGTACACGCCTCGCGGGTACTACCGGGCGGCGGAGCACAACGCCCGCTCCTTCACCGACGACGGCTGGTTCCGTACGGGTGACATCTGCCTGCGCACGCCCGAGGGTGACCTCGTGGTGGCCGGTCGCGACAAGGACATGATCAACCGTGGCGGGGAGAAGATCTCCGCCGAGGAGATCGAGAACCTCGTGTACCAGCTCCCCTCGGTGAGCCAGGTCGCCGCCGTGGCCATGCCTGACCCCCTGCTGGGGGAACGCGTGTGCCTGTACGTCGTGCCGCGGGCCGGGGAGACGGTCACTCTGGAGGAGATCCGCGGGCAGATGGAGAGCGCGGAGGTCGCCCGCTTCAAGTTTCCCGAACGGCTCGTCGTCGTCGAGGAACTCGCCTGGACCAAGGTCGGGAAGATCGACAAGAAGGCCCTGAGAGCCGACATCGCCGACCGCCTCAAGGCGGAGCTTCCGGGCGGCGTCTGAGCGTCCGGTCGTCTCCGGGGCTTCTCGGTAACCCCTGAGCGGCCGGCCATCTGCGGAGCTTCTCGGTAACCGTAACCCCTGAGCGGCCGGCCGTCTCCGGCGTGCGGAACCCGGTCCGTGACGACGCGGTCCGGGGCCGGTTCGGCTTGTCAGGCGCGGTCGTGGAGGGTGACGTGGTAACCGTCGGGGTCCGCGAAGGTGAACGTCCGGCCGAAGGGGCCGTCGATCGGCGCGGAGACGACGGTGTGACCGTCGGCGACGAGAGCGTCGTGGATGGCCTGGACGTCGGTGGCGTGGAGCCAGATCGCGGCGCCGATGCCGGGCCGGGCGACGGACGCGAGATCGGTGCCGGGAACGACGTCGCGGAGCGCGAACGCGATCGGCTTCGTCTCGAAGACGACGGCGTGCGGCGGCCCGGCCTGCGAGCGGACGAGGCCGAGGTACCGCTCGTAGAACGCCCGTGAAGCGTCGAGGTCGCGCGCCTGGAGTGAGATGAAGTCGGGGCCGGTGACGGGCATGGTGGTGCTCCTTCTCTCCGTGTCAGATTCCTGACACGGAGCAATGTATGTCAGAATTCTGACATGAGTCAAAACGGCCCCGGCGTTGACCTGGACAAATCACTGGGCTACCTGCTGAAAGAGGCTTCGAGCGCCCTGCGCGTGGCCATGGAGGAGGTGCTGCGGCCACTCGGGATGAGCGTGACGCACTACTCCTGCCTCGAACTGCTGGCCCAACGACCGGGCCTGTCGAACTCCGAGCTCGCGCGGGGCGCGTTCGTGACACGGCAGTCGATGAACGTGCTGCTCCAGGCCCTGGAACGGGACGGCTACGTGACCAGGCCCGCGGAGGCTCCCGTCGGGAAGGTCCTTCCCACACGGCTCACCCCTCGCGGCCGGCGGAGCCTGGAGAAGGCGACCGTGGCGGTCCGGGCCGTCGAGGTCAGAATGCTGGCCGGCCTGACCGAGACCGAGCAGTCAGCCGCGTTCCTGATCCTGCGGAGCATGATCCACTCCCTACGCGACAGCGACGGCGACGCAGGTTGCGCCGACGGACGTGGTGCATGAGTTTCCCCGGCCAGATGACATGGCGCCGCGAATGAGGACGGCCATCGCATGATCCTTCGGGATGGCGCGCCTCGATGTGAGCGCACGCCGGAAAGGGGTCGGCTCGCGGCCGGGTTCTCCTTCACCACATGAACGGACAGGCGACACGGCACGGAGGCGTCGACGTCAGTCGCTCCTTCCCGGCCCCGGTCCCGTTGATCATTCTCGACCGAGGCCGGGCCGCGCCCCCCCTCAGGAGCAGAAGGCGGAGTCGATCATCTTGCTGAAGGCGGCCATGTCGGCCGGGGACTGCTTCTGGTTGACGGAGAGGGCCATCTTCGTGCGGCCGTCCAGGGTGGTGAAGGCGCTCGTGAGATAGCCCGGGATGCCTCCGTTGTGACCAATGATCTTCTGCCCGCACGAGGTGGACATGGAGATCAGGCCGAGGCCGTAGTCCCCCGGCTGGATCTTGATGGGAACGGTCTTCCTCATCTCGGTGAACTGGGCGGGCTTGAGGAGCTTGCCGGTGACCAGGCCGTTGAGGAAGGTCGTCAGGTCCGCCGTGGTCGTGATCATCGCTCCCCCGGCGCCGGCGATGCTCGGGTTGAGCCGGGTCACGTCCACGTACTCGCCGTTGCTCTTGTTGAGGTATCCGTGGGCGTGCGGCCCGGGGATGGTCGTGGAGTACGTCGGCGCCGAGGTGCCGCGCAGCCCCAGCGGCTTGATGACGCGCTCGGTGACCTCACTCTGCCAGCTGTGGCCGGTCACCGCCTTGATCAACATCCCAACCACCACATAGCCGGTGTTGGAGTAGGAGAACTTCGTGCCGGGCTCGAAGTCCAGCGGCCTGGTCAGCGCGGTCCTCACGATGCCCTCGTCGGTGAACCGGTTGAAGCGCAGCTTCAGGTAGGCGTCACCCGATGTCGGGAACTCCTTCATGCTGGTGTAGTCGGGTATCCCGGCGGTGTGCTGTAGGACCATCCGTACGGTGATGTCGTTCTCACGCGGCAACAGGCCGGGCAGATACTTGCCGATGGGGTCGTCCAGTCCGATCCGGCCTTCGCCGACCAGCTGCAGCACGGTCACCGAGGCGAAGGCCTTGGTGACGCTGCCCATACGGAACGACCCGTTGGTCGGTACGGGACGCCCGCCGTCGACCGTGGCCGTTCCCGAGCGCAGGACGCTCTGCCGGTCTCCCTCGCTGAGCCTGGCCTGCACTCCGACCGCGGTACCGGTACGCACCATCGCGTCCATCGACCTCTGGAGCGAGGCCGTGGTGCTCGGGGCGGGCTTCTGCCCGGCGTGCGCCGGGACGGAGAAGAGAGCCAGACCCGTGGTGGCGAGGGCGAGAGCGGCGGCGGCTTTGGACGGGGTGGTGCGCATGAGGAGGTTCTCCCGGTAGGTTCTCGCGCCACGTCGGCGCTGGTCACAACGCTAGGAGGGCAGACCTCGGCGAACGATCCCGCCAGGGAGACAGTAAGGGGGGAGGCGGACCGGTCCGCGACGGTAGGGACGTCCCTACCCGGGGGGGCCGCCGGGGCCCCCCCCCCCCCCGCCGCGCCCCCCTCCCGTGGGGGGGGGGCGCGCCCCCCCCCCGCCCGCGCCGGGGCGTCCCCCCGCCCGCCCCCGGCCCCGGCGGAGCCAGCGCGCCCTGCGGACCGGCAGGAGTGGGGCGGCCTTCTCACCGCCGCGTTCGCCGACCAGACCGCCCACGCCTCGTACGAGATCGCTCAGCGCGCGGTGCCGTACACCCATGGCCATCACCGTGGCGGCATCTCTGTCGATCCCGGTGGGGCGAGGCCCTCGCTTTCTCCTGTCCTTGGGCCGGTCACTCCGGTTTCCGCCGATGGCTGAGTCATCGGCGCCGGCCGTACGGACTCCGAGGATCCAATCTTCACGGTCCCGGCCAGTCCGGTGCGCCAGGAGATGCTGCGACTGCCGCACTATGAGGGCCCCAGCCCGTCCAGCAACTCGCCGGTCGGTCCGACATGGCCCGGCCCGGCTTCTCGGAGATCGCCCTCAGGCCATTCCAGACGGTTCAACCCAGGTCAGAGGGCATGTGTGGTCCCCTGAACGGCTCTGAACACCCTGTGCTGCGATCCGAAATACTGGTGACCATTGATTCCCTGACGCAGCGTGAAGATCAGCGGATGCGTGTCGAACGCCGACCGAGGATTGTGCTCCGGCCGGCGAAAAGGATGACGTCAGAGATCACCGGATATTCAACGGCGATGGGTGAAATCTCGCTTGCCGGGATCTGCGAGGCGGGAGACACTGCGGCATGCATCCCTACGAGCAGGACGATGAGTTCGACCAGGCCGTCGAGGAGTTGAGCGTCCGCGTCTACACGGCGTTGCGCGACGGTGGTCTCGATGCCGGGCCTCTCGTCGAGCTGGCCCGCCTGGTGGAGGAGTGGGACATGCCCACTTCCGTCACCCGGGAGCTCCTCGAACGCCCCGCCGCCGAGCTGACGGACGCCGGCCTGGCTCGGCTGGGCAAGGCCTTCCTCGACGACATCGGCTTCGCGCCGACCTTCGCCCTGAAACCGGACCTGCTGGTGCCGCTGGAGGAGGCGCTGAAGGTCGTGGAGCGCGACGTCCGCGCCGCGGGGATCACCGGGACGCTTCGGATGGTCGTCCCCGACCGGGACGCCATGGGGCTGGCACGGGTGGAGTTCCGGGGCATCTGCCACGGCAGCGGCCTCGGGCCCGGCGGGGACGCCCAACAGGTGCTCCAGTCTGTGGCCGACGCCACCCAGGACGTGGTCGTGGAGGCGACGTGGAAGATGTGGCCCGCCTGTCCGGTGCACGATCGGTGCCTGCTCGCCGAGTTGGAGAACGAGATCGCCGTGTGGCGCTGCACGAGCGGCGGAACGCACACCGCCGCACCGGTGGGCGAACTACCGCCCCAACGCCGTTAACGGCCCGCTGATCCGCTGGCTTTTCCCAACAAAGCATCCCCGTCGTAGCTTGCGGCCGTCGGCGTCGTGAGAGCAGACTGGTGGCTCAGCAGCCTGAGAGGGCTCGCGATCAACCACCCCTCGCGGCCCGGCCTTATTCTCATCACCCCTGAGGGTTCGTGACATGTCGACGGGGGCCAGCAGCACCAGGGTGGCGTCTGAGGTCCTTATCACCCTTGCGAGGGTTCGCAACTAGGCGAACGCAAGCATCTACGCCACCGGGTTGCGTCCTCATCGCCCCAGAAAGGAGCCGCAACCCGGCAGGCGAGGCACCGCCCAGGCAGACCCGCCGAGGCCTCATCACCCTGCGAGGGGTCGCAACCTGGTGCGACCATGATGCCGCTCGCCGCCGACGTTTCCATCAAGGTCATCCCCGATGATCCTCGGCCACGCGACCGCAGCCTTCACGAGCGATGTCCACCCCTCAGTGGCCGAGGAACGTAGGAACAGGCGACATGGGCGGCCGCCGCGTTCGTGCCATCAATGTGGCCGGAGGCCAGTGGTGATCTATGAAATGACGAAGGGAGCCCGTGATCTCTCACGAACTCCCTTGTCACAGCGGAGGCTCGGGGATTTGAACCCCGGATGGGCGGTAAACCCAAACCGCATTAGCAGTGCGGCGCCATAGACCTGACTAGGCGAAGCCTCCTGGTTGCCGAGTGGCTCAGCATAGAGTACCGGCCATCAGGCGAGGCAGCAAAGCGGTTCCCGCAGACGCCGTGTCGGGGAGGCGTGTACCGGTTATCCACTCCTGTGGATAACTTTGTGCACACCTGTGGACGATCAGCGATTCTCGCAGGCAGACACGGCTGTGAGTCTGGGGATTCCCGCCAGACGAGACGTCCGGTACCACCTGACGGAATATCAACTTCCCGGGAAAGCCGGAGGGTACTGCCCCGACCACACAGGCGGGCGCCGGACCCCAAGCCCAGCCGTGCCCAAAGGCCACAGGAGTGATCTCACCGGAAAATCCACAGGCTCCCTCCCGAACACCGGAAAGGAGCCTGTGGACAACGAATCCCGAACGCCGGGAGGGAACCTGTGGACGACGGCTATCGGGCGACGAAGGTCACGACTCCGGGCAGGCGGCGAGGACCACGACACCACGCGGGCCCATCGACCCTCCCATGACGATCGTCAGGCGGCGGGGTTGGCCTCGCCCTCGATCTCGATCTTGATCTTCTTGCCGACCAGGACGCCACCGGTCTCCAGGGTCTGGTTCCAGGTCAGGCCGAACTCCTCGCGGTCGATCTCGGTCGTGATGGAGAAGCCCCACACGGACTGGCCCCAGGGGTTGGTGCCCGCGCCGCCGTACTCGACGGTGAGCTCGACCGGCTTGGTGACGTCGCGGATGGTGAGGTCACCGAGGACGGTGAACTCGTCGCCGGAGTGGCCGACCACGCGCGTGCTGCGGAAGGTGATCTCGGGGAACTTCTCGGCGGCGAGGAAGTCGTCGCCACGCAGGTGGCCGTCGCGGTCGGCGACGCCGGTGCTGATGCTCTCGGCCTTGATCGTCAGCTCGGCGGAGGACTCAAGGGGGTTCTCGGCGACGGTGACGCTTCCGGCGAACTGGTCGAAGTGACCGCGGACCTTGCTCACCATCATGTGCTTGACCATGAAGCCGATCCGGGTGTGGGCGGCGTCGAGGTTGAAGGTACCCGCGGCGGGGAGCTGAAGGTTCTCCCAGGTCCGAGTGGTCATGACTACTCCTGAAGAGGTGCTTGCAGTGCGGATGTTTGCGTCAACAGATTTCTACATGAGGAATATTCCCCACGTCAACCATCATCGGTTAAAGTGGAACGGTGACCTCCTTTGACGACTCCCGGTTAACGGCCATGGGCCTGTTCGCGGAAGCCTTCGGCGGCCTGCTGGCGAAGACCCACACCTCCTTCGCCGAGGCGGGGCTCTCGGACATCGACTTCGAGACCCTCATCCGGTTGGCACGTTCCCCGGGCAGGCGCCTGCGCATGAGCGACCTGGCCGCGCAGACCAGCCTGTCCACCAGTGGGGTGACCCGGGTCGTGGACAGGCTGGAACGTGAGGGACTGGTCGCACGGCAGGCGTGCGCGACCGACCGCAGGGCCTCCTACGCCGTGATCACCCAGGCGGGCACGGACCGGCTCACCGCGGTGCTCCCCCGGCACCTGGCGGACATCGAGGAGTGGTTCACCGGCCTGCTCCCCCCCGAGCAGCTCGATGTCTTCCTCGACATGCTGCGGACGATCCGCGACGCCGTACGGCCGTGCGCGACGGCCGGGGCGGAGTCCGGGGAGCCTAGCGCTGGGGCTGCGGCTGTCGCTGCTCAGGAACCGTGAGATCGCCGCGTAGCCGCGCCATCGCCCTGGAGACCGTGCTCTTGACGGTGCCGACGCTGATGCCCAGCGCCCTGGCGATCTCCGGCTCGGTCATGTCCTCGTAGTAGCGCAGCACGACGGCGGTCCGCATCCTGGTCGGCAGCCGGTCGAGGGCCTGTTCGACCTGCTCGGGCAGATGGCCCGAGCCGCTGACGAGGACGGGCTCGGGGATCTCCTCGGCGGGATACTCCTCCAGCTTGCGCCGCCGCCACCAGGAGATGTTGATGTTGACCATCGCCCGGCGCACGTAGGCGTCGAGCGCCGCGCGGTCGTGGATGCGGCCCCAGGCCAGATAGGTCTTGAACAGGGCGGCCTGGAGCAGGTCCTCGGCGTCACTGGGATGCCCGGTGAGCTGACGGGCCGCGCGCAGCAGTGTCGGACCGCGAGCAACGACGTACTCGCGGAACTCCTCATGGATTCCGCCGCTCACCGCGATCACCAGCCTGTGGTCAGGTGTGCCTCGTGGCCAGAATCGCAGCCAGAGCCCCTAAACCGGCTGAACCGGAACCTATATTTCGTTCCGTCAACAGCAAAGAACGCCTCCCCCAGGCAGAGGTGTCCCAAGTCGGAGTCAGGTACTGGTTTGCCCTAGAACGGGGAATGACGCGTTCCACCGGGAGGGGGAATTTTGCTACCCCGCCACCCCACCGACAGGATTATTGGCCGAAGCGAACGGCGAGACTCCCGTGAGCGTGTGACGCTGACCGGGAGACCTTCGCGAAACATGGGAGTGACGATGCCGTATCGCAGCGCCGACCGCCGCCGCGTGCTGGCCGCCGCCGTGCTTGGCAGATCCCTCGACTCCCCCGGCTCCCCCGACGAGCGGGAGCCGGACCCCGAGGCCGACTCGGAGGAGGGGGAGCCCCTGCGTTCGATCACCGGCGAGATCCTGGACGTGAGCCCGCACCTGATCGTCGTGGAGACCCCCGAGGGGGAGGAGGAGCGGCTCGTCATCGCGCCGTGGGCGACCGCATGGCGCGGTGAGAACGTCTCCCCCGCTGACCTGCCGGTCGGCGCCCACGTGATCGTCAGGGCCCTGCAGGGCGGCCGGGTCGTCGACCGGATCTGGGCCGACATCACCCGCATCACCGGCGTGATCCAGTCCGTCGGCAGCGGCCGCAGGGACCTCACGGTCGAGCTGTACTGCGGGCCCCACCGGGGGCGGCGCACGATCGTCATCCCCTACGGCGCCTCGGGACGCCTGCGGGTACGGCACCCGCAGTTCGAGCCCGGCTACCTGTTCGACGCCATCGGAATCCGCGAGGACGGTGTCGCCCACGCCCGTCTGCCCGCGACCTCCCAGCCGCCCTACCGGTGGACCTCCGTGCCGAAACCGCCTCCCGGGTACGGCGCGCAGGCCCGTATCTCGGGCACCTCGACCTGGTCCGACACCTTCGACTGGGGTGAGCGGGGCGTGGCCTATCCCATGCTGGAACACGCCGACAGCGACTGCCAGGACGCCGGCGTGTCCTGTACGGCGCTGCCGTACCTCGCGCTGGGTTCCGCGCTCAGCGTGCGCAACGTGTGCGCCGGGCGGACCTCGGTGCTTCCGATCGTGGCCTGCGGCTGCCTGGCGGGCCGGTTCTGCGACCGCTGCCTGGAATGCGGCACCTCTCCCCGTGGCCGGATCGTGGAACTGTCGCCGGTCTCCTTCGTGGAGCTCGGCGGGGAGCTGACCAAGGGGTGTTTCAACGCCCGGGTCGGATTGGGGTGACACAGATGCTGACGATGATCGCCGCCGCGCAGCTTCCGGTGCTGAGCGCGCTGCTCGTCGCGGGAGCGCTCGCCAAGGTGTGGACGGCCAGAGGCGAGGCGGAGCCGGGCGTGCTGAGCAGGCTCGGTCCCGCGGTGCTGGTGGCCGACCGCTGGCGCGCGCCCGCCATGCTCGGCTGCGCGGCCGGTGAGGTGGTCCTGGTCGCCGGGCTGGTGACGACGGGCCATCCGGTGTTCCGCTGGGGTACGGCCGCGTTCTTCGCCGTGTCCACCTACGTGCTGTGGGAGCTGCGGCGGCGCCGTCCGGACGTGGGGTGTGGCTGTTTCGGCGAGGTCAGCGCGGTGCCGGTCGGGCTGCGCTCGCTGGGGCGCACCATGGTGCTGACCGCCATGTCCCTCGGGCTGGTCTGGACGCCGCGGATTCCGGGCTGGGCGCTGTTGTCCGGTATGAACTGGACGCAGGCGGTCGCCGCCCTGGGCGGGCTGCTGGTGCTCGCCGTACTGTCGCCGGAGATCGAGGAGGCGGCGGCGCGGCTGCGGTATCGCGCGCCGTGTGAGCAGCGCCCGCTCGACCCCGCGCACGCCCTCGGCCGGCTGCGGGCGAGCGCGACCTGGCGCTCACACGTGAAGCTGCTGTCGAGCACCGAGCCCGTGGACAGCTGGCGTGAGCTGTGCTGGCGGTTCTTCGTCTACGAGGGGCGCGGTCACACGGGTGAGCCGGTCGAGGTGGTCTTCGCGGTCTATCTGAGCGGGCGGCACCCGGCGGTGCGGGTGGCGATGGTCGGCTTCGACGGACAGCCGGTCGAGGAGATGTCTCTGCTGGAATCTATGCCCGTATCGGCTGGACGCTAGAGAGCTCTAGATCTTTCTAGCGGTTCCATACAGCTCTATACGGCTCTCTAGCTTCCCCACTAGAGAGCCGTATAGAGGGCTAGGGCCCCGTGTAGACCGTGACATCACTATATCGAACATGTGTTCAAACGGGCTGGGAACGCAGGAACTTTCCGAAGTGTGGCACCGTGAACGCGATGAATCCGCGCTCGGCGCTGTAGATCAGACCCTTCTTGATGAGGCTGTCACGGGCCGGGGAGAGGCTTGAGGGCTTACGGCCCAGCCCCTCGGCGACCTCCGCGGTGGCCACCGGCTCGTCCCCGATGGCGGCCATCGCGTGCATGTAGTCACGCTCGGCGGGTGTCGCCCGCTCGTATCGGCTGCCGAAGAAGCCGACCGCCAGCTCCTCCTCCGCCTCGGGCGCGGAGACCTTGATGTCGTCGGCGGTGATCGGGCTGCTCAGCGCCAGGTCCCAGGCCACCTTGCCGTAGGCCTGGACGAAGTAGGGGTAGCCGTCGGCCGCCTCGTAGAGGGCGTCGAGGGCCTCCTGGGTGAACTCGACCCCCTCGCTCTCGGCGGGGGCGATGAGCGCCAGGTCGGCCGCCTCTCGGTCGAGCCGGTCGATCCTGGCGTAGCGGAACAGCCGTTCGGAGTAGCTCTTGCTGGCCGACAGCACGCCGGGCAGGTGCGGCAGGCCCGCGCCGACCACGATCAGCGGGCCGCCGCTCTGGGACAGCTCGTGACAGGCGGCGCAGAGCGCGGAGACGTCCGGCGCCTGCACGTCCTGCATCTCGTCGATGAACAGGGCGATGCCGACCCCCAGGTCGGTGGCGACCCCGGCGGCGTCGACGAACAGCTCGGTGAGGTCGATCTCCAGGTCGCCCGAGTCGGCGCGGCCCCGGCTCGCGGGCACGTCGATGCCCGGCGACCAGTGCGAGGTGCCCTTGGCCGCGCTCGGGTCGCGCATCGCGAAGGCCTTGAGCACGCCGAGGAACTCCTCGATGCGCTCCGGCGCGCGGTGCCGGGGGGCGAGCTCACGGATGGCCAGGTGCAGCGCGGCGGCGACCGGGCGCCGGATCGACTGGTCGGGCCTGGCCTCGATCTTTCCCGTGCCCCACAGCCGCTGCATGGCCATGGACTTGAAGGTGTTCAGCAGGACGGTCTTGCCGACGCCGCGCAGGCCGGTGATGACCATGCTGCGCTCGGGACGGCCGCGGGCCACCCGCTCCAGGACGATCTCGAACTGCTGCAGCTCTCGGTCACGCCCGGCGAGCTCGGGAGGGCGCTGCCCCGCGCCGGGGGCGTACGGGTTGCGCACGGGGTCCACGGTCTCGGACTTTATGACGGGATATAGCGGCCGAGGTAGATTTCCGTAGAAAGGGCTACGGCGTGTCGCACGAGGCCGTGCGCAGGGGTGCGTCGCGGGGATATGGGGTGTCTCGGGCACCGCGAGCATCGCCATGACACACCCCCATCTGGGCAGACACCGCCCGAACCCGTGTTCGATCCGGTGCGACCGACTGTAGCGCCCCTTCGAACACCTGCGCGGGATTTTCGCCAAAAACCTCGGCCAAGGAACGTCAGGGCGCGGGCGACCGTACGGGGCGGTGGGGCGCGGCGGCTACCCTTTGTCACGTCAGGTGGCCGGACGACTACCACGGTCCGCCCGGCGTGCGGCGACGACAAGTGAGAGGCTCACGACTCGTGATGCGTAGTATCCAGGCGACGCTCGCGGTGGCCACCGCCTGTCTCACGACCGGTCTCGCGACGGCGTGCGGCACGACCACCGCCCAGCGGCCCGCCTCCGGTTCCCCCGTCTCCCAGACCTCCGCGGCCGACGAGACGGCCCAGAAGACGGTCCAGGAGACGGCACCCCCGGCTCCGGGCTCGACCCCGAGCCGTACGGCCCCGCCGAAGTTCTCGGCCACGGTCTCCAAGGTCACCCGTGAGCAGGTCAAACACTCCTGGCGGCCGGGTTGCCCCGTCCCCCTCGACGGCCTGCGGATGATCACGATGACCTACTGGGGCTTCGACGACAAACCCCACACCGGCAAGCTGGTCGTGAACAAGGACGCGACCGAGGCCATCACCAAGGTCTTCGGCCGTCTGTACGACTGGCGCTGGCCCATCTACAAGATGGAGCCCGTCGACGCCTACAAGGGCGACGACTTCGACTCCATCGACGCGAACAACACCTCGGCGTTCAACTGCCGCGCGGCGACCGGGTCGAGTCACTGGTCCCAGCACGCCTACGGCAGGGCCGTGGACATCAACCCCCGCGAGAACCCCTACGTCTCGGCCGACGGCTCGGTTGCGCACAAGAACGCCAGGAAGTTCGCCAAGCGCCCGGTGGACGCCCCCGGCGTGGTCAACCCCGGCGACCGGGTCGTCAAGGCCTTCGCCCGGGTCGGCTGGGGCTGGGGCGGCGACTGGTCCGGCATCAAGGACTACCAGCACTTCTCCGCGGGCGGAAACTGAGCGCCCGCCCCGCGATCAGAAGCGGCCGGAAGAGGCGGTGCGATGATGGGGGCATGGCGGCCAAGGACGGGGACGGGTGGGTCGAGTGCGCGCTCGGCCATCGGCACTGGGGGGTGTACGGCGCGGCCGGACTGCTGGCCGTGCATCATGACGACGCCGGCACCCCGCGTGTGCTGATGCAGGAACGTGCCGGGTGGAGCCATCACGGCGGCACGTGGGGCCTGCCCGGCGGCGCGCTCGACAGTCACGAGAACCCCGTGGCGGGCGCGTTCAGGGAGGCGGGCGAGGAGGCCGGGCTGGACGGCGACGACCTGCGGATCCAGGGCGTCTACGTCGACGATCACGGCGGCTGGTCCTTCCACACGGTGATCGCCGCGACTCCCCGGCTGCTGGACGCCCTGCCGGCCAACGACGAGAGCGTCGACCTGCGCTGGCTCACCCCCGACGAGATCCCCGACAGGCCGCTGCATCCCGGTTTCGCGGGAAGCTGGCCGGTGATCGGGCGGGCGCTCGGTCCCGTGCTGGTCGTGCTCGACGCCGCGAACATCGTCGGCGCCCGTGCCGAACACGGCTGGTGGCGTGACCGCGCGGGGGCCACCGCCAAGCTGGTCTCCGAGGTCGGCGCCCTGGCGGCCAGCGGGGTGCGCGCGCTGCCCGCCAGGACACCCACGCTGACCAGGTGGTTCCCCAGGTTCGCCGTGGTGGTCGAGGGGGCGGCCCGTGACGTCCCCGGGGTTCCCGGGGTCACGATGATCTCCGCGCCCGGCAGCGGTGACGACGCCGTGGTGCGGGCCGTACGGCAGGCGCCGGGGTGGGAGCACGTCCTGGTCGTCACCGCGGACCGGGGGCTGCGTGAGCGGGTCGTCGCGCTGGGCGCGGACGTGACCGGTCCCAGGTGGCTGTTGTCCCAGCTGTGATGGACCGTAGGGATCTGACACGATATGGATCATGTTTGGGTCCCGGAGTGGCTGGGATGACGAGGGGGTTCTGCCGCCTGACTCGTGGGGGCGGGGCACGTCGCGACTGCCGTGGGGGTTCGCGTTCGTCGTCGTCCTGTTGGTCGTGGGCAGGCTCACCCTCACTCCCCACCTGACCTCGCCCGCCCTGCGGACCTGGGCGACGGTGTTCGTCGCCGTGTGCGTGCAGGCGCTGCCGTTCCTGGTCTTCGGGGTGGCGCTGTCCGCGGCGATCACCGCGTTCGTCCCGGCGTCCTTCTGGACCAGGGCGCTGCCGAGGCGTCCTGCCGCCGCGGTGCCGGTCGCGGGCCTGGCGGGCGCGGTGCTGCCGGGGTGCGAGTGCGCCTCGGTGCCGGTGGCGTCCGGCCTGATGGCGCGGGGGGTGACGCCCGCCGCCGCGCTGGCCTTCCTGCTCGCCTCCCCGGCGATCAACCCGGTGGTGCTGGTCTCCACGGCCGTCGCCTTCCCCGGGCAGCCGATGATGGTCCTGTGCCGGTTCGGCGCGTCGCTGGCCGTCGCGGTGCTGACCGGCTGGCTCTGGTTGCGGTACGGCCGTCACGAGTGGCTGCGCGTTCCCTCCCCTCCACACGGTGCGGGCGGCAGGCTCGCGAGGTACGGCGAGGCGATGCGGCACGACCTGCTGCACGCGGGCGGATTCCTTGTCGTGGGAGCCCTGGCCGCGGCCACGCTCAACGTCGCCGTCCCCCGGGAGTGGCTGGACGCGGTCGGTGGGGTGCCGTGGCTGGCCGTACCGGTGATGGCCGTGCTCGCGGTGCTGCTGTCGATCTGCTCGGAGGCGGACGCGTTCGTCGCGGCCTCGATGACCGCGTTCCCCGCGACCGCGAAGCTGGCCTTCCTGGTGGTCGGGCCGATGGTCGACCTGAAGCTGATCGCCCTGCAGGCGGGCACGTTCGGCAGGGCGTTCACGGTCAGGTTCGTCCCGGTGACGTTCGCGCTCGCCGTACTGGTGAGCGCCCTGTTCGGAGAGGTGCTGCTGTGAGCCGCGTGACCCAGAGCCTCGTCCTGGCGCTGCTCGGCGGCGTCGTGTTGTGGATCTCGGGGTTCTCCACGAGCTATCTGAACTACGTCAAACCGGGCTTCCGGCCGTTCCTGGTCGGGGCGGGGGTCGTGCTGGTGGTTCTGGGCGTCGCGGGGCTGTTCACCAAGCGCAAACATGACCATGATCATGATCACGGACATGGGCACGGGGTCGCGTGGTTGTTGTGCCTGCCGGTCTTCGCGATCCTCCTGGTGGCGCCGCCCGCGCTCGGCTCCTTCGCCGCGGCCAGGTCGCAGGCGCCCGCGCTGCCCAAGCGGGATCCCGGCGCCTTCGCTCCGCTGGCCGGGGGCGGTCCCGTGGACATGCCGATCGGCGAGTTCATCGGCAGGGCGTGGGACGACGACAAGAAGTCCCTCACCGGCCGTGCCGTCCGGCTGACCGGCTTCGTCGTCCCGGCCAGGCGCGGGGGCGAGTGGTACGTCACCCGGATGCAGATCGCCTGCTGCGCGGCGGACGCCTTCGCGCTGAAGGTCCTGGTCAAGGGGATCAAGGCACCGCCGAGGGACACCTGGGTCGAGGTCACCGGGACGTGGGTCCCGCACACGTTCGGCAAGATGCCCAACGGGTTGATCTACCCCGAGTTGGCGGGGACCGGGCTGGCGAGGGTACCGGCGCCCGCGGAGCCGTACGAGTAGGGCCTCCTAGACGGAGGACGGTGCCGTCTCCGACGGCGTGGTCTTCTCCAGGTCGCGGGTCGCCCGGTGGAACAGCCAGTAGCTCACCGCGGCGACCACCGGGAAGAAGAGCTTGACGCCGCCGGGCAGGTCGAGGATGAGCAGGCCGTCGTTGAGCGAGTGGAGTACGGCCGCCGCCGCGAAGGCCGCGGTGACCGCGCTGGTCAGCACGACCCGTCTCCTGGTCTGCCACACCCCGAAGGCGACCGCGCAGACCAGGCCGGTCCAGGCCAGGTGGCTGAACGGGGTGGTGAGCCCCCGCATGAACAGCACCATCCCCGCCTCAACGGCGCTGTCGTGCCTGATGCTCTTCCAGGCGTACGACATCGACTCCATGATGGCGAAGCCGGTCGCGCAGGACAGGCCGAGCGCGACGCCCGCGGGCTTGGTCAGGTGCGCCCCGGTCAGCGCGACCGCGAGCAGGGGGACGAACTTGGCCGCCTCCTCGATCCAGCCGACGCGCAGGATCGTGGGGTTGTCCTTCTCCGAGATGAGCAGGGCGTCGAAGTAGCCGCCGAGCAGCAGGGCGACACCCCCGCCGAACAGGAACATCCCCACCAGCGTGGTGCCCGGCACGCTGTCGCCGATGCGGGTGCGGTCGTGGATGGCGAGGAGGAGAGCGGCCGGACCCGCGGCGGCGCCGTAGAAGAAAGCCGCGGGCATCACGGCGCGGTTGCCGACCATTTCCATCATGAAGATCAGGGAGGCGGACAGCGCCATCATTGCGATCCACACTTTGAACCATCTATGGCGATAGAACCGTAAATGTCCTCGCATGTGGAACTATTCCCCATTCGAGGCCGTGCAAATTCGGACGAATGGTGCATTATTCGCTAAAGAGCGTGCCCGCCAGGATGGTCACACCGATCACCATGAAGATCACGGGGACGAGCCACCGCCCCCACCGGTCGACCAGGTCGATGACCCTTCCGTGGGAGCCGAGCCAGGAGGCCGTGACACACCAGAGCGCCACGAGCACCGCGAAGACCGCGACCGTGACGAGGCTCGCCGCGGTGCCGGCCGTACGGAACAGCGGGGTGTAGACCGAGATGTTGTCGGCGCCGTTGGCGATGGTCACCCCGGCGATCGAGGCCACCCCGGAGGCGACCGGCCGCTCGTCGTCCGCCTTCGCCAGGAGTCCCCGCACCCCCAGGCCGAACGGCACCAGCCCCAGCAGCCCGACCCACCGGTCCGGAACCACGGTCAGTCCGAGCGCCGCGACGGCGGACACGGCCACCAGCGCCGCGATGCCGGTGTACTGCCCCGCGACGATCTTCCACGGCCTGGGAGTGGCCTTCGCTCTCGCCGCCAGGAACAGTACGGTCAGGATGACGATGTCGTCCACGTTCGTCCCGGCGAAGACGACGGCCGCCGTACCGATCGTTTGCCACACGTGGGCATTATGTCGGCTGGGGTGGCTCCGGATTCGGGGGTTAAGATCGATTTAGTCGCGACTGTGCCGTACCGCCCGTTCCATACCGGTCCCATCGGCCCCCCGGAGGTTTCGCGTGGCCCACCCGCCGCCACAGTACGGCAGGCCACAGCGGGGCGAGACGGGCCGGGGCGTCGCGGCCATCCTGACCATGGTCATCGGCGTGCTCATCGCGGCGACCATCGCGCTGGTGATGGTGCTCAACCCCGTCTCGACGCCGAAGGACACCTTCCCCACCCAGGGGGCCGAACGCTCCGAGTCGTCGGCGCGACAGGCCGCCCAGCTCGCGCTCGACACCTACTCAAGCGGGTCCTACGGCGACTTCTGGGACCTGTGGAGCACCCAGTCGCAGACAGTGATCAAACGGGAGGACTACGTCAGGCTGTTCCAGCTCTGCCCGCCCCTCGTCCAGGACGGCCGGTTCACCATCTCCAGCGTCGCGGTCGAGGGCGACCACGCCACGGTGCAGGCGACCGGACCCGGGGACCAGAGCGAGTTCGGCTTCGTCTTCGAGGGCGGCGAGTGGCGGTACACGCCTCCCGCGCAGCAGGAGACCGACTACCGGACCAAGACCGTGGACCAGCTGGCCCAGGAACGACGGACCGCCGGCGGCTGCGGCAGGGCCTCGGACCCCTCCGCCGCCCCTTCTGCGACCCCTTCGCCCAGTCCCTCCTACGGCGCCCCGACTGATCCGTCCGCGACCCCTTCCTACGGCTCCCCTGCCGATCCGTCCGCCGTTCCCTCGTACGTCCCCTCGACGGCCCCGGACCCCAGCTCCGTGCCGACGTCGTTCCTCATGCAGGGCTGACCGTTCCGCATGGGATCCGTTCTCCTCTTCCCGGCTTCAGCTCTTAAACCCAGAAAAGCCCAGGAAAAGCACCGTAAAGGCTTTCACAGCCTGGGCGGAAAATGGGCAACCATCCCGATAAATCGCTGAAGACGGCCTATCGCACCCCCATCTCGCAAATCATCAGTCAACTCTGTGGCATCGCCGGTATGTCACGAATATTGTGAGATCGTATGCCTTGCCGCGCAGCCGATTCTCATGCCGACGACCAGTGACGGAGGCCGGGCCTGATGAATGTGCACACCGGGATCGCGACGCTGTTCGCCTTCGCGACCGGAGCGCTCGGGCTGTACGTGCTGGCGACCAACCGGCTCCCCCGCTGGATCCGCAGCCGCGACGAGGGCCAGGCCTCCGCGTACGGCTGGGCGAAGCTGCTGATGGCCGTGTTCATCATCATGATCGTCGTCCCGCAGGCGATCGGCCTGCCGTACGGGCTGGTGGTCGGGTCGATCCTGCTGGGCCTGGTGGCCGCGGCGGCGTCCTGGTGGCTGACGCTGCGGCGAATCCGCTGACCGGCCGCTTTCCTGCCGGGCATTCCCCGAAATAGCCGACTCCATGGCAGAGTTTCAATGCGTGACACAAGTCTCGTTACCATAGAAATACGAAACGGACACACTTTCGTGTTTTCCGCCCGGCCTGCCCCGGGGAAAGCCGTCCACGGGCCGTTCAGCCCGGCGAGAAAGGTCACAAAAAATCATCACGCATATGTCA
Source organism: Streptosporangium sp. NPDC020145 (assembly GCF_040631275.1). Taxonomy (NCBI): domain Bacteria; kingdom Bacillati; phylum Actinomycetota; class Actinomycetes; order Streptosporangiales; family Streptosporangiaceae; genus Streptosporangium; species Streptosporangium sp. NPDC020145. Next base: position 36,295 of record NZ_JBEXZT010000036.1, on the reverse strand, counting down.
GATGCGGCCGGTTCGATATATTGACGATGTGTCGCCCAGCGAACGTCCTCTGTCCGCCGATGAGCGGGCCGTGATCCTGGCCCTTCTCGCCCGGGACTTCCCGGGTGCGGAAGACCTCAGGAGACAGGTGCCCTCGGTGGTCGTGACCAGAAACTGCGGGTGCGGATGCGCGACGATCGACTTCCGCACCGAGGACGAGCCTCCCACCCTGGGCAAGGAGCTGGTCTCCTCCGCCTACGTGCGTGGGCGCGACGACGGCGTTCTCCTCTTCGTCAGGCACGGGCGCCTGTCCCACCTGGAGGTCTACTCCAGCGACGGCGACCCGGCCCCGCTGCCACGCGTCGAGGACCTGGTCATCGACCCGCCCGACACCTGGGAGTGAGGACTCCGTACCCCCGCAATGTGAAGGCTTGACCATGTCCTGACACGGGAAAAACCAACTCCGTGATCAAACTGTGCCCGAAGGACTACAAAGAGGCCCTCCACGTCGGCCACTACTTCCGCACCGGCAACCCCGTGGTGATGGACCTCACCGGGCTGCCGGACAGCGAGGCCAGGCAGTTCGTGGACTTCGCGGCGGGTCTGGTCTTCGGCAGGGGCGGCGCCCTGGACCGCCTGTCGCACAAGGTCTTCCTCCTGATGCCCCGGGGCATGACCAGGACCCCACCCCCCGAAGGCGCCTGACCCCACGGAAAACCAGCTGAACATCGCTCCGTGAACCACGACAATCCTTGATCATGGCCACACATCAGGCAGTCGAAGGTCTACGGCGCGCGCTGGAATCCGGCAAACCTGTGCGGATCATTCGCGACATCGACGGCGCCGACCGGCTCGACGCCTACGTGGTCGGGCTCGGACGCAAGTGGGTACTGCTCCACACCATCTCCGCCGGGTTCCACCTCGACGGCCACTCGGTCGTACGGCTCCGCAACGTCGAGCACGCGACACGTTCCAACTGGAAGGCCGCGCGGGTCGCCCACCGGGCCCTCCGGCTGCGTGAGGAGCGTCCCCGGACGTCGCCGGGCATCGACCTCGACACGACGACCGGTCTGATCGACACGCTGACCAGGGCGTTTCCCCTGGTGAGCGTATACACCGAGAAGATCGACCCGGACGTCTGTTATATCGGCCGCGCCCACGGGGTCACGAAGCAGAAGAACCTGCGGCTCCAGGAGATCAGCCCCCGGGCGGTCTGGGGATACGACTGTTGCAAGTACCGGACCACGGACATCACCAGGTTCGACGTCGGGGACGGCTACATCGACGCCCTGCACGCGGTCGGCGGGAATCCACCGGACCTCTGAGCAGGCCGTTCACCCCCGGGAGCCGGTCCGGGGGCCGCTGTACTCGGTGTCGCTGACGTGTTCGCGCCAGGAGACGTCGTCGTCCTCCCACAGCGCGAGATGGGACATGAACCGGTCCGGAGCCGCGCCGTGCCAGTGTTCCTCACCCGGCGGGGTGTGGACGACGTCGCCGGGACGGGCCTCGATGATCCCGCCCTTGCGTGCCTGGATCAGCGCGACCCCCTCGACGATGAGCAGGGTCTGGCCCAGGCCGTGCGAGTGCCACGCCGTACGGGCTCCCGGGGCGAAGCGGACCATGTTGGCCCGCATGTGATCGCCCCGGTAGACCACGTCCGCCCAGACGTCGCCGGTGAAACACGCGGCGGGCAGCTTCGTGGTCGGTGGTCGCCTCAGGATCTCCATCAGGCACCCCCCTTGCGCTCTCGGGGGTATGTTCCCCGGTCACCGGGGTTCAGAGCAGGCCGTACCGCTCCAGCTCACCACGCAGGGCCGCGGCGTCGGTGAAGAGGATCGCGCCCATGCCGACGGCTTCGGCGCCCCTGACGTTCGCCGGGCTGTCGTCGACGAACAGCGCCCGCTCGGGAGAGAGGCCGAAACGATCGAGCGCGTACCGGTAGATCTCCGGATCCGGCTTGATCATCTTCAGCTCTCCTGAGACGACGATGTCCCTGAAGACCTTCAGGACCGGATAGCGGTCCACGGCCAGCGGGTACGTCTCGGCCGACCAGTTCGTGATCGCGTACATCGCCGTCCCCGCCCGCTGGACCTCGGCCAGGATCTCCGACGTGCCCGGGACGAGGCCGTCGAGCATCTCCGGCCACCTGCTCCAGTAGGCCTCGATCAGCTCCCGGTGGTCGGGATGGCGTTCCACGGCCTCCCTGACGCCTTCGGCGAAGGGACGGCCGCGATCCTGCTCGGCGTTCCACGGGCCGTGGCAGACCTCGGTGAGGAACCACTCCATCCGGTCCTGGTCCTCGATGAGCTTGCGGTAGAGATGCCGGGGGTTCCAGTCGACGACCACCCCGCCGAGATCGAACACGACCGCCTCGTAGCGCTGCCCCATCGTTCCCCCTGTCGTGGTCAAACGTCATGGTCAAACCAGGATCACCTCGACCCCGGCGGCTTCGATCTTCCCGATCTCTCCCGGCGGGGCGCCGTCGTCCGTGACGACCGCGTCCAGCTCGCCGATCGGGCAGACATGGCCGAGCCCGGTCATGCCGAACTTCGAGGCGTCGCACACCGCGATCTTCCGCTGCGCCGCGGCGATCGCGGCCTGCTTGACCGGCACCTCGGCCAGGTCGTGGGCCGTCAGCCCGTGCCCTGCGGAAAGCCCGCACACCCCGAGGATCACGGTGTCCACCCGCAGGGCGCGCAGCGACATCTCGGTCAGGTGCCCGGTGAACGACGACGTCCTGGGCAGGACCTGCCCGCCGGGCACCAGCAGTCTCACCTCGGCCGCGCCGCTCAGCGCGTTCACCGAGTGGAGGTCGAGGGGCATCGCGGTGATCCTCCGGCCGGCCAGCGCGCGGGCGACGCGCAGCACGGTCGTCCCGCTGTCCAGCACGACGGACTCCCCGTCGGCAACCAGCTCGTCGATCTTGGCGGCGATCCGCCGCTTGACGTCCACGGCCTCGCGCTCACGCACCGCGAACGGCGGCGCCTCCCCGCGCAGCATCAGGCTCACCGCGCCGCCGCGCACCCGGCGCAACACCCCCTGCTCGGCGAGCTGGTCGAGGTCACGGCGGATGGTCATCTCCGAACAGCCGGTCCGCTCGGCCAGCTCGCCGACCGTGACCCGCTCCGCCGTACGCAACCAGGAGATAATCTCCAGCAGCCGATTCGAACCCTCCACATGTGCTAATAAACGTGAATGATGTGCGAAAGTCAACCTTCCGCTCGTTCGGCCCGGCTCCTTGCCGACGGCGACCATGCCGAAGGAGTCGTGGACGGGCGCCGTGTACTCCCTCATCGCGGCCCATGTGATCGTCTGGGGACTACTGGATGGTCAGGGGTGGTGTGGTGTCGCATGGGCGGTTCCGCGAGCACATCGACGAGATCGTCGCTTCGACGCCAGACCAGTAGTGGGGCGGGTCCAACGATGTCTTCCATGTCGTGGTCATTGGGACACCACAGCACCTGGAGCAGGTCTTTGCCCTCCGGAAAAGGGATCTCGGGAATGTCACGCGCGTAGAACTGCGCGACCCCGACCATGGGCACCGGGCTCTCGGGAAGGTGATCGCGCCGATCCAGCCAACCGGGCTGCCCAAAGGGCGCGACCTGTATTTGGACGACCCGGTCACAGGCGGGCCACGGTTCGGCGACCGGCCAGATCAATGGCCCTCCGATGTGACTGTCATGGATGGTCGGCTTTCCCGGGCGTGGATGAAGCCGGACGGCCGTCCTGGCGTAGGCGTTCATCCAGGGGAACCTCTCGACGAGATCGATCGGAGGGTCAGGGGTCGTGAAGGTCATGGCCGGGAAGCTTAGGCAACGGAACCGACAGACCGCCTCCCAGAAAAGAATGACCGGTTAATCCAGCAAACGAGGAAAATTCGGTTTTCGGAGGAAGTTAAGCATTGACCGTAAACGGTGGTATGCGTACGTTCCGGGAGGGTCGTCGCTGTGGCGCCCGGAGCCGAGAGGGGCACCATGGCCACCGATTCCATCCCGAACGACATTCCGAACGACATTCCGAACGACATCGTCCCCGGGCCGCTGGGCACCCCGTCACCCGAGTACGCGCGACGCCACGAGGAGGGGCCGCTCGATCCGGCCGTCATGCCGAGCGGGGACATGGTGCCGGTCGCCGTCAGATACGAGGACGTCCGGACCCTGCTCGGCTCGGCGGCCTCAAGCCGTAACCTGCGCCTTCCCGGCCTGCCCCGGCTGGTGAGCGGCGTGGGCATCGACGACGACCCCGACGCGCTGATCAACCAGGACCCGCCGGAGCACACCCGCTACCGGCGGATCATGTACGGAGCATTCACGCCCCGCCGTACCGAATCGTGGCGGCCGTGGGTCGCGGCGATCGCCGGTGAGCTGCTCGACGGGGTCGGCGAGGAGTTCGACCTGGTCGAGGCGTTCGCGGTGCGGTTGCCCGGCCGGGTCATCTGCCGGTTGCTGGGTGTCCCCTATGACGACTACGACCGGTTCGTGGCCTGGACGGACATGTTCCTCACCACCTCGACCGCCACCGAACAGGCCCGGTACCAGGGCTACACCGAGTTCATGGCCTACGCCCGGGAACTGGTGGCCCGCCACCGCGCCGAACCCGGTGACGACCTCATCGACCTGCTCGTGCAGGCCCGTGACGAGGAGGACCGGCTGAGCGAGGGTGAGCTGGTCAACACCGTGTTCGCGCTGATCACGGCGGGGCACGAGACCACCGCCTCGATGGTGTCCAAGGGGGTCTTCCGTCTCATGCTCCATCGTGGGCAGTGGGACGAACTGGTCGCCCGGCCGGAGCTCGCGGCGACCGCGGCCGAAGAGATCCTGCGTTACGACGGGCCGCCCGCCAGCGCGTTCATGCGCCGGCTGACCGAGGACGTCGAACTCTCCTGCGGCGTGCTGAAGGCGGGGAGCGTCGTGATGCCCGACCTCAACGCCGCCAACCACGACCCCCGCGCCTTTCCCGAACCGGGACGGTTCGACATCCACCGCTTCGAAACGCAGCCGCCGCATCCGCACCTGGCCTTCGGGTACGGCCCGCACCGCTGCCTGGCCGCCGCGCTGGCCAGGGTCGAACTCACCGAGGCCCTCAGGGCGCTGGCGACCCGGCGGCCGGGGTTGCGCCTGGCCGTACCGGCCGAACAGGTCGAGTGGAGTGAGGGGCTGACCCGTCGTCCCGTCGCACTACCGGTGACCGCGGCCCGCCGTGACAACCGGACAGACCGGGTGGAGTGACCACCCGGTCTGTCGGCTCGCGACGCTGCCAGAGGCTCACGCGTCCTGTCCCCACCCCCGCGAGGACAGGACGCGTCCCCTGATATCCCCTGGCCGCGCGGCGCCGTCACGGACTCCGTCTCACGACGGAGACACGCCCTACTTCTCCTCGTACGGCGCGGGCGGGGCCAGCGGGGCGCACTTCTTCTGGGCCTTCTCCCAGGCGTCCGACTTGGGCTTGACCTCCTGGAAGTCGGCGGGCTTCTGCTCGTCCGTTTCGATGGGCTGCCAGACGCCGTTCTCCCGCAGGCACTTGGCCCACGTGGCGAACTTGGCGTCCTCCTCGGGGGTCGTCGGCCCGCCGCCGAGGATCACCCAGTCCCACTCCTTGCACGCCTTCATGGCGGCGGTGAGCTGGGCCTGGGTGCTGTCGGTCACGGCGCTGGTGTCGAGGTCCTGGCCCTTGGCCGGGTCCGGGATCTTGATCTTGTTCTCGCGCATGCATCCGGCGAACTTCACCGCGGCCTCGTGCCAGCTCAACGTGGCCGGAGCGGCGGAGGGAGCCGTGGCGGGCTCGGCGGAGGTGGCGGCCTTCGCGCCGGAGTTCGCCGTGCTGGCGAAGCTCTGTACCCCGCACGCCGTACTCAGCGCCAGTGTGGGAAGGACGGCCAGTACGGCGAGACGCCGTTTGGTGATCAACACGGTTCTCTCCAATGGGTCGGTTGACTGCCCATCACCTTGGCCCGTCCATATGAGCGACCTGTCCACACCATGTCATGAACGTGTAATAGCTTCCGAGACCGGACAAATCGCAAGTCATGGCCGTCGATACTGGAACGCATGGCACGCGTGTTGCTGGTCGAGGATGACCCGAGCGTCAGAAACGCCCTGACGATCGCCCTCAAGGGCAGGGACCACGAGGTCGAGTCGGCGGCGTCCGGGGAGGAAGGACTGGCGCTGCTGGCGCACTTCGCCGCCGACGTGGTGGTGCTCGACCTCATGCTGCCCGGTATCGATGGGTTCGAGGTCTGCCGCCGCATCCGCGCGACCACCTCGACCTCCATCATCATGCTCAGCGCGCGGGGCGACGACTTCGACGTGGTCGGCGGTCTTGAGGCCGGGGCGGACGACTACGTGATCAAACCGGTGAGACCCCAGGTGCTTGAGGCCCGGATCAGGGCGGTGCTGCGCCGTACGGAGAGTGTGCCCTCTCCGGTCGAGACCTACGACACGCTGCGCATCGACCGCGCCTCCCTGACCGTGAACAGGGACGGGCGGCGGATCGCGCTGCCGCCGATGGAGCTGCGCCTGCTGCTGCACCTGTCGGCCGTGCCCGGGCAGGTCTTCAGCAGGCAACAGCTGCTTGAGTCGGTGTGGGACCACGACTACCTGGGCGACTCGCGGCTGGTCGACGCGTGTGTGCAGCGGCTGCGTTCCAAGATCGAGGACGTGCCGGGCGAGCCGAGATACGTGCAGACCGTGCGCGGGTTCGGTTACCGCTTCGGGCCGGTATGACCTGGCTGCGAGGACTACGGGCCCGGCTGGTCATCACGTTCGTGCTGGTCGGCGGGCTGAGCGCGGTCGGGGCCGCCGGGCTGACCTACTACAAGGCGCAGAACAACCTGCTGGCCGGAGCGCAGAACCGGCTGCTGAAGGACTTCAGGTACCGGGTGCTGCTGCTCTCGCGTGACGTCGCACTGCCCGCGAACGACGAGGTCCTCGACCAGCTGGCCGAGGACCTGGAGGTCGGCAACCGCGACGTGTACGTGGTCAGGGACGGCGAGGTCCCCTCCGACAACCGCATCACCGGTGAACTGCGTGCGAGAGTCCTGCGGCGGGACGAACTGGTCTGGCAGCGGGTGGTGGACGAAGGCGTGCCGTACCTCGTGGGCGGCAGCAGGGTCATGTTCGGCGCGGGCGGCGAACCATCGGGTATCACCGTCTATCTCGTCGAATCGCTCTCGCAGACCGCCACCGACGAGACGGCCGTACTGCGCGCCGCCCAGACCGCCACGCTGCCCGCCGTGCTGCTGGCGGTGCTGGCCGGACTGCTGGCCGCGCGTGGCGTGCTGCGCCCGGTCGCCGACCTGGACCGCGCGGCCCGCCGGCTGGGTGAGGGGCGGCTTGAGACCCGCCTGCCGGTGCGGGGCGGCGACGAGCTGGCCCGGCTTGCCGGGCAGTTCAACGCGACCGCCGCCGCACTGGAGCACTCCGTCGGCGAGCTGCGTGAGATGGAGGCCAGGTCACGGCGGTTCGTCGCCGACGTCTCCCACGAACTGCGCACCCCGCTGGCCGCCGCGACCGCCGTCACCGACGTCCTGGAGGCCGGAGCCGACCGGCTCGACCCCAACGCCGGAACCGCCGCCCGGCTGGTGAGCGCCGAGATCTTCCGGCTCACCAGGCTCGTCGACGACCTGATGGAGATCTCCCGCTTCGACGCGGGCGCCGCCGTCCTCAACCTCAACGACGTGGACGTCGGCGCCGCCGTGGCCGCCTGCCTGCGCTCACGCGGCTGGGGCTCCGAGGTCGTCGTGGACCTGCCGCCGGACATCGTCGTCCCCCTCGACCCACGCCGCGTGGACGTCATCATCGCCAACCTCGTCGGCAACGCGCTGCGGCACGGCGAACCGCCCGTCACCGTCCGGGTGCGCGCGACCGACGACATCGCGACGGTCGGGGTCTCCGACCATGGCCCCGGCCTTTCCGCCGACGTCCTTCCGTACGTCTTCGAACGCTTCTACAAGGCCGACGCCGCCCGTGCCCGCTCGGAGGGCAGCGGCCTCGGCCTGGCCATCGCCCGCGAGAACGCCCTCCTGCACGGCGGCGACCTGACCGTCGCCCCCGGCCCTGGCGCCGTCTTCACCCTCACCCTGCCGAGGAAACGCACATGAGAGCCCCCCTTCTCACGATCTGCGCGGTACTTCTCATGGCCTGTACGGCCTGCGGCATCGGTCCCAGCGAAGTGATCGGCGCCGGAGAACCCGCCCGTGGTTTCATCCAGGGCACTCCCCTGTACTTCGTGCGGGACGGCGATCTCATCCTGGTCAGCCGTCCCGACGCTCCGTTCGGGGCCTCCGAGGCCGTCGAACTGCTGCTCGGAGGGCCGACCGATCGGGAGCGGGAACTCTCCCTCGGCACCCGGCTGCCCGATGGCCTGGCCGTCAAGGTGAGCGACCACGGGTTCACGCTGGACACGAGCGGTTCGAAGATGAGGAAACGCCTGACACCGACGATCCAGCCACGGAGCAAGGGCGTTCCGGCGATACCGGACCGCCGGTTGTCGACCCTCGACCTCGACCTGGTGGAAAAGCCGGAGGACCGGGCCGGTCTGGAGCCGCGGTCGTTTCCGACGGTCGGCCACCTCTCGCGGCTGGCCACGGGACAGCTCGTCTGCACGATCGCCACCGCCACGGCCACCAGGAACCACATGAAGGTGAACGACGTGCGGGTGACCGTACCGGGTGGAAAACAGACACGCTGCAAGGACTTCATGTGACGTCCGGCCCGCACCGGCCGGTCGTCGAACGGAAAGCGCTTCCGAAAACCCCGTCCACGGCGAACTCCGAAGCGCCTCTCGAACGCGCCGCCTCGGTCCTCCCGAGCACGGTGGGAGATCAGTCCCAGGGGGTGTCGACCAGGGAAACCGACGGAAGAGGGCCGGCGCAGGCGGCGGTCGCGGCATAAAGCAGGGTGGCGGCGGTGACGATGGTGGTGATGACCAATTTCCTGACCGGCATGGTTACGGCCTTTCGCCTCGGTTGAACTCGCTGACTGCGACAGCAGGAACGTAGAGAGAAAGTCCTTTGCGGCCCTATCCCGCGCCTTACTCGCCCGGACGAGCCACCCGCGATAGAACGGCGATAGAGCCATGACAGCCGCCTGCTCATCATGGAACCTGAAAGGGTTGCCACCGGCAGGAGGCGAGACATGGTGCGAGAGGCGGGCGGTCGGTCAGCGGAGCGGACACGCGCGAGGACGAGCCGGTCCACCGGCAGGGCGACGCGCTTCGGCTTCCTGGGAGCCGTGGCGTTGTGGAAGGAGGACGGGGAGGTCAGGCTCTCCACAAGACGGGCGAGGACGGTCATGGCCCGGCTGCTTCTCTCCCCGGGCCAGTTGGTGAGCATGGACGCCCTGGTGGACGGGCTCTACGGCGAGCGTCCTGTCAAGAGCGCGCGCAACCAGATCCACCGAGGGGTCGGGGAACTCCGGCAACAGGGCGTCCTCATCGTCGAGCAGGACGGTTCCTACCTGCTCAGCACCCCCACCGAGGTGATCGACGCGTGGCGGTTCAAGAGCCTGACCGAGTCCGCCAGGACCGCGGCGCACCCCCGGGACAAGGTCAGGCTCCTGCAGGAGGCGCTGAAGGTCTGGCGTGGCCCGGCTCTGGCCGGGTTGGACAGCCAGGTGTTCAGGGCAGCGGCTGAGGAGTGGGAGGAGCGGCGGCTGACGGCGATCCAGGAGCGCTTCGGAGCCGACCTGGCCCTCGGCAACCACAACGACCTGATCCCCGAGATCCGGCGCCTGACCAGCGAACACCCGATGCGTGAGCACTTCTCCTGGCAGCTCATGACGGCCTGTTACCGGGCCGGTAGGACCGGGGAGGCCATCGCCGCCTTCACCAGGCTCCGTGAGGAGCTCGCCGAACAGCTGGGCATCGACCCCTCTCCCGAGTTGCGGCACCTGTACGAGCAGATCCTCCGCCAGGAACCCGTACCGACAGAGGACGCGCCGGTTCCCCGGCAGCTCCCGCCCCGCCCTCTGAAGATCACCGGCCGGTCCTGGGAGTTGGAGCGGATCCGGACGGCGCTGGAACGGGGCAGCCGCACGGTGGCGATCACCGGAGCCAGTGGCTCGGGCAAGACGACGCTGGCCCTGGAGGCGGCCCACGGTTCGGCGGAGCTCTTTCCCGACGGGCAGCTCTACAACACCGAGCCGGACGACGTGCTGCCCGGCATGCTGCGCGCGCTGGGCGACACGAGGGTGCCGAAACGGCAGGACGAACAGAACGGCCGCCTGCGCACTCTCCTGGCCAGTCGGCGCATCCTCATCGTGGTGGAGAACGTGGCCGGCGCGGCGCAGGTCCGCTCGTTCCTTCCGGCCTGCCGGGAGTGCGCGCTCATCGTCACCAGCCGTTCGTCCCTCTCCTCGCTGCGTGAAGCCGTACAGATCACGCTGGGCGGTCTGTCCGTCGATGACGCGTGGGCGCTTCTCGCCGACGGTGTGGGGGCCCATCGCCTGGCGGCCGAGCCCGAGGCCACCCATCGGGTGATCGAACTGTGTGACGGCCTGCCTCTGGCCGTGGACATCATCGCCGCGAAACTGGCCGCCAGACCGCACTGGGACATCGCCACCCTGGCCGCCCGTCTGGAGGACCCCGGCAGAATCCTGTCCGAGCTGCGCCATGACGACCTCGACATCCGCGCCGCCCTCGACAGCGGTTACCTCTCGCTGTCCCCTGAGGCCAGGACGCTGCTCAGGAAGATCGGCTACTCCGGAAAACAGGATGTCTCGGTCCAGGACGCCTCGTGTTTGGAGAAGATCTCACCGGCCGAGGCGGAATGGCGGATCGAGGCCCTCGTCGATGCGCGGATGCTCACGGTCTCCGGAATGGAAAGCGGTGGGCGGTTCACGTATCACTGCCCTCCGATGGTGCTGGCGCACTCAAGGGAACGGGCCCTGACCGAAGATCAGATCACCGAACTCGACGCGGCCGTCAGCCGCGTTCTCACCGGGATGGAAGACTCGACAGGTCGCCATTGATCTCCAAACCACAGGGGGGCAGAGTGCAGAACTGTGCGGCGTAGGCGTTTCGGCGGATCCCGGACCGCGGACTGCCTGGTCATCCTGTTCGCCTGGATACTGTCCTCCTCCGGCGCGAGCGGGACCGCTCTCATCGTTCAGGCGCTCATCGGCGGTCTGGCCTCGGTCGCCCTGTTCCGGCGACGGACACAACCCGTCCCGGTCCTGGTCGTCAACCTCGTGTGCGCCCTGGCGACACAGCTCCTGGTATCGCATCCGGTGCTGCCCGGGGCGCTGGCGGTGGCCCTGTACGCCGTCGGCAGGCACGCTCCGCCCCGCGTCTCCTGGACGGCGGCGGTGATCGCCGGTCTGGTCTACGGCGGCACGCTCGTTGTCCTGCACGCCCTCGGCTCCCCGATCCTCAACCGGGACGCGGACGGACAGCTGTCCGTGGCCTTCCTCGTCGCCGCGCTGCTGCTGTGTCCGCTTTTCCTGCTGGTCGCCTTCGGGTGTCTGGTGCGGCTACGCCACGAGCTGAGAGAACGTGAACGGTCCGAACTGGAGGCGACGGCCGTACGGGCCGAGCGGGCGCGTATCGCGCGGGAGCTCCACGACGTGGTGGCCCACCACATCAGTACGGTGAACGTCCTGCTCGGCGCGGCACGGACGATCCTGCGCAAGGACCCCGACCGGGCGGAGACGGCGCTGGCCACGGCTGAGCGGAACGGTCGCGACGCCATAGCGGAGCTGCGGCACCTGTTGCACGTGCTGCGCGCCGAGCAGACGCACAGACCCGAGAGTGAGGACCACGCGACGGGGGTCGCCCTTCTGCCCTCTCTCGTGGAGCGGGCACGGGGCGCCGGGCAGCGGGTCCGGCTTGAGGTGACCGGAGATTCGTTCCCGCTGGGGGCCACCGTGGACAACGCGGTCTACCGGATCGTCCAGGAGGCGCTGACCAACTCCCGCAAACACGCCGCCGGAGCCGCGGCCACCGTCACGGTGGCCTACCTTCCCGGGGCTGTCGAGGTGGAGGTGAGCGACGACGGCCCGGCCGTACAGCACACGTCGGAGACGAACGGCTTCGGCCTGCGTGGAATCACCGAGCGTGTCACCCTTTGTGGCGGGGAACTGCAGATCGGGTCCGTTCCAGAGGGAGGTTTCCGTGTCCGTGCACGCATCCCGGCCGATCAGGGTGCTGATCGTCGATGACCAGGCGCTGATCCGGGCGGGTTTCGGGATGATCCTTGAGGCCCAGGAGGACATCGTCGTGGTGGGCGAGGCCGAGGACGGCGACGCGGCGTGCCGGATGTGCGCGCGGTCGGCTCCGGACGTGGTGCTGATGGACGTCCACATGCCCAAGGGCGTCGACGGCATCACCGCCACCAGGCGCATCACCGCCGAGCATCCCGGCGTCCGGGTGGTCGTGATCAGCACCTTCGACCTCGACGAACATGTCATGGAGGCGCTGTACGCCGGGGCGTCCGGTTTCGTGTCCAAGGAGATCCCCCCCGAGGAGCTGGTGCGAGCGGTACGGATCGCTCACGAGGGCGAGTCCGTGGTGGCCCCCCGGCTGCTGACCAGGCTGATCGAGAACTTCGTCCGCTCACCGCCGCCACGCCACCGTCCCAGGCTGACGGGCGTCACCGACCGCGAGCAGGACGTGCTGGTGTTGATCGCCCGCGGCCACTCGAACGCCGAGATCTCCGCCGCTCTCAAGGTCACCAGATCGACCGTCAAGAACCACGTGACCAGCCTCTTCGCCAAAACCGGGGTACGCGACCGGGCCCAGGCGGTGATTCTGGCCTACGAGGCCGGACTCGTGAAGCCGGGGGACCAGGCCCCCAGAGCGGCCGGCTCGTAGGACTCGGGTCCCAGGGCGAGGACCCTCTTGGAGGGGGAGGAAACCCCGCAGGTCAGCGGCGATCCTGAAGAAGTCCGCAGAACACGGCTTCTTCATGGAGAGCACCATGAAACTGCTGGCCGCCGGTTTCCTCATGACCGCGACGACCCTGTACACGGTGACACCCGCCTCCACTGCTCCCATGATCGACTGGAGGCCCTGCCCGAACGACGTGGCCGCGCAGTGCGCGAGTCTGCGGGTTCCCGTGGACTGGGCGCGTCCAGAGGGCCGGACGATCGCACTGCGGCTCATGAAGCTGCCGGCCCTCGCGCCGGACAGGCGCATCGGCACCCTGTTCGACGTCCCCGGCGGGCCGGGGGAAAGCGGCACGGAGGCGCTGAAGCGCCCCTCTGAGCTGCACAAAGCGCTGCGTCAGCGGTTCGACGTCGTCGGCTACGACCCGCGTACCGCCGTGGCCCTGTCGGCTCTTCCCGCCTCGTGCACCCGGACCTGGTCCACGCTCACCGACCCGCGCGACCATGCCGCCTACGCCGGACAGGTCAGGGCCCTGAGCAGAGGGGTCGCCGCCTGCAGGCGCGACGATCGCACCGGCCTGCTCACCCACCTCGACTCGATCTCCGCGGCCAGGGACATGGAGGCGGTCCGCCGAGCCCTCGGCGAGACCCGGCTCACCTTCACCGTCAGGTCGTACGGCGGGGTGCCGATGACGGCCTACGCCCGCCTGTTCCCCGAGCGCGTCCGCGCCGCCTACCTCGACGGGGTTCCCGACCACGTTGACGCGTGGACCGGCAGAGGCAGGGAGTGGCTCACGGGCACCGAGCAGGCCTTCGACCGTTTCGTCTCCTGGTGCGCCGCCACCACCGCGTGCGAACTGCACGGCAGGAACGTCAGGTCGCTTTGGCGCCGGCTGGTCCGCCGGGCCGACGCGTTCCCTGTCCCCGTGCTGAAGGGGGCCTTCGCCGGGCGCGAGCTCACCGGCTGGCACCTCAGGATCTCCGCTCCCGTCCTCCTGCTGCCCGGTGTCGCCGGCGACAGCTCCTGGCGTGCCTTCGCGGCGTCCGTACGGGGAGCCCTGCGGGGGGACGCCTCGGGGTTCGCGATGCCGAGCCTCGGAAACCTGCGGCACTGGACCAGGCCGGTGGTTCTCGCCCTGCAGTGCCCGGACGGCCTCTGGGGCAGGACCGGTTACCCGGCCCTCCGCGGAAACCGTGGGCTTCTCGAACGGCTCTCCCCCGACTTCGGTGCCCTGTCCTATCCCAACCTGGCGTGTACCGGCTGGACCGTCCCCCTTGCCAATCCGCCCCGGCCACTGCCCGCGAGGAGGCTTCCCCCCTTCCTCGGAGCGGGAACCCACCCGGGCGACTACACGCCGACCCGCCGCCTGCTCAGGCACATCCCGGGCTCGGCGACCGTGCGCTACGACGGCCCGGGTCACGTCATCTACCTGGGCGGAATGCCGGGCGCCCACTGCGTGGTCGAGCACGCGGTGCGCTACCTGACCGACCTCACCCTGCCCTCGGGTGCCGTCTGCCGGGCGAAGAAGTGACGAGGAAGCGTGCGGGAAACGGGGCCTGCGAGAGTTTCACATGTCAGCAAGGACGGGGCGAAACAAAAAACGCCCCGGCCGTTAAAACTAAAAAACACGCGAAACGCGTTTTCGAAAGGAAGAAACATGAACGAGAAGACCTTCGTCTACGAGGTTCCGGCTCTGGTCGAGGTTGGCGACTTCTCCGAGCTCACCCAGCTCACCAACCGCGGCAAGTGGGCCGACAGCATCTGGGGCTACTACTTCGACTAATTCGAAGAGTAACTAGCCGCGACGGTGTCCGGCGGCGGCGCCGCCGGACACCGTCTCCAACACGGAAAAGGAGGCCGGGATGAAATTCATCATTTTTCCCGACAATCCGGAAGCGGACAGGATCAGGAGTATCCTTCCCACCGCGCTCGGCGAGAAAGTGTTGACGCATCGTTCCGGCCGACCGTGGCTTCTGGGCCAGTGGCCCGACTTCGACATCGTCCAGGCTGAGTCGGCACACGCCAGGGTCGCCCTTCTGGGAACGGTGGACATCACCGAGACCGCCCTGGCCGAACGGCTCCGCCGGGTCCGCTCCATACGTGACCTCGACGCCCTGGCGAGCTCGATCGCGGGGTCGTTCCACCTGATCGGCTCCGTGAACGGCACGGTAAGGGCACAGGGCAGCATCTCGACCGCCCGGCAGATCTTCTACGGCACCGTCATGGGCGTCACCGTCGCCGCGGATCGCCCGCAGAGTCTGGCCGAGCTCACGGGGGCCGGGATCGATGAGGAACGTCTGGCGCTACACCTGCTCACCCCGTTCGGAGCGCCGTGGCCGTTGAACGAGGTGAGCATGTGGAAGGGCGTCCGCGCCCTGACACCGGGGTGCTACCTGGAGATCTCCGCCAACGGCGCCGATCGCCAGGTGCCCTGGTGGACGCCTCCCGAGCCCACGGTCCCGCTGGCCGAGGGAGCGGTGAAGGTCCGCGAGGCCCTGGACGCCGCGGTCACGGCCAGAAGCCGGGGAACCGGCGTCCTCAGCTCGGACTTCTCCGGCGGAGTGGACTCCACCAGCCTGTGTTTCCTCGCCGCCGGGAAGAGCAGTGAGCTGGTCACCGTCCACTACGAGGCCTCGGGCAGCCTGAACGACGACAAGCACTGGACCGACCTCTGCAGAACCGACCTGCCGCACGCCCGGCATCTGACCGTACCGCGCGGCACGGGCCCCGCCCTGTACTCCCCTTTGGCCGAGGCCCGGCTCGACCTTGAGGGGCCTGCTCCTCTGGCCCGCCCCCGCGCGCGCATCGAGCACGTGCTGCGGCTGGCCGCCGAAACCGGTGCCACCCGACACATGCAGGGAACGGGGGGCGACGAGCTGTTCTTCGCCACCACCACCTGCCTGCACTCTCTGTCACGCCAACAACCGCGACGGTCCATGCGGCACATCAGGGCCGCCGCGTCACGATATCGCTGGAACCTGGCCACCACGGTGCGCCAGATGTCCGCCATCAAGCCCTACGCCCGCTGGCTGGCCAGGAGCACCGACCAGCTCACCGACCAGCGGGTCTGGGGATACGAGACCGGGTGGGAACCGTCCCTCCGCATGCCACCCTGGGCAACCGAGGAGGCCGTGCTGACCGCGCGCAGGTTGATCCGCGAGGCGGCGGCCGCGGGCCCCGAACCGTTCTCCCCCCTGCCGGTCCAGCACGAGATGATCCGCGCCGTACAGGCGAACGGCTGGATCATCCGCGGAGTCTCCCGGATCGCGGAGCAGTTCGGCATCCTGCTGGAGGCTCCGTACACCGATGACCGTGTCCTTGAGGCTGCGCTCTCCATCCGCCTTGAGGACCGGATCTCGCCCACCCACATGAAACCCGTCCTCGCCACCGCGATGCGAGGGCTGGTCCCCCATGTCCTCGACCGCCAGACCAAGGCCGACGGAAGCACCGACTTCTACGAGGGGTTGCGCCGGCACCGGCACGAGCTCTGGGCCATGTGCGAGGACTCACACCTGGCCAGGATGGGTCTCATCGACCCTGAGGCGATCCGCCCGGTCCTCTTCGGAGAGCACGCGGACGCACGGCCGTTCATGCCGTTCGACTCCACGCTGGGTGTCGAACTCTGGCTTCGATCCACAGCCGACCGTGAAGGAGCACCGTGATGGCCTGGCGTCTGCCCGCGCATGTGACGTTCACCGAAACCGACACCGGGGCGGTCCTTCTGGACAACCGCCGCGGCAGATACTGGCAGACCAACGACACCGCGGCGATCGTGCTGAAGTGCCTCATGGCCGAGGGGGACCTCGAATCGGCGGTCGCGGTGCTGCGTGAACGGTACCCGGACGCGGCGGACCGGGCCGCCGACGACGTCCAGCAGATGATCGAGAAGCTGGCCGCGGCCAAGCTGGTGACCCGGTGAGTCCCAAGATGGTGGCGCTTCAGCAGGCCACCGCGCCCCCCTGGCGGCTACGCCCCGTCGTGCTGGCCGCCATCCTCCTGGCCTGGCCGCTGGCCCGTTGCGCCCCCTACCGGTTGCACGCCGTACTCCGCTCCCTGAGCAAAGGGGCCAGGGCGGCGACCGCGGAGGAGGCGGAGCGGGCCAGAAACGCGATCGTGGGCCTGAGCCTCAGGCACGGTGGCCCGCGCTGCCTCGAACGATCCATCGCGATCGCCCTCATGTGCCGGGCGGCGGGCAGCTGGCCGGACTGGTGCGCGGGTGTGAGCACCCACCCCTTCGAGGCCCACGCGTGGGTCGAGGCGGAGGGGGAGCCCATCGGTGAGAACCCCGACGAGATCATTCATTTCTTCATCACCATGAAAGTGTCGGTCCGCTCATGACTGTGCAGAAGACCTCCGTGGAACAGCGGCTCTCATCCGCCGTGGGTCTGGAGCAGGTGAGTCACGTCTACGGCGCGAACGAGACCACCGTCACCGCGCTGAAGAACGTGACGTGGTCCTTCACGCCGGGCTCCTTCACCGCGGTGATGGGGCCCTCGGGCTCCGGCAAGACGACCTTGCTGCAGTGCGTGGCGGGACTGCTCGAACCCACCGACGGCTCGGTTCTCCTCGGCGAGCACCGCCTCAACGGGATGTCGGAGAAGAAGCTGGCGACCATCCGCCGTGACCTGATCGGCTTCGTCTTCCAGGCCTTCAACCTGATCCCGGCGCTCACCGCCGCCGAGAACATCACGCTCCCCCTCCGGCTGGCGCACCGTGCCACGGACCAGGCCTGGATGAACGAACTCGCCAGTCGCGCCGGCATCGCCAACCGCCTGAGCCACCGGCCGCACGAGCTGTCCGGCGGGCAGCAGCAGCGGGTGGCCATCTGCCGGGCGTTGATCACCAAGCCACGCGTCCTCTGCGCCGACGAACCGACCGGTGCCCTGGACAAGGCCTCAAGCAAGGCGGTGCTGTCGGTGCTGCGCGACGCCGTCACCGAACTCGCCCAGACCGTGATCATGGTGACCCACGATCCGGTCGCCGCCGCCCACGCCGACCAGGTGCTCTTCCTCGTGGACGGAAGGATCGTCGACGTCATGACGGCGCCCACCCCCGAGCGGGTGGCCGCCACCATGACGCGTCTGGCAGGTGAGGACTGATGCTGTCCATCGCATGGAGCACGCTGCGGCGTCAGCCGGGCGTGCTGCTCGGGGCGTTCCTGATGATCGCCATCGGGTCCGGCCTGATCAACGCGTTCGCCGTCATCCAGTACTCGGCGACGCACGCGGAGGCACCGGTCGAACGGTACTCGGCCGTCCCCGTCGTGGCGGGAGGGGGCACGGGGCTGTTCACCCAGGAAGCGGTCAAGCGGGTCCGGGGGCTTTCCTCCGTCCGCGAGGTCGTGCCGGAGCTGACGTTCACCGCGATCGTGCTGGACAGGCACGGGCAGCCGGTGCTTCCGCTCACGAGAATCGCGCAGTTCGGTCACGCCGCGGCGAGCGCGAAACTCACCCCCTTCGCTCTCCGTGAGGGCCGGTGGCCCGCCGGCCCCGACGAGGTGGTGCTGGACCGGGAGCTGGCCGAGGCGGCCGGGGTGTCTCTCGGACAGCCGGTGCCGGTGCTCGTGGCCGGCGCGAGCCGTACCTACCGGCTGGCCGGGACGGCGGAGCCCGGATCCTCAACAGGGCCGCTGCCCTACCAGCGCACGCTCTTCTTCGCCGACGAGCGCGCCGCCGAGCTGGCCGGACGCGGCGCCGGACGGGTGGACGCGCTGGGGATCTCCGTCAACTCCGGGTTCAGCCCCGCGACGGTCGCGGCGGAGGCCGAATCCCTGCTGAGCCAGACGGTCCGGGGTGACGCCCCGGGACCGGCGGGGCTGCCGACCCTGCGCGTGGCCGCGGGAGCCGACCGCGGCGTACTGGAGGGAAGCCTGCCCGACGACCGGGCGACCGGACAGACCATGAGCATGCTGACCGCGATCGTCGCCCTCATGGCCATCACCGTGATCAGCGGCGCGCTGATCACGTCGATCCGCCGCCGTTCCCGGCAGCTCGCCCTGCTCAGGGCGGTCGGCGCCACCCCGGGTCAGGTCAGGTCCCTCTGCCACGCGGAGGCACTGATCCTCACGCTGGTCGGCGGAGTCGTCGGAGGTGTCCTGGGGCTGGGGATGGCCGAACTGCTCGTTGTCGCCCTGCGTTCCAGGGAGATCTTCAACCCGGCGTTCCGGGTGAGCTACAGCGCGCAGCCGATGGTTCTGGCCCTCGTCGCCACCATCCTGGCCGGCCAGGTGGCCGCCTGGCTGACGGCACGCACCGCGTTGAGAATCAGGCCCGCGGAGGCTCTTGCCGACTCCGTCGCGGTGACCGAGCAGACCGGGAAGAGCACTCTCAAGATCGTGGTGGGTGTCCTGGCGCTGGCCGGCGCGGGCACCGTCCAGGTCCTTGGCATGACCGGTCTGATGCCGCCCGCCCTGCGTGGCGTCTACGGCGTGCTGGCGAGCGGGCTGGTCATGGTCGGCATCGGGTTCATCGGTTCCTGGGTGGTCTACGGACTGGCCCGGGCCAGCCGTGCCCCCATCACCGCGCTCTCCTCGGTCAGCGGCTATCTGGCCGCCGCGAACGTACGGTTCCAGCACCGCCGGTACGCGGGGGTCGTGGCACCGCTCGCTGTGGGAGTGGCGATCGCGGGGTGGGCCCTGAGCAGCCTCCCGCTCTACACGCTCAGCACGACGGAGGAGGCGGCGGAGCGGATCAGCGCGGACTACATCCTCAGGACGCCGCTGATCCGCGACGCCTACATCGGGCTCAGTGAGAAGACCCGGCAGGAGGTGGCGGGCATCGCCGGTGTCACGGCCACCGTCGGCCTGTGGGACGCCTGGGCTCAGGCCACGCCCGTACGCACGGGATCGGCCGGGGGGATCCAGGACACCGCCGCCACCTACGCGACCGTGACCACCGGCAAGGTCGACGGGCTGCTCGACCTCCAGATCCAGCAGGGCAGACTCTCCGACGAGGGAGTCGCCGTGGGCCACTCCTACGCGCAGCAGCGTGGCATCTCGCTCGGAGACCGGGTGGAGGTACGCATCACGGGCGCGTCGTCCCCGGTCGTCCTGCCGGTCACGGCCGTCTTCGGCCTGGACAAGGGCGGCCAGGAGGGTCTGCTGCTGCCCGGCCGTGCCCTCTCGGGCCATGTGGCCACGCCCGCCTACAACCGGATCCTGGTCCAGGCCGAACCCGCCGCGCAGTCGCGACTCCACGACGTCGCCGGAGGGAGCGGACTGGTCAAGGTCGAGTCGACGGGGGAGTTCCGTCAGCGGTACGTGGCGGAGCGCGCGGCCGGCACCTCCAGCATCGGCATCCTCGCCGTGGTTCTGGTGGGCGGCTTCCTCCTGTTGGCCGCGGTCAGCGCGCTGGTGCTGAGCGCGGTGGACCGCGCAGGGGAGTTCAACTCCTTCCGCCAGATCAGCGCGGCCCCGCGGCAGATCATCGTGATGGTCGTCTACGAGATGGTGCTGACGGTCGTCCCCGCCTGGTTGCTGGGGGTGATGGCGACCGCGTGGATGGCCTTCCTCATGGCGGGCGGAGACGTCGCGGCGGCCGTACGGGCGATGCCCGTGGGCACCCTCGCCACCTTCGGGCTGGTCGGGCTGGTCACCGCCGTCGCCGGATGCCTGGTGGCCTCGCGTACGGCGATGAGAAGCCTCAACCGATTCGAGATGGGCTGATGAACGCCACGACGGGAGACATCCGGACACGCCTGCCCGCCTGGCGGCTCCTGGCGAGCCACAGCCTTCCACACCGCGGGCCGCTCCTGGCGGGCGGTGCCCTGAACCTCGTGGGAACCGCGGCCGGACTCGCCCAGCCACTGGTCGCCAAGCAGGTCATCGATGCGATCGGCGTGGGAGGGACGTCGTGGAGCCCGGTGCTGGCACTCGTCGGGCTCGTCGTCCTCAGCGCGCTCTGCGCCGCGTGGGGCACCTACCTGCTGGAACGGGTGGCGGCGTCCGTCGTGTGCCGCGCCCGTGGCAACCTCATCACGAGGATCATGCGTTTACGGGTCGACGCGCTGGACCGCCCCGGCGACCTGATCTCACGGGTGACCTCCGACACGACGCTTCTGAGCGGCGCCGCCTCGCAAGCCCTGGTGGAGCCGCTCAGCGGCGCCCTCATGCTCGTCGGCGGCATCACGCTGATGGCCCTGCTCGACCTTCCGCTGCTCGCCGTCACCGCGGGCATCCTGATCCTCATTCTGGGAGTGGTCGGCCTGGCCATGCCCAGGATCTCGCGCGCCCAGCAGGGTGTGCAGCAGTCGGTCGGAGAGATCACGACGGCTCTGGAACGGGCGCTCGGCGCCTTCCGCACCGTGAAGGCGAGCGGTATGGAGAGCGCCGAGATATCCCGGCTGGGAACCGCCGTCGACCAGGCGTGGCGGCATACCGTCGGCGCGGCGAAGTGGGCCGCGCTCGCCCGGGTCTCCTCGGGGCTCGCCATCCAGGTGGCCTTCCTCACCGTGCTCGGGGCCGGGGCCGCCCGGGTCGCGTCCGGTGATCTCCCCGTGTCCTCGCTGGTGGCGTTTCTGCTGTACCTGTTCAACCTGGGCCAGCCGATCGCGACCCTCGTGCAGGGCGCCACGGAGATGCAGGTGGGCCTGGCCGCCGTACGTCGCATGCGCGAAGTGGAGGACCTGCCGGTCGAGGCGGAGGGGCGGCCCACGGCCACGGTGGACAAGCCCGTCTACCGGCAGGCCACGGCCGCCTTCCAGAAGGTCTCCTTCGGCTACGGCGAGGAGCCCGTCCTGCGCGAGGTCAGCTTCACCGTCGCCGGCGGCGAGGTCACGGCGGTCGTGGGCGCGTCCGGCGCCGGAAAGACCACCCTCTTCTCCCTGCTGGAGCGCTTCTACGAGCCGTCGTCGGGGATCGTCACGCTCGACGGCAAGGACGTGCGGCAGTGGCCGCTGGCCGAACTGCGTCAGCAGATCGGTTACGTCGAGCAGGACGCCCCCGTTCTGGCCGGCACGCTCAGGGAAAACCTGTGTTACGCCACGCAGGAGGTCTCCGAACAGGAGCTGGAACACGCGCTGGCCAGGACGAGGCTCACCGAGTTCGTCGCGAACCTGCCCGACGGTCTCGAAACGCGGATCGGCCACCGGGGCACGACGCTCTCCGGTGGACAGCGTCAGCGGATAGCCATCGCACGTGCCCTGCTGCGTCGTCCGCGGATCCTGCTGATGGACGAGGCGACCTCCCAGCTCGACGCGGCCAACGAGCTCGCGCTGCGGGAGACGATGACCGCCGTGGCGAAGACGACCACGGTCGTCATGATCGCCCATCGGCTCTCCACCGTGGTGGGGGCCGACCGCATCGTGGTGTTGGAGGGCGGGCGGGTGCGTGCCAGCGGAACCCACGAGGAACTGCTGGCGGCGGACGGCTTCTATCGGGAACTCGTCGGCAGCCAGCTCCTTTCCGGCCGGCGCGCCTGAGGAATGCCGTGATCGACGAGATACGCTCACGCCCCGCCGGCCCTGTCCGGGTGAAGGTCCCGGTGAGGCTCTACGGAACCCGTTACGACCAGGTCCCTTTCTGCGGGCTGGTGGAAAGGTTCGCCGACCGTCACCGAAGCCTCCTGAGAGCGAAGGCCGCGGCCTTCGAGGACGTCCTCACCGAGGACGCCTGGGACTCCCTGACGGCGAACCTGATCGACGGCCTGGTCTCCGTCAGCCACCAGACTCTGATCTTCGAGCTCAACGAGTCACGGACCGGCGGGCTGCTCACCGGAGAGACTCCCGAGGACAGATATCGCCATTACAACGACCACCTGCTGGGTGACCCGTCCTACCTCGCCGCTCTTTCCGGCAGGTACCCCGGGCTCGGCCGGGCTCTGCTGAGCCATGCGGAGAACTGGCTGACGAACTCCCTGGAGCTGCTCTCCCGGCTCACCACCGATCTTCCTCTGCTTCGGCGGCATGGATGGATATCGGAGGGCACGACGACGGTCGACGCGCTCCGCTGCGGCCTCGGGGATCCGCACGACGGCGGCCGATCCGTCACAGAGGTGGCCTTCCACGGCGGAGTCCGGGTCATCTACAAGCCCCGGCCACTCGACGCCGAGGAGCTGTACGGCCAGGCCGTCACGTTGCTCAACGACCTGAACGGTCTCGGCGACCACGGCGACAGGGCCGAACTACGGGCGATGCGGGTCATCAACCGGGGCCGGTACGGCTGGTGCGAGTTCATCGGTCACAGTCCCGCCTCCGGTCGCGAGGCAATCAGCAGATTCTACCGCCGGATCGGCTCCTGCGCCGCGCTGCTGACCTGTCTGGCCGCCACCGACATCCACATGGAGAACCTCAGGGCGGCGGGCGAGTTCCCCGTTCCGATCGATCTCGAAACCGTTCTCCAGCCCTCGCCCTCCTCCTCGGCCGTCGCGGACTCCGCCGCGGACAGGGCCTTCGCGTCGCTCTCCCGAAGCGTCCTGGCCACCGCGATGGTCCCCGGACGGCAGCTCCCCCTGGAAACCAGTGCGATAGGCGGTGGGCTGGGCGGTCCGAGGTCGCTGAGAAGGCTCGCCCTGGTCGCGCCGTTCACCGACGTGATGCGGACAGGGCTGATACCCGCGACCCTGGAGAAGACCGGGAACCTTCCCTTCCTGAACCACGGGCGGGTTCAGCCCGCGGCCCACGTCCCCGATGTCGTCCGGGGATTCCTGGAGGCCTACGACGCCATCGCGGCGAACAAGCCCGCCTTCCTCGCGCTGGTCCGCCGGTTCCGCGACGCCGAGATCCGCTATCTGCCCCGGCCGACCCAGGTCTACGGCGTGCTGTTGGGCGAGCTCCATCATCCTCGTCGTTTTCGAGAGCCCCTGGAGACGGGGGAGCTCTGGCCCGAACCGGCCGAGGCGGAGCGGGACCGGTTGCTGGCCGAGGCGGAGCGAGGCCAGTTGCTGGCCGGGGACGTTCCCCGCTTCTTCACCAGCGCCTCGTCGACCTCGCTCCGTTTCGGGGAGGGCGGCGAGATCGACGGCTTCTTCCACGAGACGGGCTGTGAGGCGGTCGAGCGCAGGCTGCGGATGTTCGGCGCCGAGGACCGTGCCGCCCAGCTGGACATCCTGACCTCCGCTCTCAGCACCCTGCCGCACTCCTCGCCCCCCTCCGTCCTCGCCTCCTCCCGCCCGGCTTCCGGGCGGAGGAGCCTGCGGGACAGCACCCGTGAGGCCGTCGACGCGCTGGCCGACGAGGCGATCCTCGGAAGAACGGACTGTACCTGGATCGGTCTGGCCGGAGACAGCGCGAGCGACGAGCCACGCACCTATGGGGCACTTCCCACAAGGCTGTACGACGGGCTGTCCGGTATGGCCCTCATGTTTGGCTACGCGGCGAAGGTGTACGGGGATGATCGTTATCTTGGGCTGGCGTCACGGAGCATGCGTCCGGTTCTCGCCGAACTGCGGAACGAACGGCTGGTCGGCGCGTACACGGGAATGGCGGGTACGTTCTACGTCCTGGCGCACCTGGCGGTGCTGACCGCCGACGAGACCCACCTCGACGTCATCGACCACTGGACCCCGCTCTTCATCAGGAACATCGGTGAGCGGTGGGAACCCGGCCTGGTCTCGGGGCTGGCCGGGGCGGCCGTGGTGGCCTGCGACCTCTACGAACGACATGGCCTCTCCGGGCTGAAGCCGGCGATCGCCCTCTGCGTCGAGCGGCTGACGGGCTCTCCGTGGGATGACGTGGACGACGGCTTCGCCAACGGGAGGGCCGGAATCGGCTGGGCGCTGCTCAGGTCCGGCCGGGCCCTGAAGGATGCCGGAGCAGAGGAGGCGGGACTCCAGGCCCTGGCCTCCGGCCGGGGCATGACGGCCTCTGAGCCCCACTGGTGCAGCGGCGCCGCGGGAACGGGAGTCTCCCGGCTGCTCGCCCACCGCCTGCGGCCCTCCCCGGCGTTCGTCGAAGAGGTGGCCGGAGCCCTGCCCGTGGTCACGAGGAAAAACCCGCCCGCCGACCACGGTCTCTGCCACGGGGGGCTTGGTGGTCTGGAGTTCCTCCAGCTCACAGCCGAACGCCTCCCCCGGCTGGGGCGAGAGCCGTACCGGCGGATGAGGCGGGATCTCGTGGCGAGCGGCGCCGTCGTCGCACACGCGCACGGCGGCCGTTTTCCCGGGCTGCTCACCGGAAGGGCCGGAGCCTGCCTGTCCCTGTTGCGGCTGGTGGCCCCGGAAGAGGTGCCTTCTGTGCTCTCCCTAGAAGGGGCAAAAAAGACATGAGGGATTTTTCATTATGAATACTGACAATCGCGTACGGCGTCGCGAGCTCTTCAACAAGGACGCGGACGGCTACCGTTCATCGCGGCCCGGCTACCCCACCCGCGCCTACCGGCTTCTTGAGGAGGCCGGCGCACTGCGCCCCGGCGCCAAGGTCCTGGAGATCGGCGCGGGCAGCGGGCAGGCCACCCGGGAACTGCTGGACCGGGGCGCCGATGTCTGCGCCGTGGAACTGGGGGCCGACTTCGCGGCCCGGCTCCGTGCCGAGTTCCACGACCGGCCGCTCACCGTGATCGAAGGTGACTTCGACGCGCTCCCCGACCTCAGCGGGGACTTCGACCTTGTGGTGTGCGCCTCAAGCCTGCACTGGCTGGACAGGTCCACCGCTCTGCGGAGGATCGCGTGCCTGCTTCGCCCCGGTGGCTGGATCGCGGCGTGGTGGACCGTCTACGGAAACCCGGCAAGGCCCACTCCTTTCCGCAGCGCGCTCAACGCCGTTCTTCGCCACCACCGCCCTGCGGGAGTCCTGGATGTTGTCGGACCGTTCGACCGTGATGTCTGGATCGAAGCGTTGGGCGCCGCCTCCTTCGAGGGCATCCGGACGGAGGTGATCCAGTGGCCGATGACGATGTCGGCCCAGGAGCTCTCCCGGCTGTACGCCACCTTCGCCGCAGTCCGGGAACTCTCCGAACCGGTCAGGGACGCCCTTCTGCGGGACATCGAGGCCACCGCGGAGGCGCTCGGCGGCCGGGTGACGGAACACTGCGTCACCGTTGCCTACCTGGCCCGGCGAAACCTGCTGGGCTGACCCTCGTGCCGCACGACGAACAGCCCCCTGGAAGCGTCCGTAGCGCCCACCTGGCGACCATGGCCGCCGACCACGCCCAGCTGAGCTACGAGTATCTCAATTCCGGTGACATCGACGCCTACACCTCTCTCTTCGAGAAGGACGCCGTGTTGCACCGCCCGGAGCTGACCATCTACGGAAGAGAGGAACTGGAACGCTACCACCAGCGGCACGCCGGTCTCCGCCGTTACTCGGTGAGCAGGATCATGGTCTCGGCCTGCGGGGAGCACGTCGTCGTCATCGGCAGCACGACGGAGACGACCGCCGGCGAGCAGACGGGTTTCGCCGACGTGTTCACCGTTTCGAGCTGCGGCCTGTTCATCTCTCAGCGAGCCTTCCACTTCGCTCTCGGACGACGAGGTCCGCGATGATCCTCCCGGCCTCCCTTGTCCACTGCGTCGCCTCCCGTTCCTGGAACAGCGCCTGAGCCTTCTCCGCCAGCTCCCGCGCCTGGACGACGTCTCCCTGGACGGCCAGGACCCGAGCCAGGTCGAGCCGTATCTGAGCCGCGCCGAGATCGTCCATGACGCTTTCCCGGATCTCAGCCGCGTGACGCAGGGCCCGCTCGCTCAGATCGAACTTCCGGCGATGACCGTAGACGACGCCGAGACTGTGCAGGGCGTAGCTCTCGCCGATGATGTCGCTGTTCTCCCGCACCATTCGCAGAACGGCGCTCCCCACCTCTTCGGCCTGCTTGTAGTTCGCGCTCAGAAGATGCGCCTTGCCGAGCTTGTGCATCACCTGGGCCTCCACCCGGAGGCTGCCCGTCTGTCTGGCGATGTTCAGCGCATGGCCCAGCTGCGCCTCCGCCTCCGCGTACCGTCGCCCGTCGAGTTCGATCTGGGCGAGCTTGGCCAGGACGTGGGCCTCCCCGACCAGGTCGCCGACCTGTTGGAAACCGGTGAGCGCCTGCCTGTACAGGTGTTCTGCCCTGTCCGGTGAGCCCTGGCGGTATTCGAGCATCGCGAGGTTCCGCAACGCCAGCGCCATTCCGTGCGTCTCGCCGAGCTCCTGGAACCGGGTGAAGGCCAGCTCCAGCAGGGGCCGTGCCAGGGCCGGCCTCTGCTGGTTGAGGTGCATCGAGCCGAGTGAACACATGAGCGCCGCCATCCCTCGCTCGTTACCGGCCAGCCGAGCGGCGCTGAGGGCGCTCTCGTGAGTGTCCTGCCAGTCCTCGAAGTAGCTGCGTGTCTCGAAGAGGGTGACCAAGGTGACCGTCAGGTCCCAGCACACCTCGACCAGACCGTGTTCTCCGGCCAGGACCACCGCCGCGCAGAGATTGGCCCGTTCCTGCTCCAGCCAGTCGAGGGGACGCGTCAGGAGGCGGTCGAGCTGGTCCTCGGGCAACCTCCAGCGCGGCGCGTCCCCGTGCAGCAGGGTGTAGTCACCGCCGTACAGCCGCCGATGCGCCTCCTCCGCGAGGTGCAGCCAGCAGCCCAGCACGCGTTCGAGAGCGGCCGTCTTGCCCGTGTCGTCCTCGTGCTCGTCCAACCTCTCCCGTGAGAAGGCGCGGATGAGGCCGTGGAACTTGTAGCGCGGGTAACCACCGCCGTCGATGCCCGCCACGTCCAGCAGCCGGGCGTCGACGAGCTCCTCAAGGCGGTCCATGGCCCGATACGTCTCGCCGTCGAGTACGGCCGCGGCGAACCAGTAGGGAATCGTCTCGCCTTCCGCCAGGCCGAGCAGGTCCAGCAGCCGACGGGCCGTCTCGCCCATCCCGTCGTAGGTGAGTGACAGGCTCTTCCTGACGACCATCTCACCGTGGGCCAGCTCGTCGAGGCGATACCGTTCGTCGGTCAGCCTTCGCACCATCGAGGCCAGCGACCAGTGGGGGCGGGCGGCCAGCCGGGCCGCCACGATCCGCAGGGCGAGCGGCAACCCTCCGGTCATGTGGGTCAGGGCGGAGGCGGCGTTCGGCTCGGCCGCCACCCGGTCGGCTCCGATGACCTTGGCGATGAGCGCCAGGGAGCTGGCCTCCTCCATGACGTCCACCTCAAGCTGCAGCGCGCCGGGCAGGCCGGTCAGGCGGGCCCGGCTGGTGATGATGACGGCGCAGCCGCCGCTGCCGGGAAGCAGCGGCATCACCTGGGTCTCGCTGACCACGTCCTCAAGGACCACCAGCATCCGCTTGTCGGCCAGCAGACTGCGGTACATGGCGATCCGCTCCTCCACACTCCCGGGTACGGCGGGGCCGTGGATCCCCAGCGAGCGCAGGAAGGTGCCGAGCACGTCCGCCACGGGCGCGTTCTGCTGCTGACTGCCTCGCATGTCCCGGTAGAGCTGGCCCTCGGGGAAGACCTTCGCGAGACGGTGCGCGACGTGTACGGCCAGGCAGCTCTTCCCGGCACCGGCCTTGCCGGTGATCACCACGACCGGCGTCGCGGTGTTGCCACTGACGCGCAGGAACTCCTCGGCCGCGTCCACCAGGTCGTCGTGGCCGGTGAAGTCCTGGATGTCGGCGGGCAGTTGGTGCGGGGGAATCCGCAGGGAGGGCGCCGGCTGATCCGGTGTGAGCGTGACGGCCTCCCTTCCCGAATCGGCGAGCAGCAGCGAGTCGTCGCCCTGGAGGATGGCCGCCTCCAGCCGCTGCAGCTTCTCCCCCGGTTCCAGGCCGAGTTCGCCCACCAGCAGGGCTCGCCCCATGCGGTAGACCTCCAGCGCGTCGGCCTGCCGTCCCGACCTGTGCAGGGCGAGCATGAGCTGACCGCGCAGCCGTTCACGCAGCGGGGTGTGCTCCACCAGGTCGGTCAGCTCACCGACCAGTTCACGATGCCTGCCCAGGCTCAGCTCGATGTCTATGCAGCACTCCAGCGCGGCCTGCCGGGCCTCGTCCAGCCGCAGCGCCTTGCCCTCCAGCAGGCGGCTGACGACACCGCCGAGAGCGGGGCCGCGCCACAGGGAGAGCGCCTGCCGTAATGTGGCCGCCGCCTCGGCGGCATCCACCTGCGCCAGGTGGTCGGCCTCCCTCACCATCGTTTCGAAACGGTAGGAGTCCAGATCTTCCAGCGATATCTGCAGACAGTATCCGGGCGAACGCCGAATGATTTCTCCCTTGGCCGGGATGAGGGCCAGCAGCCGCCTCAGTGCTGAAATGCAGATCTGTACCTGGCCGCGCGCGCTCGGCGGGGGGTCCTCACCCCAGACGGCGTCGATGAGGTGCTCGGTACTGACGATGTGATTGGCCTGCAGCAGCAAAGCACCGAGGATGATCGGTTGCCTGCCGGGTGAAATGGAAATAGGTACTTCACCGTCGTGCAGATCGATAGGGCCGAGGATACGGAATGGAGCCGTCGCGCCTGTTGCCATAGCTCACCTTTGCATTGCAGCAAACAACCCAAATGGATTAGGAAACTTTGCGCATCCCCAGAACCTCATAGGCTCTCCAGCCGATTACATCAATGTATATCGAGATATAGCGAAGGTCGAGAGAATTCCCCCGGTCACACCGTTTCCCTCACATCCCGGCCACCCGGACAGGGAGTCAGGCACGAGAACCCCCGACCTCCTCGTCCGCACATCAGACCCACCGGAAGGCGCACGGAACCGGTACGACGTTCACCGCATCATCGGCAGCGACCGGGCCGACCGTCGGCGGGCCATGCGACCGACACCGTCCCGAGAGATTTCTCCCGCGTTCCCCTGCCCGCGGAACCGATCAATGTCGTCACCGGTTGTTCCCCACCGCCCCCTCCGAGGAAATACGCATCTCCAGCATCGCCTCACAGAGCCGGCAACCGTTCCGGGAGAACCGGAGTCACCCCCAAGATCCACCTTCAAGTCCGTCCGAAGAAAAACGCGGCAACGGTGAGGCGGCCGCCCTGGATCACACACGTCCGCACCCCCTAAAAAACGCCCCTGCGGAGAAACGCCCCATCCGACATGTAGACGACCGGGCACGCAGCGTACATGTGCGGGAACAGTCGCGTTTGGTCGATGAAGCGGTCACGGCATCCCACCGAACAATCCCCTCGCCCCGATCTCGTTCGGCCGGACGACGGATCCCCCGATCACAGCCGCCAGGGGGCAGCACGCCGGCCTGAATCAGCAAGCTTCCGGGATGCAGGAACGAACAGCCACGCACCCCAACACGTCAGTTATGCCAATAAATTTCCATATCTGGCACGTTATGAACGTATCGAAAGTTTGCACGGCGGTACATTCGGTGTCAAGCTTGCGTGAGGCATCCGAGGGGGACATCACTTTCCAGTGCTACGAGAAGCCTCACTCTCAAGTACTACGACCGGAGGGAGCCATGTCTGCGAGGGCCTATCGCCAGCCACTGGCGGAGCTAGTTGACCACCTGTTTCTGACCGTCCTTCAGCAAGACGGGACCTCTTACAGCTACGAACAGGTGGCCAGGGAGATCACAGAGCGAGGCACCCCGATCTCACACACGACACTCTGGCGGATACGGACCGGCAAGACCGACGACCTGTCGGTCTCCCATCTGGCCGGTATCGCCGACTTCTTCGGCGTCGACTTGGCGTACTTCTTCGACGAAGCCTATGCCGCCAAAGTCGACGCCGAGTTGGAGCTGCGAATCGCGATGCAGAACGTAGGTATACGCAAGGTCGCGATGCGAGCCGTGGGGTTGTCGTCGATGGGGGTGGAGAGTCTCACCAAGATCGTCAATGTGATCCGTGAGATGGAAGGCCTGCCGCCGTTCGACTCCGAGGCCGAACCCGATGCCCAACCGTAGTCAGCGACACATCCCGTTGTCACAGCAGAAGGCCGTCGCGCCTTCCGCATGGTCGTTGACGGTTGCACCAGGGTTCCGACGGTAAACCGCCGGGAGCGACACCACCACCCACAGCCATCACGCGATCTTCGGATGCCCCCGGGAACTCCGAACGGTCACGTGGTGGCCGTCCACCCGTGGCCCCGGCCGGCGAAGCGCGGTTCAGACCTCCACCGCGGGATCGAACGCCGTCTCCCCCGTTCCCTCGGCGGGTTCCAGGCGGAAGACAGCGGTGCGCACGGTATGAGGAACGATCGTCTCCAGACTGTCGCCCGCGCCGAACGGAAACGCCTCGGTCGCGAAGGGAAGGTCCAGAACGGACAGATACGTTCTGATGACCCGGGCCGCCTCCTCGCCTTCGACAAGAAGAGTTCGCGACGGCCCCCTCTCCTCACCGTGAACGTGACACTCGCCAGAGGCGAGGAGATTTTTCACCCACTGTCGTTGCCTGTTCGGCGCGACCAGGTAATGTTCACCGGAAAGCTGGACAACGGCGATAGGCGTCCGGCGGGGCTGCCCGGTGTGACGACCTCGCGTCTGGATGACACGCAACGCGTATGCCGCTTCACGATAAGGCTGAAGGGGCATGTGCAAGATCTTCTCGATCATCGTGGCATTGATGTCACGCGGGTCCGTACTCGGACTGTTCATAATTCCCCGTTTACCTGTGGTCAGCAGCGATTCCCGGACCGGATCTTGGAGGAGTCTAGTGGCTTCCTCCCACACTGTGTAGTTCTGCGTCAATGAGGAAGGCGCCGAGATCCGCATCCAGCGGGATGACCTGGCCCCTGGATCGGCACGGACAAGACCCATGCGAAAAGCGGCGGCCCGCGCCTGCGTGGCTTCGTGAACTCCCGGCCGCCGGAACATTGCAACGGGCTGGGACCGGTGGTTCGCCCTGCCGCCACCACTTGCGGGAAACCAGGAATCCTCACCTTATGACGACGACGCCTGCCATGGCGTTGAACGGGGCAGCGGACGGGTCGGTCACAGGACTCACCTGACCATCGGGATTCGCCGCCGGCGTCAGATGCGCGGCAAAAATTCTCAGGAGCAGTTGAACAAGGAAATCCACCGCCGGACCGATGTCATGGGAGTATTCCCCAACGGGGAGATGATCGTGTGGCTGGTCGGTGCCGTTCCAGCCGAGGCGTGGGAGAGGCCGGGCATTGCTCTCGATCCGAGTTTCGGAAAGGAACAAATCTGCCTTTCGGACGGTGCCACTCACGCCACGGGTGCCCGCGACAATCACCATGGCCGGGAAAGGCCCGGCTTCGTCACCAGGACGCCGCCGGTGTACACGGGCAGGAGACCACCGGTACGCGGACCAGGTTCGGGCGGGAGAAGCCGCCCCGGCCCCGAACCTCCCGCCGCTGGTCAGCGGCCTCGGGAAAACATCTCCGCACTCTCGTGGAAGCCGTCGGAGAATCAACATCAGAACCTACGAGAACGGCACCTCTTATTGGTCACGGGAAACAGGGTGGACACGGGGAGCGATATGCGGGAAAGCACAGTGCGACGAAGGTGCCGCGAACTGCTCCGACAGCTCGACATCCGCCCTCCGCTTGACGTCGCCGACCTGTGCAGAAGATTCGGCGAATGGCGCAACCGACCGGTCAGGCTCGTGCCCCACCCTTTCGAGGTACCGGGCCCCTCGGGGTTGTGGGTACAGACCGAATCAGCCGACTACATCTTCTACCAGGAGAGGACCTCCGCACCCCACCAGGACCATATTATTCTGCACGAACTGGGCCACATCTTCGCCGACCACCCAAGCGACGAGCTGAACATCGCCGGTCAGGAACCGCAGACGTCGAGCTCGTTTCCCCCCGCCACGCGAATACTACGGCGGACGTGCTACGACACGGACCACGAAAGGGAAGCCGAACTCATCGCCACCATCATCCTTGAATGGGCCAGCGTCCTCAAAGCCACGCACTCTCTCCTTCTGGACGAGAACGCCCCTCAGGGAAAACAACTGAACACGTCGTTGGTCAACCACCAGGGATGGCTGTGAGCATCTCCTTCGTACTCTCCGTCATCACCCTCGTCGTCTTCGCGATCCTGGCCATCAAGGTCATCCAGGTACGCCGCGCCCCGGAGGACCTGCCGCTGCGCGCCGTCACAGCCGGGGTGGGCTGCCTCTTCCTGTCCGTCTTCGTGAACCTCCCGGGCGTCAGGACGGCTCTCGACGGCGTACAGCTCGGGGCTCCGAAGCTGTTCGTCAACCTCATCACACTTCTCGGCACATATTTTGTGCTCGCATTTTTCTTCTATTCGATATACGGGCAGAACGCCATTCGCCGTATGCGCCGTGAACGCGTTCTTCTGCTACTGACGTGCGGCGTACTCGTGACCACCTGGTTCATCGCCTCGCCCACGGTGCGTGAGGCCCCCGCGGATCTCCGGAACGGTTACGACCTCCAGGCCAGAATCTTTCTCATCACCGCTCTGGCCTACATGACGTACACCCTCACGAGGTCGCTGGAGCTGGTGAGGAAGTACACTCGTGCGGCGGCCGGCCGCCACGTGCGCCTCGGGATGAGAATCTTCCACGCCTCGCTCCACCTTCTTATCGCCGGAGCGTTCCTCAAAATCGCCGTCCTGCTGCTTCAGAGCTTGGGAACGACGGTTGACTCGCCTCTGCTGCAGATCCCGAACACCGGTTATCTACTGCTGGTCGGAATCGGAATCGCCGGCTTCGCACTGGGGCTCGGCTACCCCCTGGCCGCAGGAATGATCCTGGAGATACCCGTCCGGGCCCGGCACAGAGGCCTGTACCGACAGCTGGAACCCTTGTGGCTCGTTCTCCACGAGGAGTTCCCCGATCTCTCCCTGACCGCGAGCAAGACGTCACGGTGGCGCGAGGTGCTGCGATGGCAGAGCGTTCATCGCAGCTACTACCGCCGTGTCATCGAAATCCGCGACGGTCTCGTCCTTCTCGCCCCCTACTACGACCACGAGGTCGCGCGGCAGGCGCAGACGGCCGGAGCAGGGAAGGGGCTCTCCGGGTCTGAGCTGGAAAGCTTCGTGCAGGCCAACCTCATCGTGCACGCCCTGAAGGCCAAGGCGTCCGGAAGCCAGTCGAGGGACTCCGACCTGATCTCGCTGGACGGCGGTCACAACCTGGATTCGGACTCGGAGTGGCTGGCCGGACTGTCCGGGTGGGTCCAGTGGCTGACGAGGGAATCCACATCCTGACCGGCCCCGTTCACCGGGTCCCCACCATGACCGGCCCTGGAACCGCGCGGCGTCCGTCCGACCGCCCACCAGAGTTGACCTCAACTCAAGTCGAGGTTGGAGACTGCTCCGCACCGAGCCGAGTGCGGGGAGAGTGGTCGACATGCGGGTTGTACGGGTGACACGTTTCGGAGGTCCCGAGGCATTGGTCCCGGGTGAGGCGCCGGACCCGGTCGCCGGCCCCGGCCAGGTGGTGGTCGAGGTGTCCGTCGTGGGCGTGACCTTCGTCGAGACCCAGATCCGGCGCGGTGTCGACAGGTGGCACAACAGGCCCGCACTGCCGTACGTGCCGGGAGGTACGGTCGCCGGACGGGTGAGCTCGGTCGGAGAGGGCGTGGATCCGAGCTGGTCCGGGCGGCGTGTCATCTCCGACCTCGGGATGACCGGGGGCTTCGCCGAACGCGCGGTGGCCGACGTGGGGAACCTGATCCCGGTGCCCGAGGAGTTGGGGTTGCCCGAGGCCACCGCCCTGCACACCGACGGCAGCACCGCGTTCGGACTGGTCGAGGGGGCCGGGATCCTCCCCGGGGAGTGGGTACTCGTCGAGGCGGCGGGCGGCGGTGTCGGCACCCTGCTGACCCAGCTGGCCCGGGCGGCCGGTGCCAGAGTCGTCGGGGCGGCGCGCGGCGCACGGAAACTGGACCTGGTTCGCGAGCTGGGCGCGGACGCCGTGGTCGACTACTCCGTCCCCGGCTGGGCGGAACAGGTGCGCGAGGTGACCGGTGGTGCGGGCCCCGACCTGGTGTTCGACGGGGTCGGCGGGGAGATCGGCCGGACCGCGTTCGAGCTGACGGCGGACGGTGGCCGTTTCTCCATCCACGGCGCCGCCAGCGGCGAGGTCACGGCCGTCGACCCCGCCCAGGCGCGACAGCGCGGGATCAAGGTGATCGGCGTCGAGCAGCTCTTCGGCTTCGGCCCGAAGATGCGAGGCTGGGCCCGGCAGGTGATGTCGGCCGCGGTCACGGGCCGGATCAGACCCGTCATCGGCCAGACCTTCCCCCTGGAGCACGCCGCGGACGCCCACGCCGCGATCGAGTCCCGCGACGCCCTGGGCAAAACCCTGCTCCTGACCTGACGGCGCGCCTGCGCCGTCACGACGTCGTTCCA
The DNA here is from genome assembly GCF_040631275.1 of Streptosporangium sp. NPDC020145. Lineage (NCBI taxonomy): Bacteria > Bacillati > Actinomycetota > Actinomycetes > Streptosporangiales > Streptosporangiaceae > Streptosporangium > Streptosporangium sp. NPDC020145. The sequence goes on along the minus strand of NZ_JBEXZT010000036.1, from coordinate 1,365 downwards.
GCCCGTGACCCCGCTTCTGTGAGAAGGCACAAGAGGCGAATCCGTCTCCCACCCGTAGATCGTGCGCCCTTGATGTCCCCGCCGGCTCAGGGAGACTGTCCTCGTGATCCTTGAGACAGTTCGTCCCCTCACCTACGACGACGTCCGCCACGTGGGCCGGTACTTCCGTGAGGGCATTCCCGTCGTGATGGACCTCACCGCGGTCGCCGACGACGAGGCGGAACAGTTCGTGGACTTCGCCGCGGGCCTCATCTACGGACGACGCGGCGACATGGAACGCCTCAGCCCCAAGGTCTTCCTGCTGGTCCCTGCCGGGACAGCGGTCACGGCTCCCCGCTGAGGCGGTGCCGCCGGATCACAACCAGTCCAGCGGCGTCTTCCACAGGCCGTACGCGGCGGGAAACAACCCAATCACGACGAACGGACCGAGCAACAGGGCCACCGAGGCCGACCAGTACGGCTTCGCGGGCAATCTCGAAAGTGCCCGGACCGCGAGATTGAGCGCCGCCCACAGGGCGATGAAAATCCCCACACCGCCGAGCAGGATCAGGTGCGGCAGGATTCCGTCATTGTCGGTGGGGTCCCGTTCGGTCAGGCCCAGGGCGGCCAACGGGTAGTTGGCCAGGAAGTACCAGACGAGCCCCAGCGGAAGAGGCGCCAGGTAGCCGAACAGGGCGTTGACAACGAACGGGACCAGCCACACGATCCGCTTCGGAGGTGCGCTGGTGTCGGCCATGGCCTCTTCTATAGCAGCGCGCCGTACCGGACGCACATCGTGGAACCACCGGGCGCCCTCGATCGGTCGGCGCTCGGACCACACCGCCGGACGGTACGGCTTCGCGCCTTCCGGTGGCAGCGGTTCCAACACCACCGATCGACCGCCGATAAAACGCACCTGGAGACCCGGCGTCGCCAAGCAGGTCGTACCGAGCCGCCGGACTTCACGCGCCATCCGCTGTTCCGCCCCTTCGGCGGCCGCCTTGGCCAACCGAGGAATTTCGGCAAGAAACGTCGAGGGGCACCCTCATTGTGCGCCATGGGTTTTCGTCACCTCGAAGTCGGTGGATGGACCCTGACCATCAGGATCTGGCGTGACGCGCCATGAGGGCATGTTCGGGTCGTACGAAGCACATGCGGTTGATTCGCCACCGCCCTACCACCGGCGAGCCGGCATGGATTAATGCCTTTTGGAGGGCATCACCACTTCTATACAGTTTGGCACTGTGCATATCCCCCGTATCCTCCTGCTGGCCGGGGCTCTGGCCGGCTTAGACCGTGACTCATTTGGCCGTCAGTCGTTAGACCGTTCGTGGATGCGTTCCTTCAACGACTGGTGCCTGACGAGCTGTGGGAGCTGTTCCAGCG